>JBBSOH010000231.1:0-5967 GCA_038259945.1 Acidimicrobiales bacterium
ACAGCTTGCTGCGGGCCGCCTTGGTCATCGGGTTGATCGCCACCCCACCGTAGATCCAGCTCGACCGGGTCGACAGAGCGTCAACCTCTGTCGGCGGAGACGTCCGGCGACCCAGGAACGCGCCGACGGACGGACTCGTTCCACCACGGTTCGACGTACTCGGTGAGATCCAGGTCGTGGTCGATCAGACAGACGTGGCCGTACCCCTCCAGGATCTCGAGGACGGAGCCCTCCACCCGTTGGTGCATGTAGCGCGCCCACCGGACCGACGGCAACAGGCGGTCCCGGTCGCCGGCCAGGAACAGTGTCGGCACCTCGATCTCGTGGAGCCGTTCGCGGATGTCGTACTTCGCGAGGATCTGCATGCGGCGGATGTAGCTGTCCCGGTCGATCGACTTCGCCCGCTCGCGAAACTGTTCGACGTCCTCCCGGTTCGTGTGCGGACTGTGCAGGTGGTCGGAGGTGTAGCGACGCACGATCGGCATCGCCGCCCACGGAATCGCACGCAGCAGCCACGGTGCCGCCCGCAGCTTGAGCCGCTCGTCGAAGAACGGGAAGGAGTTGACGATGACGAGGCCGCGCACCAGATCGGGACGTTGCAGGGCGAGCGACATCGAGAGCGCACCCCCGAACGATTCGCCCAACAGCACCACCCCGTCGCTCGACACTTCTTCGACGAGACGGGCCAGGTCGACCACGAGCGAGTTCATCGTCATCGACGACACCGACGCCGTCGGAAGCGGGAAGGCGATCGTGTCGAAGTGCTCCGAGAGCAACGGCTGCTGTCGATAGAACAGCAGCGCCGTGCCGTCGATGCCCGGCACGAGCACCATCGGCGGAGCGTCACCCGTGTGGAGATCTCGAAGGTGTCGCTCGCTCATGCTCGGTCCGCTGCGTCGTGGGTCGCGTCGTGCACGATGAGTCGGGCGGGAACACCGACATACGTGCCCGGACCACTCAACACGCTGAACTTCGGAATCATCGACAGCGACCCGATCTGGCAACGCGAGCCGATGTCGGCGCCGATCTCCACGTGAGCATTGACACCGATGGTCGAGCCGGCTCCGATCTTCACACGGGCTGTTCGCACCACTCCCTGCTCGACGGTGTGCCCCGACAGGTGCACGCCCGCTCCGATCACGACGTCGTCGCCGAACTCCAACAGGCAGTGGTCGGTCACGCCGAGGCTGTTGACCCACACCCGCCGCCCGAAGCGTGCGCCGTTCCAACGCATGTAGGCCGACCAGACAGGGGTGGCACGCAGCAGGCCACCGGCGAGGAACGCGACGACGTGCGCGGAGATCTGGTAGCGGGCCCAGTCGCACAACGGCCAACCGAGTTCGGCGATCGGCATCTCGCACGGCGCAACGGGCCGCCAACCCAGCACACGCATCGCCAGGGCGGAGAGCGCCATCAGCAGGATCGCGAAGATCAGATACGACGGAACCAACGCCATGGCCAGCACGACCGTTTCGACGGCGAACGAGTCGATGGGCCACGTCACGTGCCATCGGAAGAAGGAGACCGCCGGGAGCGCAGCCAGCCCCAGGATCACACTCTCCACGACGAAGATCGATGCGATGGTCCACACGAACCGTGCGGTCGCAGCAAGGGACCAACGCTGGTGATCGTGGGCGATCAGGACGAGACTCGTTTCGCGGTCGCGGTCACGGTCACGCGGACGCCGCTGTGTCCACCACGAGATCATCGGCCGGGTGGTCGGGGATCACCACGACCGGGCAACGGGCGTGTGTGAGGGCATGACGCAGCGGCTGCGCCGTGTGATGCCCTCGGTCAAACATGGAACGGTGGCGACCGAGCACGAGCAGCGCCGACCGGTCACTTGCTTCATCCAGGCGCAACGCGGCCAGACCAGGGGGCGTCGAGATCCTCATGTCGAGATCCGGGCCGCTGAGCGCTTGCATCAACTCCGCGAAGTGCCCGATTCGACCGACCTCCCACGAGGACTGGTCGACCGCACCCACTTCGTAGCGAGCAAGATCGAGCGGCCCATCGGCCTGGAAGACCGGAGCGTCACCCACGGCATGCAACAGTTCGATCCTGACCCGTCGATGCCGCGCGAGGTGAGCGGCCCAGCGCACTGCGCTGCGAGTCGCATCACCATGACCGATGCCCACGACGACGTTGCCGTCATCGAGACCGACGGCCACACCATCCGGCACGACCACCACGGGATGCTTCGTCGACCGCAGGAGGGCGTTCGTCGAATGACCGATTCGCTTGACCATGCCGCCGGCGACTGCGATTCCGCGGTGGGCACCGACGACGATCGCATCGGCGTGGTCGGCCTGCGCAGCCCCATCGAGAGCGGGCGCCATCGCCTCCGAACTCAGCGACGTCACGAGTTCTCCCACCGCGAATCCGGCGTCGCTCGTCCACTGCTCGACGAGTGCGGACTCGATCGCATCTCGATATCCGACCGGGTCGCGCGTGATCTTGTCCACGAGGTTCTCGGTCCAGGGATTCACGGACACGACAGCGTGGAGGCGCCCCGTGTTGCCGACCGTCTCTGCCGCCCATGCGAGCGCTTGGAGTGATGCCTCTGTTCCGTCGACTCCGACGATCAGGTTTCTCACGACTCACCTCCTCGCCGTCATCGTGCGCAGCGTGGGGAGCGACCGAACAGGGCCTTTCGTCCATCAACCGGAGACGCTCACTGGGCGTCGAGACCGAGACAGCCACCGACACTGTCGTGTGTGCAGGCCGTTTCGCCACGCACGACTCGCTGCCCCGCCCTGGGACCCGTCGGTTCGGTGACCACGGTCCAGTGCTTGTCGTCGGTCCCGTCGACGGAGACGACGACCCAGTCGTCGATGTGGCCGAGTTCGTGGGCCCGGGCGGTGTTGGAGAACATCGCCGTGAAGTGCTGGCCCTCCCGTTCGGTGTGGAGAACCGGTAACCAGTGAGCGCGGGTCGGGTTGAAGCGGCGCGGTGCGATCGTCGCCAGTTGGTTGAGATCCGCCTTGGTCCGGTACTCGTCGTCGATGCTCAGCACGACATCGCTCGTCGGCCGACTCGGGCCCGCCGTCGGTTGCTCCTCGGCAGCGTCGTGGGCCGGCATCGAACGCTGCAGCCGGCGTGCGTGCAGTGCGTCTCTGATTGCGTGCCAGCGCTTGTCGCCCATACCGCGCATTCGCCCGAGGCGACCGTCGTAGACCGCTCGTTCGAGATCGTCGAGTGACTCCACGTGCATTTCGACATGGAGGCGATGAGCCAGTGCGGGGCCGACCGTCGGGATCGACGCCAGCACTCGTTCGGGATCGACATCGCCCTGCAGCCGATCGAGCCATCGCCAGTGGCCGAACTCCACCACGTCGGCGATCGCCGACGCCAGCGCGCGTCCGATCGTCGGGAGCGCGATCAGCCCGTCGATGCCCTCGCGGGCGTAGATCGACGCCGCAGATTCCGCCAACCGGTCGAGTTCGTCGGCGCCACGTTCGTACGCGTCGATGCGCCGAGGATCAGCATGCTGGATTCGAAGCAGCGACGCAGCGGTTCGGAATCGCCCTGCCATCTCCCGGTTGAAGCCGGCATCCGTCCTGGTGACGCGTTCCATGTCGTCATCATCCTCCGCTCGACAGCGAGCGGCCGGGTGCGGACGCTGCGAAGTCGCCTTGCGCGTACATCTCCTCGATGAGGTCGATGTGTCGATCCCGTACGACCGGTCGCTTCACCTTCATCGTCGGCGTCAGTTCGTCGTTCTCGATCGTCAGCGGTTCGGGCAGGAGCCGCCAGTACTTGATCTGTTCGACCGGTGCGTGACGTGCATTGACCCGTTGGACGGACGCGGCGATCTCGGAGCGCAACTCCTCGTCGTGGACGAGTTCGGCCACCTCGGTGAAAGTGCCGTGATGCCGAGCCCACTCCGAGGCTGTATCGCCGTCGAGTGCAATCAGTGCGGTGAGATACCGCCGACCCTCACCGATCACGACGGCTTGGCCGATCAACGACTCCATCGTGAGCGACGATTCGATCTCCGACGGCGCGATGTTCTTGCCGGCTGCATTGATGATCAGATCCTTCTTGCGGCCCGTGATCCACACGTAGCCGTCGTCGTCGATCCGGCCGAGGTCACCGCTGTGCAGCCAACCGGTCGCGTCGATCAGTTCATCGGTCGCATCGGGCAAGCCGTGGTATCCGGCGCAGACGCTCCCGCCACGGAAGAGGAGTTCAGCATCGTCGGCAACCATCGCCTCCAGACCGGGGATCGGGAGCCCCACCGACCCCACCCGGATCGCGTCGGGAGGGTTGATGGTGGCAGGCCCACAGTCCTCGGTCTGGCCGTACACCTCGACGATCGGGAGCCCGATTCCTCCGAACCATCGAACCAGATCGGGATGGATCGGCGCAGCAGCCGAGACGAGCAGGCGAGCGCGATCCAGTCCGACCTTGCGTCGGATCACCCGCCCGATGGTCTGATCGATCGAGAAGCGGGTTCCGGCGGTTGCCAGTCCGGTGACCGACCACCACGGCCGACCCGGGCCGGGGACGGCGGTCGCCGCACGGTCGACGAGAACGGACAGATGCACAGGAGTCGAGTCGAGTTGGTCGAGGATCGAATCATGCAGCTTCTGCCACACCCGTGGGACGGCCATGAAGACCGTCGGGCGACATGCGCGCAGGTCCTCGGGCACCGACGCCAGGCTCCTCGCGAACCAGGTCTGGCCACCAGCAGCGAGCATGCCGAAGTGACTCGTGATCCGCTCGGCGATGTGGCTGATCGGGAGGTAGGAGAGCATCCGGTCGTCCGAACGGAGTCCCACCATCTCGGTCACCGAATCGATCGTCCAGGTGATGTTCGCATGGGTGAGCATCGTCCCCTTCGGCGGGCCTGTCGTACCGCTCGTGTACACGAGGGTCGCCACGTCATCGGGTCGCACTCGGCTCGCTCGTGCTGCCACCGCATCGACGTCGCCGACTCTGCGGAGCTGGTCGAGCGTCTCGATCCGGTCCGGCCGATCCAGGCCGCTCGTCGAGTCGAAGATGACGATGCGAACGGGGTCCGGCGAATCGTCGGAGTGCAGCAGGATCTTGGCGACCTGCTCCGCGTCGGACGCGAAGCACATCGTTGCGCCGGAGTCCTGGAGGGCGTGGGCCACCTGGGACGACGAACTCGTCGGATAGATCGGCACCGACACCGCTCCGCACATCAGGATCGCAACGTCGGCGATGTGCCACAACGGCGAGTTCGACGAGAGCAGCGCCACCCGGTCACCCGGCGACACGCCCCGTTCGATCAGCCCAGCCGCCGTTTCGGCCACGGCCGTGCCGTATTCGGCCCAGGAGATGTCGACCCAACGCTCGTCCACCTGATGGCGCATCGCCGATCGCCGAGGACTGTGCTCGACCCGATCGAGGAAGCGCTGGACGATGGTGTCGACCACTCGCTGATCCGTGCTCTCCCTGTCGTGCTGGCTCGCGGTGGAGGAATCCATCATGATCCCGATCGTCGGCCGTGTGCGACAGGCTCGCCAGGGGCGTTGGTCCTCAGACGCAGGCACGTTCGGCCCTGGCCGCAGGACGCAGGACACAGGACACAGGACACACGATGGTCCTGGCTGATGTACAAGATCGATCCCCCGGCCTGACCGCCACGCCGGAAGCTCCGACCCACGCCGCAGCCGAACTCGCTGGAGCCTGGATGTACGTCATCGGGGCCTGGAACTGAACTTCGGTGCCGGGACCTCTGGCCCTGTCGCCGGTGACGACGTCGGACGAGTCTGGGACACGGCCGGGCCGACCCGGGCACCAACAAGGGAGAATTCGATGTCGAAAGTCTTGGTCACCGAGAACGATGTGGACGCAGCGCCGCCCCACGTCGACGAGATCGATCCCGCAGCCGGCGCGCGATCGCCGGTCGAGTCGACCGTCGCGGGATACGCCTGGGCCGCAGCACGACTCTCGATCGGATTCGTGTTCCTGTGGGCGTTCCTCGACAAGCTCCTC
>JBBSOH010000232.1:0-5967 GCA_038259945.1 Acidimicrobiales bacterium
CTCGCCGACGCATCGGGCGACGACTCCCCGTTCCGCGCCGACGAGCCGTACCGCCGGGCGCTGCGCGGCATGTACGCACGGCTGCATGCGTTCGCCGAGAACGTCCTCGGTGACGAGGTCGACGAGATCGGTGGCCCACGCCCCCGGATCGAGTTGCCTGCGTACACCGCGCTCGACGAACTGATCGCCGACCTCGACGTGGTCGCCACGTCGTTGCGGTCGCATGGTGCGTCCGACCTCGCCACCGTGTCGGTCGAACCCGTCCAGCGGGCACTCGCCGTCTTCGGCGCCCACCTCTGCGGACTCGACATGCGCCAGAACTCCGCAGTGCACGAGGTGGTGGTGAGCGACCTGTTGGCCGGCGCAGGCGTCACGTCCCACTACCTCGACCTCGACGAGATGGGCCGAGTGGCCGTGCTCACCGACGAACTCGCCTCGCCGCGTCTGCTGCGGCACCCCACGGCGGAGTACACCGAGACGACCGTGGGCGAACTCGACGTGCTCGATGCTGCCGCCACCGCTGTCCGACAACTCGGGCAGCGGGCCGTGCCACACTACGTGATCTCCATGGCGACCGCGGTGAGCGACGTGCTCGAAGTGGCCGTGCTCCTCAAGGAGGTCGGGCTGATGCGCACCGCCACCTCCCACTCCCCCGCCGGTTGCGACCTCGACATCGTGCCGCTCTTCGAGACCATCGGCGACCTCGCCGGCTCGGCTGACACTCTCGCTTCGCTGCTCGCACATCCGGTCTACGGCGACGTGATCGCCTCCCGCGGCAACGTCCAGGAGGTGATGATCGGATACTCCGACTCGAACAAGGACGGCGGCTACCTGTCGTCGCAGTGGAACCTGTTCGCTGCCCAGGCCGCCCTGGTCGACGTGGCTGCGGCGGCATCTGTTCGCCTCCGCCTCTTCCATGGCCGTGGAGGAACGGTGGGTCGTGGTGGCGGCCCTGCCTATCAGGCCATCCTCGCTCAGCCTCCCGGTTCGGTCGATCGGGCGATCCGGGTGACCGAGCAGGGCGAGATGGTCGCAGCGAAGTACGCGCAACCGGCCCTCGCCCGCCGCAACCTGGAGACGCTGGTGGCCGCCACGATCAGCGCTTCGTGCACCGACGTCGACGGCGACGACGCCGGAAGCGATCAGCACCGCGAGATCATGGCGACCCTCGCCGACACGGCGTTCGACGCCTACCGATCACTGGTGTACGGCGACGACCGTTTCGTCACCTTTTTCCGAGAGATCACCCCCACCAACGAGATCGCAACGCTGAACGTCGGGAGTCGCCCCGCATCGCGCAAGAAGTCCGGGGCGATCGAAGACCTCCGCGCGATCCCGTGGGTGTTCGGCTGGACCCAGTGCCGCCTGATGATCCCCGCCTGGTACGGGGCCGGGTCCGCCTTCGAGTCGTTCGCCGACACACACGTCGGCGGAGGCGAGGCGGCGGGAGACATGCTGAGGGAGATGTACGGCGGCTGGCCGTTCTTCCGCACGATCACCGACAACATGGGCATGGTGCTCGCCAAGGCCGACATCGAGATCGGCCGACGCTACGCCGATGCCCTGGTGACCGACGAGATGGCACGCTCGGAGATCTTCGCCCGGATCGAGCACGAGCACACGCTCACCCGCCGGTGGCACGAGCGGATCACCGGGTCACCCGACCCGCTCAGCGACAACCCGTTGCTCGCTGGCAGCCTGCGCAACCGGTATCCGTACCTCGACCCGTTGCACGTGATGCAGGTCGATCTGTTGCGTCGATACCGCGCCGATGCGGACGGATCCGATCCTGGTGTCGACCCGGAGGGCGAACTCGTGCAGCGCGGGATCCAGTTGACGATCAACGCGATCGCCACGGGGATCCGCAACTCGGGCTGACGTTTCGCCGACGGTTCACACGGCCCCCACTGGTACGATTCCCGATCACATCGGTCGGGTATGTGCTCGACCACCGGACTCCGTGATCGGACGGCTGCACGTGGCCATCGTCGAATACTCCGAACTCGCACCGCTCGACCACATCGTCGAACCGCGGTGGTGGCACGGCACACGTCCGCTTGCTGTCGATTCGTACACACTCGACGGCAACGACTTCGACCTCAGTGACCTGTCTCACGACTCGGATCTCGGCGTGGCGATGCGCGCCATGTACGACCGCGTCGGCCTCGTCCACGTCACCAACACCGGCCTCGGCGACCTCGCCGACATGCGCTCGGTGGCGAAACTCGTCATCGACGCGGAGATGTCGTACGACGGCGGAGCGAATCCGCGAGGCAACATCGAGGCGAACGTCTACGAGATCGGCGCACCGCTCAGCGCCTGGCTGCACTACCACCACGAGATGGCCTACGTGGGGCGCAGCACGCGCGTGATCAGCTTCCTCGCCAAGGACGTCCTTCCTCCGACGCACACCGACCCATCGGCGACGCGAGGCGCGAGCCGCGGTGCCACCTTCGTGTCCGACTCGGTGGCGGCCACCGACCGGCTCCTGACCACCGACTTCGGCCGCAAGCTGAAGGATCTGGGAGTCTGCTACCACCGGAACCTGACCGATCGGGATGCCTTCGTCGGCAAGACCGAGTTCGGCGTCTACAACCACTGGCAACAGTCGTTCCAGACCGACGATCCCGACGAAGCCGCATCCAAGGCCCGAGATCAGCGTCTCGCCGTGAGTTGGGGACCGGATCGGCTGCTCGAGACCCGCTATTACTGCTCGGCGTTCGAGTACTTCCCCGGCCTCGATCGCAACGTCCTGTACAGCAGCCTCGCCGACCACGGCATGTGGTTCGACACGTGGCCGCTCGTCCAGCACCTCCCCTACGAGCAGCGCCCGCTGCACATGACCTTCGGCGACGACAGCGAGTTCTCCGTCGACGAGATCCAGCAGTGGATCGACCTGTACGACGAGTTCGGGATGCCGCTCGACTGGAGCGAGGGTGACGTCGGCGTGATCTGCAACTACCGCTGGGCTCATGGACGTCCCGGCATCACTCTCGCCGACGGCGAGCAGCGCAAGCTCGGCGTGGTCCTCGGAAACCAGTACGACCGGGTCGGCGTCGTCGCGAACCGCTGGTGACCGACCGCTTCGAAGTGCCCGGTACTTCGGGCGGCGTGCACACCCGTTGGTGACATCGTCGGCGAGTAGAGTCTCGCACCGATGGCTGAACCGACTGAATCTGCTGATGTGGCGCGCCCGGGTGCGATCTCACGACACCTGAACCTGCGCCTCGCCTCGGCGTTCGTCGTCGGTTTCGTCGGGCTCAGCCTGGAGATCGCCTACACCCGCGTCATCTCGTTCAAGATCTTCTACTACTACACCTACTTCGTCATCGGTCTGGCGCTGCTCGGCCTCGGCGCCGCCAGTTCGGCGATCGCCCTGTCCTCCCGACTCCGCAGCATGGACACGCTGCAACTGGTCCGCAGGGCCGCACCCGTCGCCGGTCTGTGCGGCGCTGTCGCCTATGTCGTCGTGGCCCGCATCGGCACGGACACGAACCTGATCTGGATCGGCAGCAAGAGCGACGCCCTCGAACAACTCGTCCGGTTGCTCGTGATCTCGATCTCGCTGACCGCCGTGTTCTTCGGCGTCGGGCTGATCCTCGCGAAGTTGATCGTCGCCGAGGCCCGCGAGGTCCGGCGCCTCTATTTCTGGGACCTCTTCGGTGCGGCACTCGGCTGCCTCACCGCCGTGCCGCTGCAGCTGACGATCGGGCCGCCGGCGATGATCCTGGTGGCGAACGTCGTCCTCGTCGCGCTCGGTCTCGCCATCACGGTCCGCACCCGTTCCACGTGGAACCCGCGCCACATCGGCATCGCCGTGGTCGCTCTGTTGGCCACGGTCGCCGCCGGCACCTTCGACGTCCGCGCCGATGACACCAAGACCCTCAAGGACGGCGACGCAGTGGCTGCGGGCGACTGGGGAGCAGTGTTCCGCGTCGATGCGGTGGCGGTGCCCTCCGACGAGGGCGAGTTGTACGTGCTGCACCACGATGGCCTGTGGGGTTCGTCGATCTGGAAGTGGGACGGCACCCGGGAGACCTCGGCCCGCTTCGACGACGACACCCGCCAGATCCCCTTCGCCGCCTTGGGCCGCGACCCCGACCGGATCCTGATCATCGGTGCCGCCGGGGGCAACGAGATCCAAGCCGCCCTCACCTACGGCGTGGGACAGATCGACGCCGTCGAACTCAACCCGGTCACCGTCGACCTGCTCGAGAACGAGTTCGCAGACTTCTCGGGCAACATCGCCAACCGTGACGACGTCGACTACATCCAGGGCGACGGACGCACGTTCCTCGCCCGCACCGACAACCAGTACGACATGGTCTGGTTCGTGGCGCCCGACTCCTACGCCGCGTCCAACGCAGCCACCTCGGGGGCCTTCGTTCTGTCCGAGAGCTACCTGTACACCGAGGAGATGATCGCCGAGGCGTATGACCACCTCACGCCCGACGGCATGGTCGTCACCCAGTTCGGCGACTTCGCCTTCGACTCGCGGCCCACCCGCACCGCCCGATACCTCGTGACGGCGCGCGAAGCACTCGACGGCGAGCAGGTCGACTTCGCCGCACAGACCGCACTGCTCGTCAACCGCGGCGACAACGACCTCGACCGTGCGTCGACCATGCTGCTGTTCAAGAACCCTCCCGAAGCCGATGCCTCGGACCGGATCGTCGAGTCGGTCACCCGGATCCCGGCCACCGAGACCCTGCATCTCCCCGACGGGTCGCTCCCGGGTTCCGGCATCACGACCGACATCATCACCGGCTCACCTGCCCAGGTCGACGAGATCGTCAACGCGTACGACTACGACATCTCCTCGATCGACGACAACCGGCCGTTCTTCTGGCACTTCAGCGGTTTCGAGGACGTCGTGGGCGATTGGAGTCGGTCGTACGAGGACACCGAGATCGCCATCGGTGAGCGCCTGCTCCTCGTCCTGATCTCGGTTGCGGTGTTCGTGGCGGCGCTGTTCCTGTGGCTGCCGTTCCTGTTGACACGACGGCGTCGTACCGCTGGTGAAGCCGGCGAGGTCGTCGCCGGTCGCGGGCGGATGTTCGCCTACTTCGCATCGATCGGGCTGGGTTTCATGTTCATCGAGATCTCGATGATCCAACGGTTCTCACTGCTGCTCGGCTATCCGACGTTGTCACTGTCCGTCTCGCTCTTCACGCTGCTGTTGGCCACGGCGATCGGCGCACGGTTCTCCGGTCGCATCGGCGCCAAGCCATCCGTCGGGCTTCCTGCAGCAGTGGGCGTCCTGTTCCTGGTGACGTTGCTCTACCTCGCGGTCAGCGATCCGATCACCGACATCGCGTTGGCGTGGAGCGAGCCGCTGCGGATCGCACTCGTCGTGCTGATGCTCTTCCCGGTCGGAATGGCGCTCGGCGTGTTCCTCCCGGCGGGCATCGACCGTGCGTCGCTGCTCACCGCCGAGCGTGACGAGAACCAGCGCAGCCGGTTCGTTGCGTGGTGCTGGGCGGTCAACGGCTTCTTCTCCGTGATCGGGTCGTCGCTGACCACCGTTGCATCGATGTCGTTCGGTTTCGACCGGACGGTGCTCATCGGACTCGTGCTCTACCTCGTTGCACTCGCCGCTCTGCGCAACGCAGGCCGCAACATGATCGACGGAGCTCCCACCGCGGACGAGGGCGAGCACGCATCACCCGACGAAGTCAGCCGACTCGACCCCGTCCCCGTCTGAGCGACGGCCGGAGCTGCCGGGCACATCCCCGAGGTGTCAGTCGGCTTCGGCGCTCAGGGCGATCGGGCCGAACTTGTCGGGGTGCTTGGCCATCTGCTTCGCCTCGGGATACGCCGCGCGAATCGCGTCCATGTCAGTGTGCACGTCACCCGTCATCGTGATCGGTGCGAGGAACCCACCGCGTCGGCGTCGGTAGTCGAGGTAGCTGGGTGTCACCGGCACGCCCGAGTCGACGGCGATCCGGTAGAAGCCCGACTTCCAGA
>JBBSOH010000233.1:0-5886 GCA_038259945.1 Acidimicrobiales bacterium
GAAGGCCTTGCGGATCCCGTCGCCCCAGGCCTTCTCGTGGCCGGCGTGGTGGACTTCGTCGAGGATCACGAAGCCCTCGGCCGACAGCCCGGCCAGCTTGGCAGCGGCGGCACCGGTGGCCACCTGCTGGTAGGTGGTGACGAGGCCGTGGACGTCGCGAGCGAGTCCGTCGCCGGGCGACCAGTGCGGGTCGAGTTGCAGCCCGAGCCGATGCGCCGCCAGTGACCACTGGGTCTTGAGGTGGCTGGTCGGTGCGACCACGATCAGCGGCCGGTTCTCCTCGGCCAGGGTGGCCCGCGCGCAGGTGAGGGCGAAGGTGGTCTTCCCGGCCCCCGGGGTGGCGACGGTGAGGAAGTCGGGGGCGATCTCGCCGGTGACGGGGTGCGGTCGTCCACCGTCCATGAACAGGGCGAATGCGTCGCGCTGCCACGGGCGGAGGTTGATCGTCGACACGTGAGAGGAAGGTGCTGGAAGCTGTGGAGAGGAGGGGAATCGTGCGCTCGACCGAATCCGGCCGAGCGGGAAGGGAACGTCGAGACTACTGTCGTCGCTCATGAAGCACCTGTGAAGAACGAGTGACGTCCACCGACCTCTGTTGATCGCTCCCGGAAGAAACAACAGAGGTTGCACGACATCGACGCATCGACGGCGGCCCGCTCGGCGCTGCCGCACCGCTGAACACAGGAGACCCGAATGCCCGCTTCCCTCATCGCTCGCGACCTCACGGTCTCACGCGGCGCACTCGACGTGCTCGCCCACGTCGAACTCACACTCTCGCCCGGCCATCGCGTCGGTGTGATCGGCCCGAACGGGATCGGGAAGTCGACGTTGCTCCAGGCGCTGGGGGACCGGTTGGCGGACACGACCACGTCCATACAGGGCTCGGTGACTCTGGTGCCCGACTCGGCCACGGTCGGGTATCTCCCACAGGAAGCCGACCGTCGATCCGACGAGACCGTCGACGCATTCCTCGCCCGGCGCACCGGTGTCAGCGATGCGCAGGCGGCACTCGACGCCGCCACCACGGCGATGGCGGAGGGGCGACCGGGCAGCGACGACCAGTACAGCGATGCGCTCGAGGCATGGCTGTCGCTCGGCGCCGCGGACTTCGACGCCCGTGCGGGCCAGGTGTTCGCCGACCTCTCGCTGACCGAGCGCGTGCGGTCGCAGCCGACCGCGACCTTGTCGGGTGGGGAGGCAGCGCGAGTGTCACTTGCGTCCCTGCTGCTCTCGCGCTTCGACGTCGTGTTGCTCGACGAGCCCACCAACGACCTCGACCTCGACGGACTCGACCGGCTCGAGAAGTGGGTCGTCGGGCTCGATGCTCCGGTCGCGCTGGTCAGCCACGACCGCTCGTTCCTCGAACGTACGGTCACCGACGTGGTCGAGATCGACCATCACTCGCGTCGGGTGTCCTGGTTCGCCGGCGGCTGGACCGCCTTTCTCGACGAGCGCGCTCTGGCGAAGCTGCACGCACAGCAGCGCTACGACGAGTACGACGACAAGCGTCAGGCGCTCGTCGACCGCGGTCAGCGTGAGCGGGAATGGGCGAGCCAGGGAGCGGCCCGTGTCCGCAAGTCGGACGAGTCCGACAAGTTCATCCGTGCCTTCAAGATGAACCAGACCGAACAACTCGCCGGCAAGGCGGCGCGAACCGACCGAGCGCTGGAGCGACTCGACGTGGTCGACGAGCCGCGCACGGCATGGGAGCTGCGGTACTCGATCCCGACGGTCGCACGCAGCGGCGACATCGTGGCCTCGGCGAACGGTGCCGTGGTGGCGCGTGGCGACTTCCGCCTCGGCCCGGTGGATCTGGACATCGCCTACGGAGACCGAATCGCGATCGTCGGGCCGAACGGCTCGGGGAAGTCGACGTTGCTCGATCTGATGTTGGAGCGCAGGGAGCCGACATCGGGACGGGCGGGGCTCGGATCGTCGGTCGTGATCGGCGAGATCGAGCAGGCTCGCGACGGCCTGGTCGGCGACGACGGGTTGCTCGCTGCGTTCTGTTCGATCACCGGCATGGACACGGCGACGGCGCGGACGCTGCTCGCCAAGTTCCGGCTCGGGCCCGATCAACTCGATCGACCGGGCCGCACGCTGTCGCCGGGGGAGCGGACTCGAGCGGCGATGGCCGTCCTCATGGCGAACGGTGCCAACCTGCTCGTCCTCGACGAACCGACCAACCACCTCGACCTCGACGCGATCGAACAGCTGGAGCGCGCCATCGCTGCCTTCGACGGCACCATCCTGCTGGTCACCCACGACCGCGCGTTGCTGCGGGCGATCGAGTTCACCCGCGTGATCGGAGTGGATGCGGGTGTGGTGACGGAACGGACCCCACAGTCGATCAGCTGAACGGTCGGGGTCCGGGCTCGCAACAGTGCGCCGACGAATGTCCTCGGTGGGCCCTCCCCGACGGTGCGTGCGTTGTCACGGCGAGTGAGCTTCGGGTGCTGGCTGCGTCGATCCGACGGTCCGCCACGGTCGTGCGATCAAGATCAACACAAGAGTTGGCTGACGCACTGTCCAAAAATCGTCGCGATGCGTAACTTCCCGAGATCTGGTCCCGTTCAGGCGGATGGACCACGAACGGAAACGACAACATCACATGGCGGACACGACAGCGCGCAGCGCAGGATGGAGAGGCAGGCCCGCGCTTGCGTGGTTCGTTCGCGTGACGATCTTCGTCGTGCCGTTCATGGCTGCGATGACGGTCGCATTCGTCCTCTCCGGACTGCTGCCGGCTGCGTCCGGATGGCCGACGCAGGTGGTGCGGTGGTTGGGCATCGTCGCCATCTCGACCGTTGCGATGATGGCGGTCGACCGTGTGGCGCGCCGCCTCTTGCCCCTGTCGGTACTCCTCAAGCTCACGCTCGTCTTCCCTGATCACGCTCCGTCGCGCTTCGCAGTGGCGATGCGCACGGGAACCACAGCGCAGCTGCGCGCCCGGCTCGAATCAGCGCGGGAGGTGCCGTCGGGTGAGACCCCGCAGGAAGCCGCTGAGCGCCTCTTGGAACTCGTCGGGCTCCTCAGCCACCACGATCGGTTGACCCGCGGTCATTCCGAACGCGTGCGCGCCTACAGCCACCTCATCGGCGACGAACTCGGTCTGACCGGGTCCGAACTCGACAAGCTGCGTTGGGCTGCGCTGCTCCACGACGTCGGCAAGACGGCGATCGCGACCGAGATCCTGAACAAGCCCGGTCGCCTCACCGACGCCGAGTACGACGTCGTCAAGACCCATCCCGACGAAGGCCGAGCGCTCGTTGCGCCTCTGTCCGACTGGCTCGGTGACTCGATCCAGGCAGTGTGGCAACACCACGAACGTTTCGACGGCGGCGGGTACCCGCAGGGCCTGAGCGGAACCGACATCTCGTTCGCTGCGCGGGTGGTGACCGTTGCCGACTCCTACGACGTGATGACGTCAGCGCGCTCGTACAAGAAGCCGATGAGCGCCGAGGCAGCGCGTACGGAGTTGGCGGCGTGTTCGGGGTCCCAATTCGATCCCGTCGTCGTTCGCGCGTTCCTGAACGTGTCGCTCGGTCGGCTCCGCCTGATGACCGGACCGCTCGCCTGGTTCGCACAGTTGGCACTCTTCGAGCCGAGCGGCATCGTGCACGCCGGCTCGACCTCGGCGCAGGCCGGCGGGTCGGGAGTGACGACGAGTGGGGGTTCGACTCTGACCTCGGCCGGTGCATCAACCGCTTCGGGAGCCGGATCCGGCACTGCGTCGGGGGCGGCCGCAACAGCGGCGTCGACAGGCAGCGCCGGACTGGCGTCCACCATGGCAGCCACCGCAGCGAGCGTCGTGGCGAGCACGATCGGCATCGCTGCCGCGTCCCCTCCGATCAACGTGCCCGTGATGGCAGCATCGCCCCCGGCGGTCGTCGCGTTCGGTGACGCCCAAGATCTGCAGGCGCCAGGCGACACGGTCGTCGTGCTCGACGCCACCGGCGTGGAGGTGCCCGACCCGTCCGTCGAGCGGGGCGAGCAGGTGTCGGCACCCACCGAATCTGCGTCACCTGTCACCGATTCGTCTGCCGCCACCGATCCGGAAGGCAGCGGCTCGGCCGACGACTCGTCGACCCCACCGGGAAATGCGGGCACGGAGGCGACCTCCACCGGAGGCGACGGAACCGTGGGTGCCCCGCCGACATCGGTTCGCCCCGCGTCGGGCCCGGCAACCACGACCACGACGCCACGCATTCCGTCGACGCCGTCCGCAACGACGACCACGCCGCCCGCAACGCCCGGCACCACGCCGCCGAGCGTCGCCCCGACGACGTTCCCATCGACCACGGTGACTCCCTCAGCCGGTCCGGCTGCGACGACGACCACGACTCCGATCACCACGACTCCCATCACCACGACTCCGATCACCACCACGACTCCGACCACGACTCCGACCACCACCACGACGACGACCACGCCTCCGGCCGCTCCCGAGCCGGAACGTCCAGCTCCCACCACGACCACCACGACCACGACCACGACGACCACCGTTCCGGCGCAGCCTGCGGTCGGGCCCGCCCAGACGCTGTATCTCGGGAACAGATTCGCCTCGGAGATGCGGGCTCCGGCGTTCTTCGGGATCTTCGACAACGCTCCTCGCGACGTCCCGCTGGTGAACCTCGACACGGACCGCGACAACGCCCCTGGTGCGCTCGTCCAGAGAGGCCCAGCCGGTGTGAGCGGAACCGACCCGACGAAGGTGATGAAGTTCCGGGCCGCGACGCTCTTCCCTCTCGTGATCGATCGCGGTCTGGACGTCGAGCTGTACATCGCGGCGAAGGACTTTCAACGCGAGAAGATCGATGTCGAGGTCGGCGTCTACCGGTGCAACCTGCTCAACCAGTGCACCCTGCTGGGGTCGGACACGCACCAGGTGAACAACGCCACGTCGTGGAAGAAGACGAAGTTCCACCTCCACGGAGCGAACGCCACGATCGGTCTCGGTGAATCGATCGAAGTCCGCGTGGCCGTGCTCGACAGCTCCGATACCGACGGCTGGTTCGCCTTCGGAACGCAGCAGTTCGACTCCAAGATCACGCTCAGGGGTGCGGGCGGGGGCGAGAACGACTGAACGCCCGGCGTCTTCGACCCCGTCGCGTCCACATCATCTCGATCGACGACCCGCCCCGGCTCGTGCCGTGGCGGGTCGTCGCATGTCCACGACACTTGCCCGCACATCATGGGAACCGATGTGCGCGGTGATCCGTGTCAAGGGGTGTGAAGGGGAGAATGAACGTGTGGTGTGCCGATGACCGATGACGAGTACGACGAGTTGTTCCGTTCGGCCTATCCGCGCCTGGTCGCGATGGGGCTCGCCATGTCGACGTCGCGTCACGTCAGCCAGGAACTCGCCCAGGAGACGATGCTGCGGGCGCATCACCACCGAGACGAACTGGTGTCGTACGACGCCCCGATGGCGTGGTGTCGACGGGTGATGGGGAATCTGCTCATCGACCACCATCGCAGCCGCAGCTCCGAGGCCGCTGCGATCGAGCGGCTCGGCCATCGGGCGGCGACGCACGGTGACCGCTCGCCGGACCCGGCGTCATTCGCTGCATCCACCCGGTGGGCCGATCTCACCCGGTCGCTCAGTCCGCAGCAGCGGGTTGCGGCCACGCTGTACTACGCCGAGGACCAGTCGGTGGCCGATGTCGCCGAGATCATGGACATCGCCACCGGCACGGTGAAGTCGGCACTGTCCAAGGCGCGGGCGAATCTGCGTCGACGGCTGGGCGGACCCGACGAATTCTTTCCCGACGAGAGGGACACGGAGGCACGGTCATGAGCGATCGCGACGACCAGAGCATCGATCACGAACTGAGTGGGGTCGCCATGGCGGCCATCCACGAACACGAGCAGACCGTGTCGCCC
>JBBSOH010000234.1:0-5858 GCA_038259945.1 Acidimicrobiales bacterium
GGCGCTGCGCGAGGTGTCGAGAGGTCGCGTCGCTGTCGTCGGCTGTTTCTGCGATGGCGATCGCGAACCTGGTTCAACACCACTCGGTACAGGTAGGCGCGCCGGTCCGCGATCGACGCCCATCTCGGCGAGGCGAAGGCCGCGGCGAACGCGTCAGCAACGACGTCGTCGGCGTTGGTTGGTCCAGCGACCGCCGAGGCGTAGCGGGTCAGCTCGGCGGCATATTCGCGGAACGTCGCTTCATCGGTGGTCATGGTCATCGATCGCATCGTTGTTGTAACGACACGGCCGGCCGATCTGCGCCAAACTTTTCGCCATGTGCTGCATCTCGCCGACGACGAACCGATCGAGCAGTGCCGATCATCCCCAGACCGGGAACGCATAGCCGTGGCCGGCCGGCGGATTCGGGGTGAGGTCGTCGACGGCTCCGGTGTCGGGGTCGACGAGAATGAGGTGCGGGAGTGGGTCATCCAGACTGATGCGTCCTGAGACGACGATCTGCGTTCCATCGGGTGACCAGGCGGGCGGGCCGCTCGCCAGGTACATGCCGTCGGGGGGGAGTTGGGTGGGTTGCCAGGTGTCGGTGTCGTACAAGAACAGTGTCGGTCCGACGATCGCGGCGAGTTGCGTCCCGTCGCGGGACCAGGAGAGTCCGAAGAATCGCTCGTCGATCGGCGCGCCGATGAACGTGAAGTCGCCGGATGCGGGCTCGACAATGTGGAGTCCGAGTTCCGAACTGGCCGCGATGCGCCCGCCGGGCGACCAGGCGACGTCGGAGATGAAATCCATCTCGGTGCTCGACATTTCGCTGCCATCGTCGAGCCGGTACACGGCAAGCCGCGACGGTCCGTCGGTCAACACAGTGCTGTCGACTGCCGCCGCGATCAACGTGCTGTTTGCAGAGACAGCCAAGCTGTACGGCTGTGCGGGCGGGTCGAATTCGACGAGACGGCTCGCGCTTCCGTCCAGTGGAGTGATGACGACGCCGGTGTCGGTGATGGCGACGAAGGCATCGCCCGACGGCATCCAGACTCGGCGGGTGGTCGACCCCAGATCGTCGAGCGGCCCGACGGGTCGGTCTCCGGAGTCGAGAACGGTGAACACGAACGGTTCGTCGAAGCTCGTTGGATTGATGTTGGCAAGGAAGGTGACGTGACGTCGGTCGGGAGCGATGGTGGGTCCACCCCCCGGGGCCGCTTCGGTGTCGGCGACGATCGGCTCGACGGATCGCTCGTCGACATCGAGTCGGCACGGAGTCGGACGAAGATCGACCTGACGCTGTTCCAGGCAGATGAAGTGGATCACGTCGTCGCTGATGAACTCATCGGGCGGCGTACGCGACTCGGATCGCGTCGTGAGGCACCCGGCTCCGAACACCAAGAGGACGACGAGCGCGGAGATGCGAGCTGCGGCGCTCGGTCTCAGCAGTGTGACGGACTTCATCGAGTGAGGTGGTGGTGGAAGTCAGGTGGGGATGACGAGGATCTTCGCTCTTGCGTGACCCGAGCCGATCTCGGAGAGTGCGTCGGCGACTCCTTCGAGGCCGACGGTGCGTTGGATCTCGGGAACGACCTGCCCGCTGGCCAGGAGTTCACCGAGGAACGTCAAGTCCTCTGGAGTGACCGCTGCGGTGAACTGATGGAACGTAGCGTCGGTGCGGCGAAATGCGAACCTGGTTCCGATGAGATGGCCGACCGGGCCGAGCCAACGGTTCTCCTTCGGACCGCTCACAGCGACATACCGACCGCCGGGGCGCATCACACTGATGCAGTCGGCGGCACTCCGGTTGCCGACGTTGTCGAGCATCACGTCGAATCGCGCGCCGCCGGCCACGAAGTCGTCGGTCGTGTAGTCGACCACGTGGTCGGCCCCGATTCGCTCGACCATGTCGACGTTGCGTGTGCTGCACACAGCGGTCACCTCTGCGCCGAGAGCTTTGGCGATCTGCACGGCGAAGGTGCCGACACCGCCGGCAGCACCATTGATCAACACGTGGTCGCCGCGTCGGGTGTCGCCGTGCGTTCGGAGCCCCTGCAGTGCCGTGATCCCGGCCACCGGCGACGCTCCAGCTGCCAGGAATGACACATCGGTCGGGATGGGGACGAGGCGCTCGGCGGCCACGGCGAGGTAGGGAGCGCAGCCGCCACCACCTGCGCTCTCGCCGAACACCCGGTCGCCGACGTGCAGCGAGGTGACGTCGGCGCCGACAGCGGCAACGGTGCCCGCAACGTCGGCGCCGTGGATGATCCGCTTCGGACGACGCAGACCGGCGATCAAGCGGAGGAAGTACGGGGTGCCGGTCAGGAAGTGCCAGTCGAGGGCATTCAGCGACGACGCCTCGACCTGGATGAGCACCTGGCCCTTGCCGGCGCGCGGCGTCGGCACGTTCTCGACGGCGACCACCTCGGCGGTGCCGTAGCGCCGGGCGACTGCCGCGGTCATCGTGGTCTCGCTCGACGAGTGGTCGACGATCGACGCGTGGTCGGCGGATTCGTTCTGTTCGGTGGTGGTAGGACGGCGGCTCACATGAACTCCTCGGGGGTGGTGACGTACACTGTACATATTTCTACGTACAGTGTACGTAGTCAAGGGGTTTGCGATGATCGATGGCGAGATGAGTCCAGCCATGCCCAGAGAACCGCTCCAGCGCGACCGCATCGTCGCTGCCGCGATGGAGCTCGCGGATGGCGACGGCGTCGACTCGTTGAGCATGCGCAACCTGGCCCGCAGCCTCGGCTACGAAGTGATGTCGCTCTACAACCACGTGGCAAACAAGGACGAGTTGCTCTCGCTGATGGTCGATGCCGCTGCCGCGGAGATCGACGAGCCCAGGGAGGACGTGGCACCGCTGGCTGCGGTTCGGGCCTTGACCATCTCCACTCGCGACGTACTGGCTCGGCACCCGTGGGCGCCGGCGCTCTGGCTCCGCTATCTGCCCGGTCCGGCGCGCACCCGCCAGATGGATGACCTGCTGAGGCTGTTCGACGCGACCGGACTGTCGCCGGAACTCGCTCACCACGGTTTCCACGCCGTCACCAACCACGTGCTCGGCTACACGCTGGCGCAGCTCGGGTTGAACATGGGCGACGACCCCGAGGCGCGTGCCAACGAGTTCGTCGACAGCATCTCGGAGGACGACCATCCGCACATGGTCGCCCACGTGCGCCAGCATCTCGCGGGCGACACCTCCAGCAGCTTCGAACTCGTCCTCGACCTCATCCTCGACGGTCTCCTCCGCCTCGAGTCCGATCACTGAAGCCCACCTTTCCGAGGTGTTCGTCACTGATCGACCGTGCTCAGGACATGTCGCGTCGGTAGAGGAGCACCGTCCCGACTGCCAGTGCCAGAGCGGCGTAGCCGCCGAACAGAAACGCATTCTGCAACTTGCTCAGTTCGGCGGCGATCATCTCGGGACTGTCGGTTCCTGTTGCGGTGCCGAGCAGACCGTTGGCGGCACTGAACGGCAGGAACCGATGGACGTCGGCAGGGATGAGGGCTCTGATGGTGATCTCCACGACGAACACCCAGATGAGCAGGATCGACACCGCTGCTGCGCTGTGGCGCAGGATCATCCCGATCCCGAGACCCAGCAGTGGAGCGAGCGCGGCGACGAAGAGCCCCCACAGCGCCTTGGCCGGCATCGTGGAGGTGTCGCCGCTGTCGAGCCCACCGAGCAGCGTGCCGCTCAGGCCGCCGATCATCCCCATGACGCCCATCGTCAGACCGAAGCACGCTGCGATTGCGCCCTTGGCGGCGACGCTCACCCATCTCGCAGGCTGCGCGGTCACGGCCGTCGCCATCGTGCCGTGCTGCACTTCGGACGTGAACATCAAGACGCCGGCGATGGCCGCCAGCACAATCGTGAGCCACGTCGAGAAGACGAACGTCTCGGCGATGTTGTACGGCTTGTCCGTGTCCGGGTCGATCTCGACGAACACGGCGAGGATGAACGACAGGAGCACACCGACGATCGGTGTCATTGCGAGGATCGTGACGTTGGACCGCAGCGTCGTGAGCTTGATCCACTCGCTCCGCAGGGCGGTGGGCATCGATGCGACCTCGTCGCGTCGGGCACGTTCACTGACCGAGTGCTTCGGCAACGGGAGTGAGTCTGGTCGTGCCAATGGCGTGGTGGGGGGTGTGGTGATGGTCATGGTTCTCTCGAGTGGTTGTTTCGGGTGGGGGTTCACGCAGACGCGTACTCAGCGGTGGTGCCGGTCATGTCGAGGAGGATCTCTTCGAGCGAACGTGAGGTCTCGCTGATCTCGATCACGTGGATCCGATGATCGAATGCGATCTGCGACACCATGGCGGTGGTGGTGCCCCGGATCGAGAGTCGCTGGTCGATCACGTCGAACGCTTCGATCTGGACGTCGCGACGGTCGAGCAGTTCGGCGAGCTCGACGGGCTGGGGTGTGCGGACCACCACCGTCGAGTGGCCGCGGGCGAGCGTGCTGGCGACGGGCTCGGCGGCCAGCAACCGTCCACCGCCGACCACGACGAGATCGTCGGCGAACATCTCGAGCTCGCCGATCAGGTGGCTCGACACGAACACTGTCCCACCGGCCTGCGCGAACGCCGTGAGCGAGTTGCGCAGCCAACGGATCCCATCGGGGTCGAGACCGTTGGACGGCTCGTCGAGCAACAGCACCTCGGGATCGCCGAGCAGGGCCCCGGCAAGCGCCAGACGTTGGCGCATCCCCAACGAAAAGCCTCCGGCTCGCTGGTCGGCCGCCTTCTCGAGCCCGACCTCGGCGAGCACTTCGTCGACGCGCCGAACCGGAATGGCGCTGAGTGCCGCGGTTGCGCGCAGATGGTTCCGGGCGGTGCGGCCCGGGTGCATGCACCGAGCGTCGAGCACGGCACCGACGACGCGCGCCGGTCGGAGGAGCCGGGTGTACTCGACGCCCTGATACCGGACGCCGCCACGATCGGGTCGGGTCAGGCCGACCATCATGCGCATCGTGGTGGACTTGCCGGCGCCGTTCGGACCGACGAAGCCGGTGACACGACCCGCAGCGACGTCGAACGAGATGTCGTCCACGGCAACCCGGTCGCCGTAGTGCTTGGTGAGAGTGGAGACGGTGATCATGGCGCCCATGATCACGACGTGGGATCGTCGACACATCGGCTGATCGGCCCCATCGGAGTTGTTCTTTCGGCCGACACGTGGACGGAACGTTCGGCCGCATCCACGTGCGCCGAGGTGGTGGCTCGCTGGTCTGTCACCTACTCGGGCGGGGGTTGAGTCCGTCCGGTTTCGAACGCCCACATCGCGATCTCGACGCGGTTCCGGGCGCCGAGCTTGTTCATGAGACTGGCGAGGTGCGCCTTGACAGTGCTCAGGCTGATGTGCAGTTCTTCGGCGATCTCGGCATTCGTTCGGCCCCGCGCAACCGTTGTCAGCACTTCTTCCTCTCGGGCCGTGAGCGGCTCGATCGGCTGTGACGGCGCCGTCGAGGTCGGTGTCTGGGAAAAGGTGGCGAGCAGGCGGGCGGTGATACTGGGGGCGATCAGTGCATCACCCTCGGCAGCCACGTGAATTGCTTGCACCAGAAGGTCCTTCCCAGCGTCTTTCAGTAGGAAGCCTCTCGCTCCGGCCTTGAGAGCGTCGTGGACGTACTCGTCGAGGTCGTAGGTGGTGATGATGATGATCGCGAGGGGGTCATCGACGTCGCGACCTGCCAGCTGTCTGGTGGCTTCGATACCGTTCATCACGGGCATCCGGATGTCGAACAGGCACACGTCAGGGCGCAGCTTGCGAGCGAGATGGACGGCCTCGCGGCCGTTGTCGGCTTCAGCGATGACATCGATGTCGGGCTGGCCGTCGAGGATCATCTTGAGCCCGCCGCGGATGA
>JBBSOH010000235.1:0-5812 GCA_038259945.1 Acidimicrobiales bacterium
CTCGATCGAATCGTCACGACCGTCGTGCGCGCCGTCCTCGTCGAGGCTGCGGATGGTCTCGCCGATCAATTCGGCGAAGGCGGTGGCGTCGCACACCTCGGCCTGTTCGACCAGCATCGGCACGAGCGGCTCCAGTCGATCGCTGATCCGACGGTTGGCACGGGCACGATCCAGTTGCTTCACCTGGGACCGCCCGATCCGACCTGACATCCACGCCTCGCCGACGCCGTCCATCTGGTCGACCGTTCGCCCCAGCGCCCGCATCTCTGCTGCCTCGCTCTTCGAACAGTTGAGTTCGGCCCGCAGGAATCCGTTGATCGTGCGATGACCCTCGCGCTGAGCGATCGAACGTGCGTCGATGGCCGCGACCAGGATCGCCTGCTCGGCCTCGATCTCACGACGCTGCAGCTCGAGGTCACGGAACCGGTCGAGAAGGTCGTCACCGGTCGCTGCGACCAACCCGTCGACCATCTCGGAGAACATGTGCCCATTGTATCGAACATGAGCGCGGCCACAAGTCGCTGAAGAGGCACTGGGCGAGCAATCAACCACCCGCCGACCAGCAGCGTCAGGGTCTGCCCAGAGCGGCGCACCGCGCGTTCTGAGGGTCGCTCTCGACGCCGACTCGATCGATCCACCCTCCTCCGCAACCGCATCGCAGGCGACCGACCGGAGGGGTCTCGGGGCAACGAGAAATCTCGGAAATTCTTTTCGAGGCGGTCAGGTTCCGAGCGTCGGATCCACGGGTTCCTGCTCCAGGCAGACGCCGACCATGCCCTGACGATCCCGGTAGAAATCGAACCCGTTCGGGCATGCGTCCTGGTCGCGTGCGGTCACCTGGCGAACGACGAGGTCGCCGCTCCCCGTACACACCACTTCGCCGGCCATGCCGTTGGGGAGGATCTCGACGCACTCGCCCGTGCGCAGGATGTTGTCAGGCGCCGGAGGCCCGGACGGCTCGCTGAACTGGGCGAGTACGACGATCGCGATGATCGCGATCAGCGAGCAGAAGAGCAGACCCCGCCAGGGGATCCGGGCCGGGCCAGGCGGGTGCTGGAACGTGTAGGCCGGGGAGTCGAACTCGACGTCGCGGCCGCCCGACGTGGTCACCTGCGACCTCGGTGTGCCTCGACGCTCGGCGTCATACACGGCACGCCGGCCGGGGTCGGACAGCACCCGGTAGGCCTCGTTGATCT
Source organism: Acidimicrobiales bacterium (assembly GCA_038259945.1). GTDB lineage: Bacteria > Actinomycetota > Acidimicrobiia > Acidimicrobiales > Ilumatobacteraceae > Ilumatobacter_A. Next base: position 1,197 of record JBBSOH010000235.1, read on the forward strand.
GAGGCATCTTGTCACCACCCGCTGCGGACCCCATCGTTCTGTCGGGGTGGTACTCGCGGGCGAGGCGACGGTACGACTCCCGGATCGTCGTGGCCGATGCCGTGGTGGGCACCGCCAGGACGTCGTAGTGGGACCGACCGTTCACTCCCAGCAAGTTAACGGGGCAAGTTCACGGTGAACCCGGTTCAGCCGATGACGGATCGCAGCATCAACTTCGACTCCGTTCGTGCCACTGCCTCGTCGGCCCGCACCCATCGGACGAATGCGTCGAGTCCCTCGGCCCCCGCACACTCGGCAACGATCGTGTAGTCGGCCGACCCGGTCACGTATGCGGCCATGATGATCTCGTCGCGCTCGACGAGTCGGGCCTCGAACGCATCGGCCTCGTCGCCGGGCACCAGGCTCACGTCGATCACCGCTCGCACGGTGCGCCCGATCGCCGCCGGGTCGATCCGTGCCGAATACCCGGTGATCACACCACGCTCCTCCAACCTGCGGACACGATCGGCGACAGAACTCGGGGCGAGGTGCACACGATCCGCCAGCTCCTTCCAACTGATTCGACCGTTGAAGCGCAGGATGCCGACGATTCGAGCGTCAATGGGGTCGTAGCCCGATGAATCCACGAGCCGATTGTAATCATGTCGCCGACTTCCGTCACACACGCGGACCCGCAGAAGGGAACATGGTCGACATGACCAACGCCACTGCTCCCGCCATCTCGACCGTCGGTGTCCCCAGGGAGGTCAAGACTGCCGAGCATCGGGTGGCGATGACGCCCGACGGCGTGCGCGAACTCGCCCGTGGCGGCGTGTCCGTGTTCGTCGAGGACGGAGCCGGCGAGGGCGCCTCGATCATGAACGAGGACTACGAGGCGGCCGGCGCGACCATCGTGCCCACTGCCGCCGATGCGTGGTCCCAGCAGATGGTCGTGAAGGTCAAGGAGCCCAAGGAGGAGGAGTTCCAGTACCTGCGCGAGGACCTGACGCTGTTCACCTACCTGCACCTCGCCGCCTCCCCCGCAGTCGCCGAGGCCCTGCTCGCCGCCAAGACCACCGGTGTCGCCTACGAGACCGTGCAGACCGCCGACGGCGGGTTGCCGCTCCTGGCACCGATGAGCGAGGTCGCCGGTCGCCTCGCCCCGCAGATGGGCGCCCACTTCCTCGAACGTCACAAGGGCGGCCGTGGCGTCTTGATGGGTGGTGTGCCCGGAGTGAGCCCCGCCAAGGTCGTGGTGCTCGGCGCCGGCAACGTCGGATGGAGCAGTGCGGTGATCGCCGCCGGGATGGAGGCCGAGGTGACCGTGCTCGACAAGAACCTCGACCGCCTCCGCTACGTCGACCAGATCCACAAGGGCCGCATCTCCACCCTCGCCTCGAACCAGGGGTCGATCGAGCGCACGGTCATGGACGCAGACCTCGTGATCGGTGCCGTGCTCGTGGCCGGTGGTCGTGCGCCCGTCGTGGTGACCGAGGAGCTCGTGAAGCAGATGAAGCCTCGCGCCGTGATCGTCGACGTCGCCGTCGACCAGGGCGGATGCATCGAGACCACCCGCGAGACCACTCACGACGAGCCGGTCTACGAGATGCACGGCGTCGTCCACTACGCCGTGGGCAACATGCCCGGCGCCGTGCCCCACACGAGCACGTATGCGCTCACCAACGCCACGCTCCCCTATCAGTTCGAGGTGGCCGTGTACGGAGCGATCGGCGCCGCCCGACGCAACCCGGCCATCGCCCACGGCCTCAACACCGTCAACGGTTCGCACGCCAACGCCATCGTGGCCGCCTCCCTCGGCGCCGCCGCCGTCGACGCCCTCGGCTGACCACGACACGACGTCCTCGGCGTGTCCTCTTCGGTGTCCGACACTCGTCGGGGCGCCCGTCCCCATCACCGTGCCTGCTGGTGTCAGACACCAGCAGGGACACCCCACTTTGCGGCGGCGGCTTGGCTGCCGGATCGTCGGCAGTCGTAGTGTCGCCTTCATGAGCGATGGCGACACGGTCACGGCCACTCCTGTCACGGTGCACGACCTGGACCTGCCGGACGTGCCGATGGAGATTCGTGAGATGGAGCGCAGCGACGCCGCGAAGGTGCTCCGGTCGATCGCGCAGGAGACCTGGATCGCTCGCAGCATGATCGGCTACTCGATCCTGCACTACGACGACGTCGTGGCGATCCTGCGCGACAAACGTTGGCACAACGCGGTGGCGAAGTTGCCCGAACTGATGGGCGTGACCGACCCGTACTTCACCGATCGACCCCCGTCGATCCTCGCCGCGGAAGGCGACCTGCACGTGCGCCTGCGCCGACTCGTCGCCCAGGCGTTCTCACCGCGTGAGGCCGACCGTCTCCGACCGTTCATGCGCGAAGTCGTCCACGACCTGATCGACCCGGTCGCCGCGATCGGTCGCGCAGATGTCGCCGTCGACATCTGCGAGCCGTACCCGATCCCGATCATCTGCGAGCTGCTCGGTGCCCCACGAGAGGACTGGAAACTGTTCTCGCGTTGGGCCGAGGACGTGCTGCGGATCTTCAACGGCACCGCCGCCGCCGAACTCGAGGTGATCAAGCAGGCCCAGACCGAACTGAACGAGTACGTCGTGGAGATGATCGAGCGTCGTCGTTCAGAGCCGAGCCAGGACCTGATCACGAAACTGATCGCCGCCGAGGAGGAGGGCGACCGACTGTCCACCCAGGAACTGGTGATGATGGTCAATGCCGTGATCGTCGGCGGCACCGACACCACCCGCAACCAGTTGGCGTGCGCCGTCGGAGTGTTCTGCGATCATCCCGACCAGTGGGCACTGCTGGCCGAGCGGCCCGAACTGGCACCCCGGGCGGTCGAGGAGGTGATGCGCTACTTCGGCGCTGTCCGCGCCACCGGCCGCTTCGCCAGCGAGGACATCGTGTACCGCGACATCCTGTTCCCGAAGGACACCTTCGTCTTCCCCTCGCTCGCCTCGGCGAACTTCGACGCCGGAGTGGTCGCGAACACCGCCGACGACATCGGAGACGGCGACCCGAACACGTTCGACATCACCCGCGAACCGGTCAAGGGGCGGATGCAGATGACCTTCGGCTCCGGAATCCACTACTGCCTCGGCGCATCGCTCGCTCGGGCGGAACTGCAGGACGCACTTCCGATCCTCGCCCAGAGGATGCCCGACCTCGCCGTCGACGGCCGCATCGAGTGGAAGCCGCAGAGCACCGCGATCTTCGGCGCCGAACACCTCCCCATCACGTTCACGCCATCCTGAACCCACTCCCCCACGTGACCGCCGTCCCGACCTGACCGCACTGCCACCTGATCGTCCCGTTCGCCCGAGCTGCTTCCCGTGACACGTCGCCGTCGATCTCTCCACGCTCTCGCAGGTGTCTCCGTCGCGCTGGTGCTCACCGTTCCGATCGGATTGCTCGACGCAACGAGTGGTCAGATCTCCCGGCCGGCAACGACGTCAGGACTGATGGCCGGCCGACGGGTCGCATGCGATCGCGCCGATCCGCCGGTGCCTGCACCCGACAACCCGTCGTCGGGTCTGCGCCTGTTCTCCGACGACGAGTTCCAGCGACTCACCGACCTGACGGGTCCGGGAGCGATCATCGTCGACGACGCTCCACCGACGATCCTGGGTGACGACGCCGCCGACGCCCGCATCCGCTCGATCGCCGAGTTGCGTGGCTACCGACGACGCACCGACGTCGGCGCACCGGGCCTCACGTACGTGAGCAGCAATCTCTTGACCGCTGATGCGGCGGCGGCCTGGAGCGAGATGACGGCGAGCGCACGCGCGAACGGAGTGACGCTCACCCTCGCGTCCGCATACCGGTCGACCGCACGTCAGAGGTCGATCTTCACGTCCAAGCTGGCCGCCAGCGGACACGGCGTCGGGAGCGTGAGATCGGGCCGCGCCGATGCCCAGATCGACTCGATCCTGCGCTTCTCGTCGATCCCCGGATACTCGCGTCACCACACCGGGGTCACCGTCGACGTGCTCTCGCCCGGCTTCACGTTGGGCAGCTTCCACCGGTCCGCCGCCTACCGCTGGTTGTCGTCGAACAACTTCGAGAACGCGAAACGACACGGCTTCGTCCCCAGCTACCCGCCATCGGCGGGGCCACAGGGGCCGGACCCCGAACCGTGGGAGTTCGTCCACGTCGGCGTCGACGCCGTGTCGAACTCACCCTCGATGGCACGCCTCGGTCCCTTCGTCATCGACGCCGGCACCGTCGACGTCATCGGCGACCCCACCGATCCGAGCGACGTCTTCGATCTCCACGGAGACGACCGCCTCCTCGCCACCGCCGCAGCCACCTGCGCCACTGGCGTTCCCGTCGGCTGGTTCCGACTCACTGCACCGATCGGCGACGCCCGCGACCTGTGTGTCGTGCAGCGTTCCGTGACCGGCACCCTGCGTCTGCTCGGTTGCCTCTCGCTCTGACAGCCTCGCGTTCACGCCCTGCTGACCAACCTCTGTTGTCCGATCCGGGAGCGAACAACAGAGGTCGGGACAACAGGGGTTGCTCAGTCGTCCGCGCGAGGGCGGCGGCGCTGCTGCTTCACTTCGCTGCGCTGCGCCTTCGACGCCAACCTGCGCCGTTGCGAACCGCGTGTC
>JBBSOH010000236.1:0-5802 GCA_038259945.1 Acidimicrobiales bacterium
ACATCCTCGATGCGTCGGGCCACGACCGATCGATGGTCAGCCCGATCTCGACCGACGACCTCGACCCGCCCCGCCCGGCGCCCCGTCCGGCGAACAGCGAACTCGCGAACGATCGCTGGGTCGCAACCGGTCATCCAGCGCTGCGCCACTACCGCGAGCCACTCGCCGAACTCGTCGCCCGCCTCTGACGAAACGTCATGCGATCGCCGGCCGATCGATCGGCGTGTCGCTGCGGTCCATCGCGCACGCGGATCACCGAGCGGGATCGAGCAGTCCCAGGAAGTCGAGCGCCAGATCGACTCCGTGGAGGGTGATGTCGTCCCGGCGCAGAGTTGTGAAGTGTGCGCTGTCCATCTGGTAGCCGACCAGGTCCGTCGCCACGCCTTCGCGTGCGGCGCGGCGGGTGCCCTGGTGCCGGTAGCCCAGCGACCGTGTGACCCCTTCCGACGGCCCGTTGTCGTGCCAGAAGCCGGTGGTGGCGACCTCGGCCCCGAAGCCGTCGAACCCGAGGGTGAGCGTGGCCAGGCGCATCTCCTTGCCCAGCCCGCGACCCTGGAAGCGCCGCCCGAGCCACGACCCGGTCGTCACCTGACGCAGCACCGGGAACTCGTCGGCCATCAGGTCCGATGCTCCCACCACCTCACCGTCGACGATCACCGCGAGTGGCAGGCGGAACGAGTCGCGTCGGGCCTCGACCCTGCTCTGCCAGTGGAAACGGAGCGCTTCGGAGTGCAGTCGTGGCGCCTCGAGCCTGGTCCACGGAACGGAGAACGGCATGTAGTCGTCGTCGTGGATGCCGGCGGCGGCGACGTCGAGCATCTCCACGAGGAGGTCGTCGTCCGGGTAGCGCAGCGTGAGCAGCGGCGTACGGACCTCGAGGTCGAACAGCGGCCAGTGCGACGATGCCATGCCGCATCATCGCAGTCGCTTCGGCCGTGATCGTCACGCGTTTCGTCCGCCGCTACCGTCCGGTCGAAGATGCGAACGGACCGAGGATGGTGATCTGACAGGCGATGGGTTTCACGCGCGCGGAACTCGAATCGTTCGTCGGTGCCAGGGTCGACGATCTCGTCGGCCCCGGCTGCCGGTTGCTGTTCGTCGGCATCAACCCGGGTCTCTGGACCGCCGCGACGAAGACCCACTTCGCCTACCCGGGCAACCGCTTCTACCCGGCGCTGCTGCAGGCCGGGATCATCGAACGCGAGATCGACCGAGGTGTGGGGATGTCGGCCGAGGACCGCACGCATCTGATCGAGCGCGGTGTCGGCATCACGAACGTCGCACACCGGGCGACCGCCAAGGCATCGCAGTTGACGAAGCGGGAACTGGTCGACGGCGGGGAGGTCCTGCGCGCCTTCGTGCGACGTCATCGACCCGACGTCGTGGCCGTTGCCGGGATCACGGCGTACCGCACGGCGTTCGGCGAGCCCAAGGCGATCATGGGCGAGCACCCCGACGGGTTCGAGGGCTCACGGCTGTGGATCGTGCCGAACCCGAGCGGGCTCAACGCACACGAGACCGTCGACTCGCTCGCGGTCGCCTATCGCGACGCCGCCCGTGCCGCCTCGATCGTCTGAGGTGGTCTCCGGACGGTCACCTGCGATCGGAGCACGTGCTGCGACAATGGTTCAGGTGGAGACCGTCGACACGAAGGCAGCGCTACGCGTCGCGTACACCGTCGAGCAGTCGTGGCACCGGGTGCCCGGCGGAACAGCGGTCGCCGCGCTTCGGGTCGCCCGTGAGTTCCTGTCGAACCCCGAGTTCGCCGACGACGTCGACCTGCGACTCGTGGCGGGAAAGCACCCGACCGCTCCGAGCGATCTCTACGTGCCGCCCGCCCCGGTCGCGATGCTGCCGTTGGGACGCCGGATGCTCTACGCGGGGTGGACGCGCCTCAACTGGCCCAGGGTCGAATCGGTCACCGGCCACGTCGACGTCGTCCACGCGACGGGCCTGATCCCGGCGGGGACCTCGGCGCCACTCGTGGTCACCGTGCACGACCTCGCCTTCCTGCACTCGCCCGAGAAGTTCACGCGACGCGGCGCGATGCTGATGAAGCGCAGCATCGAGACCACCCGGCGACGTGCTCGATTCGTCATCTGTTCCAGCCAGTCCACGTTCGACGACTGCGTCGATCAGGGCTTCGACCCCGGCCGACTCCGACTCGTGCCACTCGGCGTCGACGCCACGCCCGCGACCGTCGTCGAGATCGACGAGGCGCGGGCGCGCCATGGGCTGCCCGACGAGTTCGTCCTGTTCGTCGGCACGTTGGAGCCTCGCAAGAACCTGATCCGCCTGGTCGAGGCGATGTCGGTGGCGCGCTCGAACGGACTCGACCTCTCGCTGATCGTCGTCGGCGCCGACGGGTGGGGCGACGTGCGATCCGTCGTCGACGACCCCCGTGTCCGCTTTCTCGGGCCGGTGTCCGACGCCGACCTCCGAGGGTTGTTCGCGGCGGCGTCGGTCATGGCGTATCCCAGTGAGCAGGAGGGATTCGGCCTCCCGGTGATCGAAGCCATGGCGCAGGGCACCGCCGTCGTCACCAGCCACGGCACCTCGACCGAGGAGGTGGCGGGAGGTGCAGCGGTCCTGGTCGACCCCTTCGACGTCGGCGACATCGCTCGCGGTCTCGCCGAGGCCCATGAGCGTCGCCACGAACTCGCGGAGCCGGGCCGGGCCCGGGCGGGCGAACTCACCTGGGAGCAATCGGCACGGCGCACCCTCGCCGTCTACCGCGAGGCCGTCGACGGGGAGGCTGCCGGTGGTGAGGCTGCGTACAGTGAGGCGGAGTCATGAGCAACGTCCCCGTCGCCAGCGTGTTCGACGCGGCACGCCTCTCCGCCACCGACGTCGCGGTCAATCTGCTGTGGTGCGTGCCCGGTGACGTCGGGGGCTCCGAGCAGTACCTCGTCCGACAGCTCGTCGGCCTCGCTGCGCAGCCGGCGGGGTTCGTTCCGACGATCTACTGCGTGCCGTCGTTCGTCGACGCACACCCCGAACTGGCGCAGCTGTACCCGATGGTCACGGCGAGCATCACCGGCCAGGACCGCAAACGACGAGTGCTCGCGGAACACACGTGGCTCGCTCGTCGGACCCGATCGGCCGACCTGGTCCACCACGGCGGTGGGACCGTTCCCAAGGGGGGTGGTGGCCCGGTCGTGCTCACCATCCACGACCTGCAGTACGAGACGTACCCGGAGTACCTGAACGCAGCGAAGTTGCGGTACCTGCGGATGGCGATGCCCCGCTCGGTGGCGCGTGCGTCGGTCATCGCGGTGCCAACCGACTACGTCCGGTCCACCGTGATCGACCGGTTCGACGTCGACCCGGAACGGGTCGTGGTCGTGTGCCACGGCGTCGAGCCCGACATCGGCAGCGGCGCTCGAACCGAGTTCGAGATCCGACGGGACTACGGGTTGGGCAGCGGACGCGTTCTCGTCCTTCCGGCCATCACCCACCCGCACAAGGGTCACGAATTCCTCCTCGACGTGATGGCCGATCACTGGGACGACCCCGAACTTCGTCTCGTGCTGCTCGGGGGGCGTGGCCTCGCCGATGCAGCCGTCGAGCGCGCCATCGTGAAACGGAAGTTGGGGGACCGGGTGATCCGCCCGGGACGGGTCAGCGACGACGACCGTGACGGTCTCATCCGCCTGGCTCACGCCCTCGTCTTCCCCAGTCGATACGAAGGGTTCGGAGCCCCGGTGGTCGAGGCCATGGCGCTCGGCACGCCGGTCGTGTGCTCTGATCAGCCGGCGCTCGTCGAGGTCGTCGGTGATGCGGGCCTCGTGCTGCCACTCGACGCCGAGGCCTGGGCCGGAGCACTGGATCGGGTCGATGCCGACGGCGACGACATGCGCCGAGCGGGTCAGCGGCGAGCGGCCATGTTCACGGCCGTGAAGTCGGGAGAGGGACTCGCCTGCGCCTATCGCCTGGCGGCCGAGCGCTGATGGGTCGCCGACGCCCCGACGCCGGCGTGGTCGTGATCTGTCCGCACTTCGCTCCGGACAACGCCCCGACGGGCACCGTCATGACCCGCATCGTCGATGAGCTCGTGACTCTCGGCCATCGCGTCCACGTCGTGACGGCGTTGCCGTGGTACCGCACGCATGCGATCGAGGAGGGCTGGACGGGTTCGTGGGTGCGCCGGGAGGTCACGGCCTGGGGCTCGATCACGCGCGTCCACCCGTTCCCCGGCGACGACAAGTCGAACCTCGTGCGGCGAGCGATGGGCTTCATCGGCTACTCGGTGCTCGCCGGCATCCAGGGTCTGCGCGCCGGAGGATGGTTCCGCCGGGCCGACGCGGTGATCGCCATGTCGCCGCCGTTGACCCTCGGCCTCACCGGTCGGGTCGTGGCCACGGCGCGCCGAGCGCCGCTCGTGTTCAACATCCAGGACGTGTTCCCCGATGCCGCGATCGAAACGGGTGCGATCACCAACCGATACATCATCGGTGCTGCCCGGTGGCTCGAACGGGTGAGCTACCGGTCGGCGGACGCGGTGACGGTCTTGTCGAGCGACCTCGGCGACAACGTACGGTCCAAGCTGCCGGCACATCTGGCGGGTCGGGTGCACGAGATCCCCAATTTCGTCGACACCGAGGCAATCGCCCCCCTCGACCGCCTCACGTCGTACCGCTCCGAGTTGGCGCTGGGGGAGGGTCCCGTGGTCCTCTACGGCGGCAACGTCGGTTTCTCGCAGTCGCTCGAACTCGTGCTCGGTGCTGCCGAAGCGTTGCCCGACGTGCAGTTCCTGGTGAACGGTGACGGTGCGGCCCGGACCTCGCTCGAAGCCGCAGCGGCGCACCTGCCCAACGTCACGTTCCGGGGCTACATCGCACCTGATCTCCTCGACGAGCTGCTCGCGACCGGCGACATCCACGTGGTGCCGCTGAAGGCCGGACTCGGTCGTGTGTCGGTGCCGTCGAAGACCTACTCGATCATGGCGGCTGGTCGGCCCGTTCTCGCCGCCATCGACCCGGACACGGCGGTTCCGAGGATTCTGGAGGAGTCGGGTGGCGGCATCGCGGTGGTCCCCGACGACCTCGACACCTTCGTCGCAGCGCTCGTCGAACTGCTGGCTGATCCCGACGAAGCAGCAGCGATGGGGCGACGCGGGCGGGCGTGGGCGGTGGCGAACGCATCGCCCGCCGCGGTGGGTCGGGCCTACAGCGAGCTGCTCGCCGAACTGTCGTCACGACCTGCGGTTTCACGCAGGCAGCAGTGGGGCTGAACTCTGAACCGGGCCGCTCACCGCTAGCCTCGCTGGCTGTGGCAACCTCCTCGTCATCCACCAAGAAGGCCGCGCGCCTCGCCCAGAAGGGCAAGGGTCAGAAGGTCCGGTTCCAGGGCGGAACCCTCTTCCCGGTCATCGTGGCCCTGGTCATCGTGCTCGGTTTCGGTCTCATCGCGTATGCCCGCCAGTCCCGTCCGGCCGCCGATGCATCGGCGCCGACGATCAACGATCACTGGCACCACGTCTACGGGTTCTACATCTGCGGCGAATGGGTCCAGCTCGACGGTGACGGAGAAGGTCGCGACGCCAGCGGCCGCCCGACGAACGTGGACTACGCACGATCGGGCATCCACAGTCACGACGACGGTCTCATCCACTGGCACCCCTTCTCATCTGCGTCGGTCGGTCGTCGCGCCACGCTCGGCGTGTTCCTGACGACGTTCGGGGTGGATCTGTCGAACGACGTCCTCCAGTTCCCCGAGGACCAGCGGGCGCAACTCCCAGCCGGTTTCCAGGAGGACGGCCGCTTCGAGTCCGACGAGACCCAGTGCCCGGCCACCGATGGT
>JBBSOH010000237.1:0-5788 GCA_038259945.1 Acidimicrobiales bacterium
CACCATCGGTTGGCCGGCATCGAGCAGCGCACGGAAGGCGTCGGCGTACCCGTCGGGCGGGTCGGGGAACGTCGCGGGAGGAACCGAGGCGTCGGACGACCGCGTGAACGTGATGCCGGGCATGTCGTACATCACGAACACGTCGAACTCGGCGGCGCGTTCGGGACGCACCAGATCGAGGGCGTCGGGATGTTCCACGTGGGTCCACTCGACGCCGTCCATCGAATCGAACACGGCGAAGAACGGTTCGGCCTCGAACGGATGCCCCTTCGTCACGACTGCGATCCTGACCGGCTCCATCATGCGAAAGTACGCCACGAACCCGGCTCTGCTCCGACCGCAACAACGACCGACCGGCGGATCTGCGGTCACGTGTCGACGGGTCGACTCACGTCAGTTCGGCGGTTCGAGACGGGCACGCAGATCGTCGAGGTCGAAGTCCGGTTGCGGATACGACGCCCCCATCGAATCGAACGTCGCCAGCAACAGCTGGGCAATCACCCAGTTGCGATACCACTTGTGGTCGGCGGGGATCACGTACCAGGGGGCGGTATCGGTCGTCGTCCTGGCGATCGCATTGCCGTACGCAGTCTGGAATGCGTTCCAGTGCCGGCGCGTCTCGAGGTCGCCTTCGGAGAACTTCCATCGTTTGTCGTCGCGTCGGAGACGTCGGAGGAACCGCTCACGCTGTTCGTCGAACGAGATGTGCAACATGCATTTCACGATCGTCGTGCCCTGTGCGACGAGTGATGCCTCGAGTTCGTTGATCTCTTCGATGCGACGTTCCACCTCGCCCTCGTCGTCGGTGTGCAGCGCGGTCGGGACGATGATGTCCTCGTAGTACGAGCGGTCGAACACGGCGAGTTGACCGGGGTCGGGGAACGCCGCACGGTGCCGTTCGAGGAAGTGCTGCTCCTCCTCTTCGGCCGTCGGCTTCTTGAACGACGTCGTCTTCACACCCGCCGGATTCATCGCGATCACGACGTGTTTGATCGTGCCGTTCTTGCCGCTGCAGTCCAAGCCCTGGAGCACGAGCATCACCGACCGCTGGTCCTCGGCGTAGATCAACTCGTGTGCATCGAAGAGTTCCTCCTGCATGTCCTCGAGTTCGTTCTCGGCATCCGACTCGGAGTCCTGGAACGGAGTCTCGGAGGCGTCGTATCCGGCGAGGTTGACGTACCCGTCGACCGGGCGGGCCCGGAACCGGCCCGAGAGTGTGGTCAGGTCGAGCGTCATCGCTTCGTGTCCGTTCTCATGCTGTGGTGGATGGTGATGGCCCCCGGTTCGATGCCGACCTCCAGACGGGTGGCCGGATCGCGGTCCTCGCCATCGAGTTCGTATGCGCGGGGCTTGTCGTGTTCGACGACGACGTGCGACCCCGTCGTGAGTCGTGCGAGTTCGCTGTGCTGCGGTCGCTTTCGCATCAGCTTCCACGCCACGGTCGCCCACTGTCGCATCGTGGACGCGGACATGACGGCGATGTCGAGGACGCCGTCGTCCGGACGTGCGTCGGGGAACACCTCGATGCCCCCGGAGATCTCTCCGAAGTTGCCGACGAGGACCATGGTGGTCTTCCCGTCGAACCACGTCTCCCCGTCGACGGTGACCGTGGTGCCGATCGCATCACGCCGCAGGTTCTTGAGACCGGAGAGCACGTAGGCGACCGTTCCGAGGCGGGACTTGATCGACGAATTGGCGTCGCGGATCATCAGCGCATCGAAACCGGACCCGGCCATCACCGCGAAAGCTTCCCCGTTGACCCGACCGAGATCGATCGTTCGGGCCGAGTCCCGACCCACGCCTGCGCCGGCCTCCAAACCGGTCGGGATCCCCAGATTCGACGCGAGCAGGTTCCCCGTCCCGAGCGGCACGATGGCCAACGCGGTATCGCTCCCGGCGAGCGGATCGAGACAGGCTCGCACGGTTCCGTCGCCCCCGCACGCGACCACGATCGCTGCCCCGGCGGCCACCGCCCGTGCGGCTTGGCCCGTTCCCGGGTCGTCGGCGGTGGTCTCGACCAACTCGACGTCGCCTCCGAGAGCATCACGCAACTTCGACTCGTCGGGCGCACTCCCACTCGCCGGGTTCCAGATCGCGACGACGGAGGTCACGACGCGGGCCCGTCGGAGACCATGGCCACCGGATCATCAGTGGTCGCTGCGATCGAGGTGACTGCATCGTCGGGCGGGCCCAGCACGCGTGCGCAGATGGCGATCGACACGACGCCCAACGCGATTCCGGCCAGCACGTCGGTCAGGTAGTGCATCCCCTGGTACATGCGGGCCCAGGCAACGACCACCGCCGCCGCGACGGCGAGAAGCACGGCGGCGACACGCACGAGGGTGGAACGAACGTGCCAGAACACGATCAGCACGAGCGCGGCGTACACGGTCGCCGCCGCCGCATGCCCCGATGGGAACGACGAGTTCACGGGTGAGTCCAACAGGCGCTCGACATCGGGTCGGGGGCGCTCGACGATGTACGTCGTGATGATGAACGCCGTTGCTTCGAAGATCAACGGCAGGCCGATCATCACGGCCTCGTGCCAGCGACGCAGTCGCCACAGGAGCAACGCAGCGATCGCGATGGACAGCCCGATCTTCACCGGGGTGTTCGCGATGAAGGCCCCCCAGTGGGCCAGGTCGGTCTGCAGGGGCGTCCGACCGTTCGCGAGTTCCTGCGCGATGTCTTCGTCGTTCCGTACGACACCGGCGAGCGTGGACCAGTTGGTCAGGAGTTCGCCGAGGGCGACCCAGATCGCGACCACCACGACGAGCGCCACGCCGAGGGTGGCTGCGTCCGTGAGATGGAGAGGCCACGTGGTCGCCCACCACGACCGGTCGTCGTCGGACGCCGATTCGGTCCTCGTCGATTCGGTCTCGGATTCGGTCCCTGTCTCGGTCATCTCGTGGTCGCTTCCGTCGATGTGTTCCTGGCGTCAACCTGGGTCGTCTCGTCCTGTGCCGCGGCCTGCTCGTCTGCCTCGTGCTCGACGTCGCCCAACCGGAGCGAACGTCCTCCGAGGGCGATCGTCACCAGCAGTGACCACGCCCACCCGACGAACACGCCGGCGACCACATCGCTCAACCAGTGGACTCCGAGCAGGACTCGTGTGGCGGCGACGGCGATGGCGATGAACGCGGCGAGGCCCGCGCCCGTGATGCGGATCCGACGCGATCGTCGGAGCGTGACCACGAACGCGAGAGCTGCCCAGCAGGCTGCTGCGGTGGCGCTGTGGCCGGACGGGAACGACGAACCGGAGTGACCCGCGAGCTGAGCGATGTCGGGGCGGTCCCTGTCGACGATCAGCTTCAGCCCGTTGTTCAACAGCACGATGCCGACCCCGACGGCGGCCAGATAGAGCATCGGGCCCCAGTTCTTGCGGCGCACCCCGTGGTACACGCCGACGAGTGCCAACAGGCTCGCGATGTACACGGTGCCACCGAGGTTGGTGACCTGGTCGAGCACCCGCGTCGACGCGACCGTTGCGCGATCACGACCGAACTCGGCAGCGGCCGAATCCCAGCGCGCGATGCCGGTCGAATCGTCGATCCCCGAGAAGATCCACCCGACGACGAGCGCTGCCACGAACACGACGATGAACGAGACTCCGACCACGACGCCTCCCACGACCCGGCGGTCGACGACACGCAGCACCCGTTGCACGGCGTGCGGACTGCGGCGCGCCAACCAGTGGAGTTCCGGCTCGACGTCGAGTGGCGCACCACTCGTCGTGACGGCACGTGCCGAGACGAGGACGGCCGCAACAACGGTTGCGACAACGAGGACGATGAGCGGGATCATCGAACTACAGGCTCCGGAACCGACGACTGAAGAAACAGAACACGCCATATGCGATCAACCCGACGGCGCAGACGAGAACCAGCCCCGATCCCAGCGAGGTACCGGCGATCTGGCGCAGCGATCGGTCGAAGCCGCGAGCATCATCGGGGTCGAATCGCACGGCGGATCGGACGACGAAGTACCCGACGAGCGACGTGACGATGCCACGACCGATCCAACCGATCACACCGGAGATCAGCAGCGCCCTTCGCTTTGGTTCGTTGCCGGCGGGAGTGGCGCTGACACCGTCGAGATCATCGGCGAACGATCGCTGCACTCCCTTGTGCACGATGAAGTAGACGCCGACCGCAATGGTGGCGAGCCCGGCGACGCCGAGCAGCCAGCGGCCTGCCGTCATGTCGAGCAACGACTTCGAGAGGCTTTCCACGGAGTTCGACTTCTTCGGCTGGACCCCGGTGAACGCTGCCTTGCCGGCTGTCCATGCGAGGAGAAGATAGAAGAGGCCCGAGAAGCTGTACCCGACTCGATCGGCCCAGTCGGACAGTTCGTTGCCGTGGATCGTCACCACGCTCAGGATCCGCCAGGCGAAGTACAGCACCAGCCCAGCCGTGAGAACGACCAGCACCGCGCGACCGAACGGGGCCTCGGCGACACGGCCGATCGAGCCTTCCGGTGATGCTTCGTCGTCGGGGGCCGATTGCCGAGAGATCTGCAGTGCGGTCAGGCCCATCAGGGTGTACACCGCCGACTTCGCGATCCAGCCCCACTGGGTCAACCGTTCGACCCACGGGTTGTCGTCGACGGCGTCGTCGACCGAATCGGCGACGGAGTCGTCGTGCTTCCCCGCTGCAGTCTTCGATGATCGTTCTTCGTTCCCCACGTCCTGGCATGTTCCCGTCCGACTCGCAAGGCAAACGCTGCAGTTTCACGTCCCCGCCTCGGACCGCGACACCGCCCGGCGCGAAGCTCCCGACATGACCGACACCACGACGAACGACGATCGCACCCCTCCCTCCGGAGGCGACGTCGGGGTTGCGCCTGCTCTGCTGGTCGACGATCCGCTTCCCAAGGTCCGACGTCTCACGCTCAACCGACCCGAGAAGCGCAATGCGCTGAACGATGCATTGCGTTCGGCGCTGTTCGACGAACTCCGTCGGGCCGACAGCGATCGCGCCATCTCGGTGATCGTGATCCGGGGGAACGGTCTCGCGTTCTGCGCCGGCTACGACCTGGGTTCGCCGAACCACGACGTCGAACGATCGATCGCGAAGCAGGACGGTTGGTGGAGTCGCCACGTGGTCAACAACTGGTTCGAGATGTGGGACATGGCCACCCCGATCATCGGGCAGGTGCACGGCTACTGCCTCGCGGGTGGCACCGAACTCGCCGCGGCCTGCGACCTCGTGTACGTCGCCGAGGACGCCCAGATCGGATACCCGCCGGTTCGTCTGATGTCACCACCCGACATGCAGTGGCAGCCCTGGTTGATGGGCTTGCGACGCGGATTGAGGCGTTGCTGACCGGCGATGCGATGAGTGGCGTCGAGGCCGTCGAGTCGGGCATGGCGAACCGGGCGTTCCCCGCCGAGTCGCTCGGCGATGAGGTGCTCGCCGTCGCGGAACGGGTCGCGAAGATCCCGCTGGAGTTGCTCACGCTGAACAAACGCGCCGCCCACCGCCAGATGGACGCGATGGGGATCCGCAACGGTCTCCGCGCCGGGGCGGACATTCAGGCGCTGGGATTCCACCAGCCTCCGTCGATCGAGTACCTCAAGTCCTTCGGCGAGGTCGGTGTGAGCAAGGCGCTCAGCGAACGTGACCGCCAGTTCGACGACTACCGCGAGCGACGCCACGACGACTGACCCTCCCGCCGAAGCCCGGGTGGCTCCGTCGGTTGCGGTGTTTCGTCGCGGTCGGGGTGTTTCGTTGCGGGTGGGGTGTTTCGCCGCGGTAAACTCCGAAGGAAACACCCCACTGCACGGAAA
>JBBSOH010000238.1:0-5776 GCA_038259945.1 Acidimicrobiales bacterium
ACGCCGACGCGTACGGCACGGACGACGTCTGGTGGATCGCTGCGATCACCTTCGGATCGCTGGCACTGCGCTACGTCGCTGCCCGGTACGCGAACGGGATCCTGTGGACCGAGTCCTACCGGGCGACCGGACGCATCCGCAACGATCTCCTCGACCGGATGCGCTCAGCGCCACCATCGGCGGTGTCGGGTGACCGCGCGGGTCAGGCGCTGACGGTGGTGACGTTCGACGCGGGCAAGATCGCCGGGTTCATCTCGTGGGAGTTCCCGGTCCTGCTGAGCGGCATCGTCGTGCCGATCGTGGTCACCGGGGTCTTCGCGTTTGTCGCACCGGTCGTCGCCGTCACCGTGTTGGCTGTGACGCTGCTCGCCATCCCGGTGCTGCGGTTCGGACTTGGTCGGGTCATGGCGGTGTGGGAGGAACGCCGTCGCCTCCAGGGAGAAGCGAGCGAGCGAATGCTCGAGTACGTGCGTGGCATCGAGGTGATCCGCGCCCACGACATCGCCGCCGAGCGCCAGCAGACGTTCGCCGACTCGATCGAAGGGATCCGCCGTGCCGACATCGCCAGCGTCGACCGTCTCACGCCCGCCTACTCGGCGTTCCAGGCGCTGATCGAGGGAGGGACCGCTGCGGTCATCGCCGTCGTCGGGCTCCTCGTCGCCACCGACCGATCCGACGACACATCGCTCATCGCGGCACTCGTGCTCACGACCGTGCTGTTCCGGCCGCAGCTCGACGTCGGTGCCCGTGCGCTGCACCTTCCCGAACTCGCTGCGTGCCTGGTGCGAGTCGAGCAGTGGAGCGAACTCCCCGTGGTACCGAGCCGGCACCCGGCCACGATCGAATCCGATCCATCCGGTGCCGTGCGCGTCGAACTCCGTTCGGTCACCGCCGGATACCAGCCGGGCCGGCCCGTCGTCACCGACGTCGATCTCGACGTGACTGCAGGGTCGGTCACCGCTCTGGTCGGCCCATCCGGAGCCGGCAAGACGACCCTGCTCCGCCTCGTCGCCGGTCTGCTGGAGCCGTCGTCAGGCCAGGTGCTGCTCGGTGGTGCCGACATCGAGTCGATGCCGATGCAGCAATCCTCCGACCTCGTGACCGCCGTGTTCCAGGACGTCGGCGTGATGAGCGGCACGGTGAACACCATCATTGGTTCGCTCGACCCTGCCGCCACATCGGACGTGATCGAGCGGTGTGCCCGCGCCGCCCGCATCCACGAACGGATCCTCGAACTGCCCGACGGGTACGACACGGTGATCGGCGAGAACGCACGAGGACTCTCCGGCGGGGAACGTCAGCGCCTCGCGATCGCTCGCGCACTCTGCAAAGACGCACCCGTCCTGCTGCTCGACGAAGCCAGTTCCGCTCTCGACCCGACCAACGAACGACTACTCCGTGAAGCGCTCGCGAACCTCGCCGCCGACCGCACCACGATCGTGGTCGCACACCGGCTCGAAACGATCCGCAACGCCGACGTGATCCACTTCGTCGACGACGGCACCATCTTGGAGTCCGGCACCCACGACGAACTGATCGCAGCCGACGCACGATACGCGGCGTTCTGGCGCGTCCGCGAGAACGCTGCCGGCTGGTCGATCAACAGTGCCGCGTCGTCATGACGGCACCGAAGACCGTCGACGGGATGCTCTGAAGATGGATGCGGTGCCCGATACCATTCTGGCCCCGCCACCAGGAGTGACCGTCACGGTCGAATGCTTCGCCCTCCGCCTGGCCGATGGTGGCCTCGTCGCTCGACGAGTCGCCGGGGTGCTGTGCGATTCGCCCGACCGGACCGCAGCGACCCTCGTCAAGCTCGCCGGACACCCCCTCGATGGGCTCGCGGTCCTGCATTCGACCTCGTGGCGCTGGGAGAACGGCCTCGTCCTGACCTATCTCTGCTGCCCCGACCCACTCAACGACGCCGCCGGTGAGATCGTGCGTCCGGCCCACTCCCACCACAACGACACCGAGAACCCGTCCCGTCCGGGGGAACGCTGGTTCCCAGCCGGCGACGTCCTCCACCACGGAATCGATCACTTCGCCTGGCTGTGTGAGCATCGACCCGATTCGGTCGCCACGAGTCGACGTCAGTTCCCGGCCCTATGGGACGTCATCCAACGCCAGGGTCAACACCGCGCCGGCCAAATCAACCGCTGAGCACACACGCCGCGGTGGCAGCCACCGTCGTACCGTGATCAATCGAGCCCGCTTGATGAGGTCCTCGGCCACGTTGACAACCGGGCTACGAGCAAATCGGTGCGGTCCTGACCCCTGGCATGCCCGACATCGCCGGCACCGAAGCGACCCTGCGCTCCACTCGGTGACGCGCTCAAACGTAGTTCGTGCGCAATCCAGAAGTTTTATGACCCTCGCCCACAACTTGGCAGCCGCCAACGTTACTCCCCGCTCTGAAATCGGCAGCGGAGAGCGCCTCGACCGCACGCCGGCCGCCGCACAATCTGATCGGGTTGCCTCGATCCGATGTGAGGATATGTGGGTAATCCTCGCCGCTTTCAGTGGTGGTGAGGGACTCTGGGTGACTGCCCCGCCGGGGCTCGAAAGGAACCCATCCCATGTCTTGGTCACCTGATTTTCAACGCGTCGGTCGCGCTGACGGCGGTGTCGAGGTTCGCCTCGGTCACCCGGTCGTGGATCTGTATCTCGAGTTCTTGGCGGCGCGGTGCCGGCCGAACACGGTGCTGGCTGCCGGGTTCGATCTGAAGGTCTTCTTCACGCTGTTCCCGGTCGAGCCGGCGGAGGTGACAACGGCGGATGTGTTGGCGTTCATCACCGCCCAACGGGCGTCGGGCGATGACACCGTCGTTCGGCTGGTCGACGGCGAGTCGGGGTTGTCGGCGCGCACGATCCAACGCCGTCTGTCGTCGTTGTCGTCGATGTTCTCCTACCTGATCGTGCGCGGTGATGTCGACCAGAACCCGGTCCCGCGCGGCCTGTCGACACGACGATCACGTGACCGCGGCCAGCGCGGTGTGCCGTTGATCCGAACCCCGCGAACGCTGCCTCGCGTGGCAGAGCCAGCCGAGGTCGACGCCCTGCTTTCGGCGTGTCGCAGGTGGCGGGATCGGGCGATGATCGAAGCAATGGTGCTCGGCGGGCTGCGCCGTTGCGAAGTCCTCGGCCTCCGGCTCGCAGACTTGGACGGAGCGCGCCGTCAGGTGTTCATTGTCGAGGGCAAGGGCGGCCACCAACGCCAGATCCCGATCTCGGCGAGGTTCTTCGCGACGGTCGGCGACTACCTGCGCCTGGAGCGCCCGACCGACACAACGACGGACAGTTTGTTCGTCGTGTTGAAGGGCCCACGGCGCGGCCAACCACTGTCCGACGAGGGACTTGGCCAGGTGTTCAAGTCGGTGCGCGAACGCTCTGGGGTCCGACGGATCACGTGCCATCAGCTGCGCCACACCTGCTTCACCCGACTGCGCGAAGCCGGCATGGAGTTGGAGGCGTTGCAGGCCCAAGCCGGTCACCGATCCCTCGACACGACCCGCCTCTACATCCACTTGGCGAACGGCTGGCTGGCGGAGGAATACGACAAAGCCACCGCGCTGATCGACGCTGACATGCTCCTCGCGACCGCTGCCGGGATCGGGCGATGAGCGCCGTCCACGCTCTCGCCGCCGTTGACGATGTCGCCCCGGGCCGACCGCTCGCACACGAGGCCGGCTGGGCCCAGATCACAGCCGTTTCACCCGTTCTTGCTGCGACGATGCTGCGCTACCTCGACCAGATCGCCCTGTCGTTGCGCCCGTCCAGCGTGGCCGCAGCCAATGTCAAGCTGCGCCAGTTCGCCGGCTTCTTGACCACCGAGTTCCCCGAGATCCGTGGTCTCGTCGATGTCGATCGCCTCCACGTGGAGGCGTTCAAACGCCATCTCGGCACACGACCGCGCCGCTACAACAACCCTCGGCCGTTGTCGCCGGTCACGATCCGACTCACGCTCGGCACGCTGCGCACGTTCTTCGAACGCGTCTCGGAATGGGACTACCCCGACGCCCCAACCCGGGTGCTGATCTTCAACGGCGACCTCCCAACCCCCGACGACCCGCTCCCCAAATTCTTGTCCGACCCCGACGCCGCGAAACTGATGCACGCCGCAGCCGACGCCGACCCAGTCCGCCGGCTGGTGGTCGAGATGCTCGCCCGAACCGGACTCCGAGTCGGAGAGTTCTGCGAACTCGAAGCCGATGCCGTCGTGTTCATGCTCGACCGATACTGGCTCCACATTCCGATCGGCAAACTCCACAACGACCGCTACCTCCCACTGCATCACCAGCTCCTCGAACAGCTCAACGAGCACCGAGCCAGCCGGACCGACGACATCGACCGGCTCATCGTGTTCAACGGCCGTCGCCTCGACCGCCACATCGTTGCGCGCATCGTCCGACGGATCGCGAAGGCGGCCGGGATCGGCCACGTCCACCCACACCAACTCCGCCACACCTTCGCGACCCAAGCCATCAACCGCGGCATGACCTTGGAAGCAATCGCTGAGATGCTCGGCCATTATGCGGGTGATCGGTGTCAAGGGCGATATTCAGGAGGCCTCGTCGTCGAGGCGTTCGAGGAGACCGTCGAAGATCTTCTGACGGCCGATTTGGCCCTTGTCGGCGGCGTCGTCTCGTTGTCGGCGAAGGGTCGGTTTGAACTCGATCGTGGTGACGAAGAAGGTGCACGACTCGCAGATCGATTCGAAGTGGCAGTCGAGTTCGACGGGGCGGGCGCAGTAGCCGTTGCCAAGCATGCGTTGGTGCATCTCGGTGCGGAGCTTGAGCATCTCGGCGCCCTCGGCGTCAGCGGGGAGTTCTCGGGCTTGGCCGTAGAGGGCTTCGACTTTGTCGGACACGGCGAAGTACTCGTCCGCGACCGTCCGATCCGCGATGCGCGCATACACCATTGTCATGCGCATCGAGCGATGACCCAACAACGCGGCGATGGCCTCGAGCGACATGCCCCGGTTGATGGCCTGGGTCGCCAACGTGTGTCGAAGGCGGTGGGGTGTGACGCCGTCGAGCCCGGCCGCGGCAGCAACCTTGGCGACGGCGTTGTCGACTCGCGACGCTGTGATCCGACGGCCTCGCTCGAAGAACAGATACTTGGATCGCAATGCAGCGGGTCGCTGCGCGATCCAGTCGTCGAGGAGCGTCTTGAGTTGGGGGTGCAGCGGGATGTAGCGGTCGGTGTGGAGCTTGCCGATCGGGATATGAAGCCAATACGACGAGCCGATCTGCACGACTGCGTCGACGGTGAGATTGATCAGCTCGCCTTTGCGCATGCCGGTGCGGGCCAGGAACTCGACAGCGAGTCGAACGAACGCGTCAGAATCGGCGCGGGTGGCAACGAGGAGTTTGGCGGCAGCTGCATCATCGAGGAATCGCGGCAGCGGCTGATCCAGAATCGGTGTGTCACCGGAGAACACCAGGACCCGGGTGGGGACGTCATCGCCACCCCATTCAACGAGCCGTTCGAAACAGGTCCGCAACGCAGACACATGTCCGGCGATCGACACCTTCGACAGGGTTCCGCCACGCCGCGACGAACCGACCCTGTCACGGGTGGACAGGTTCGATTTGTGGGCCTCGATGTGTGCGCGAGTGATATCAGCGACGCAGGCGACCTCAGGGGCGTGAGCGTTCAAGAACATGGCGAACTCGCGCAGCACGGCCTCGATGCCGACCACGGTCGATGGCCGCAACGACACCTTGATCTGGTCCAGGTAGCCGAGCAGGGTGGACGCCAGCTGCGGGGCCACCTG
>JBBSOH010000239.1:0-5770 GCA_038259945.1 Acidimicrobiales bacterium
CGGCGCTCGGCGGGTGCTGCCCTGACCGTCGTCAGCGGATCGGCTGCGGCCTCAGCGATCCGGGGCAGCGTCGAGCCCCGCCGCGGGCTCCCAGAACTCGATGCGGTTCCCGGCCGGATCGAACAGGTAGCAGCAACGAGAGCCCCAGCGGGTCACGACGTCGGACGGCTCGAGGCCGGTCGCGCCGAGTCGGGCGACAACCGAATCGACGTCGTCGATGCACCAGCTGAGCGTGAGCCCCGACCCGTCGCCTGATTCCACCGTGGCACGGCTCGCGTCGGCGACGCTGAGGTGCGCACCGGCACGGAGTTCGAACTCGATGAACCAGTCGCGTTCCGTCGTGATGCGCAACCCGAGGCCGTCGCGGTAGAAGTCGACGACGTCACTCCAGTCGTCGCAGTACACGATCGTGTTCGAGGAGCGGATCGGGAGCGGCGACGGGGACCGATCGAGATCGTCGACGAAGTGGGCCCAGCACGGGGCCTCACCGCCTTCGTCGGACGCATCGATCATCGCGCCATGATGACATTCGCACCGACGTAGCGCACGTCGACCGGGTCAACGGGTGTCGGTGGTCTCGCCTGCGACACCGACGTCGTCGACCACGGTCCGCTCGTCGTTGTGGCTGTGGGTGAAGCCGAGTGCACGCTCGGTCGCGACGGTCTCCTCGCTGCGGAACGCCAGGATGTACGCACGTCGGAAGCCGGCGGTGGTGTTGCCGCCCGAACCGTGCATGACCCGTTCGTTGTGGACGGTGCAGTCACCCACACGGATCGGAACGGAGACCACGGCGTCGCCCTCTCTGAGTTCGGTACCGAGAGCATGGGATGTTCCTCGGTCCCCGAACATCGGCGCGTGTGGGCGCAGGGCCGCTTCGTGCGACGTGGCCGGGACGAAACGCATGCAGCCGTTCTCGATCGTCGAGTCGTCGATCGCCAACCACACGGTGGCGGTTCGGGTGTCGGGCGTGTCCGGCCAGTACGCCATGTCCTGGTGCCATGCGAAGACGGCGTCGTCCTTGAACGGCTGCTTCGCGAGGAGTTGGTCGTAGTCGAGTTCCATTCTGTCGCCGCACAGTTGGCGGGCGACCGATGCGCCGCGTCGTTCCACGATGTTGTCGACCCACTGAGGGTGGTAGCGGCGGGGCAGCATCACGTTGACGATCGAGTAGTCGGCCGGATCGCGGCCGTAGTCACCGGCCATGTCGCAGAAGTCCTTGCCGGGGACCTCGATCTCGCGATTCAGGAAACGGTCGTAGTCCACGGCGATCTCCGCGACCTCGTCGGCGGTCAACAGCCCGGTCAGGTGAACGAACCCCTGCTCGGCGAACTGACGGCGGTGCTCGTCGGTGATCGGGTACCCGATGCCGGGATGCTCCGTGTGCTGGATGTGAAGGTCGGCCATCCGGCTCCTGTCTCGAATGTCCGTGCGTTCGGTGTCCTCTGTGTACACGAAGTCAGCCGTGGTCTTGCGATTCGACCCAGTTCTGACCAATTTCGATGAAGGCCGAAGACCTCGCACCAGAAGGCGGCGAGCCGATCCGGATCGTGGCAGTCGATGCTCAGTTCGGTGAACCTGCTCGTCATGTCGCTCCATCGAAACCGCCGACGCACCCGATGTGGTTGGATCGGCCCGACGTTCACCGACATCGCGCCGATCCAACACGCCGAGGAATGGGGCAACGACCCCGAGACCGGAGACGCAGGAATCGAAGACGTCACCGTTCGCGGCCAGCCAGGCGTCGCCGACACCTCCGCAGCTTCGCGATACGTCGTGTGGTCCGAGCGCCCGGGAGTGCTCGTGTGGGTCGAGGCAGCCAACGACGCGCCCGACGAACTTCTGAGCATCGCGAGAGGCCCAGATCGTCGACGTTCAGAAGGCGACGACTCGATCGAATCGATCTGCTCGGGACAAGGCCAGTGCGACAGCCCCTTGCTCGTTTCGGAGAACAGCGACAGCCACCACGACCTCGGTCACGATCGTCCAGCAGTCATCGGACATTGCGGGGGGATCGATCTCCAGGCTGTCGGCGAGGTCGCGGCAGTGCACGGCGATCTCGACGAGTCGAGTCTTCAAGTACTCACCCAATTCGATCTGCAGACCGCCGAGCACCGCAATCCGATGGGTCATGTCAACTGGCATCTCGCGCAGCCTCTCCAAGGCTGCGACGAGCGCGTCGAGCACTCCGTGTCGGCCGACTTCGGCTGCGGATTCTCCACGCCGGCGAACGGCCTGATGGAATTCGCTGTCGACGGGATCGTGTTCACCAAGCGCCGCGACGAGATAGCCGGCTGCGTCGACCCGACCGGTGTCCTCGGGCACGGCGGTGTCCTGCACGTAGGCGTCGACCGTCAACAGAGCGCGTCCCAGGTGTGCTGCCAACGCGCCAACAGACAGCTCCGGCAACACAGACGGCGACGACCACTGTTCGTCCACCTCCGGGCGCGCGATGAGATCAAGCATCGTGGAGCACGAATCGAGGTACAACGCTCGGAGGCCCACCACGGACCCCAGTATCGCAGGGCCTGCACGCGCTCTGTGACGCCCGAGGGCGGCGGCTCAGCGGCGGATCTTCGCTCTCAGTTTCCGGAACGACGAGTGCCAGGCGACAACTACTCGCTTGGCGAGTGTCCGCGAATGCCCGACGTGACCACGCTGGCCGGTTTGGCGGTGTTCGCGGTCGTCATGTCGATCTTCGTCGTGCAGGAGTTCACGCAGGGCTTCGGTGCTCCAGAAGGTTCCTCGATTCGAGATGATCGATGGGCTCTGCTCTATCTGGACGTTCTGCCGGTCGCCTTGGTGACCATCGCCGGCCTGGTCAGCCTGGCAGGGTGGGGCACGTGGCCAGCGTCACGGACTGTGTACGTCGTCGGGGTTCTCGTGCTGTGTGTCGGAATTGTCGTGCGGCGCACCCGACCCGCTCGCCGAGCCTGCAGGAGTCGCTGACATCGAATTGGTCGCTGCCGAGAACAACGACGCTGCACGGCCGGCGCGGCCTTCGAGTGATGTTCGTTCTCGGCACGAACGAGGCTGCGGACGAGGATTCAGCTCGCGCCGATGACGTGGGTCTGGATGCCTTCCAGCACGGTGGTGAGCCGTCCGTCGGGTCCGGTCACGACCACGTCGCACACGACCATGTTCGCGGTCGACCGTCGAGCCGTGAGGACGGCGACGTGGCGTCCGTGTGCGGGTGGGTTCAGGTGGCGGATCCGTTCGATGCCGGTGGGCAGCGACCTTGCACCGAGCAGATGGTGAGTCCACCTCAGAGCGAGTTGGAGTCCACCGTCGAGCAGCGCCGGGTCCGATGCCCAAGCCGCCGGTGGCCATGCGAGCCCGCCGACGCCGACGAGTCCTGCCGACAGGCCAGTGGACGACACCTGGTCGATGGACCGGATGACCTGGAACGCGTTCCCGTGGAAGAGCACGTCGCCGTCGTACACGACACCGGACCAGGCCTCGCCACCCACGTCGGCAGGAAGTTCGACGAGCGATCGTGCCGGTGCCTGTGTCGTGAGCAGCGCAGTGCAGCGGTAGTGCGGACGCTTCGTGATCGCGTCGACGAGATCGAGAGCGACGGTCGTTGCGGTCGATGACGTGTCGGTCGTTCGTGCGGTGATCTCCACCTCGAGCGACCCACCATCGAGGAAGTCGTCGAGGACCAGGCCCTTCAGGACCCGGACGTCGGAGAGTTCGGTCAGATGCAGGTCGGGACGGTGTTGGGTCGCCGCCCGGGCGAACCACTCGACGGCGAACGCCACGGGAACGACCGGCGTCCCGTCGACCGCATGATCCGCCAGTTGTGGGTGACTCGCAGGCGTCACCGTGACGACCGAAACGGTCGATGCGTCATCGGATGAGGTCTCGGTGATCCCCGGGGAGTCCGCCGAGTCGGCGGACGACAGGAGCGTCGACATGGTGGTCTGCTCGGGGGGTGTCGGCGTGGCATGGGCACGCGGTGCACCCGAGACGAGCCGCATCCCCATGTTCGACACCTCGTAGATCCGCAGCCCGTCGCACCACAGCGAACCAGTGCCGATCACGAACGGGCCCGACTCGTCGACTCCGGTCTCGGTGATCTCCATCGTCGACGTGATGAGCGTGTTCGCCGGCGTGACCTGGCCTCGGTACTTCCAGGTCATCGGTGAGCCGAGCAGGATCGGCTCGAAGCGGGCGTCGTCGAGGCCGTCGGCCATTCCCGTGTCGAGCATGTGGAACTGCAGGAGTTGGAGCAGGGCCTCGACGCCCAGCGAGCCGGGTTGCACCGGGTCCTGGAAGAAGTGCGCCTTGAAGAACCACTCGGAGACGTCGACGTTCTTCTCCCCGCGCACCACGCCGAGCCCGTTGCGTCCGGCACCGGGAACGCGGGTGACGCGATCGATCATCAGCAACTGGTCTCCGGCGAGACGGGCGGTCCCGGAGAAGGCGCTGCCTGTCCGCTGGGTGAGGTCGATCGTCTCGTCGCCGGCGAGGTCGAGCAGCGCCCGGTCCGATTCGCCGACCGGGAGCCCGGCCTGGTCCTCGAACGCCGCGGGCGGGAAGAAGCCGAAGACAGTGGTCATCGTGTACACGACCCGATCACCGAGCGAGCATTCGACGTCGAAGCCTTCGATCACCATTCCCCCGGCCTGGGAGACGCTCGTCAGCTTCACCCGGGTGGTCAACGTGCCGGCGGTGCGGGTGAGTTCGCCGACCAGGGTTCCGGTGCCGTCGAGGTTGCGGAACAGCACGTCGGTGGCGATCGCTGATGCGGAGCCCACGGCGGACGCGACCCAACCGCAGGGTTGGAGAGCGGCTTCGAGCAGCACTGCGTACGGCATCGTCTCGGCACCGTTCTCGTCGAAGTACCAGGCGTCGTCGGGGATGTCGTACTCGCAGACGATCTCCATGCCCGCTTCGCACACGTCGAGGTCGCCGACGATCTCGGTGATGCGGCTGATGAAGAGGTACGGCTCACCCGGCAGGCGCGGCGAGCGTCGGGTGCCGTCGAACACCTCGTACATCGAACCGAATGCGTCGGACGGCTTGCCCCACGCCGTCGACAGGATCGCCTTGCGGTCGAAGGGCAGCCCGTCGGGACCCGTTGCCACGGCGACCGGTTCCTCGAACCCGGCGTACAACTCGGGCCTCGTCGACAACGGCCAACCGGGCACGAGCTCGACCCCGACGCGATGTGCGTGGAACGCCGCGGCACCGTCGACGAACCCGACGACGTCGCAGATGATCGTCGGGTGCGGGCCCGAATGGATCTCCTCGATGTGCAGCTCGTAGGCGACTCGGCTCGTCTGCGGGTTGATCTCGCCGCGGCACTTCAGTTCGAACGGCTGATCGGGCAGCGGCTGGAAGCGCCATCCGTCGGCACGAAGCGTGTGGCCGAGCGCTGCCAGGTAGATCGACATCGCCTCGATGCACGCCTCGACCATGAAGTTGCCGGGCATGCACGGATCGTTCTTGAAGTGGCCGTCGAAGAACCAGGCGTCGTCGGCCACGTCGGACTCGCATCGCATGAAGCCGCGTCCCCACGGCCCGCCGGCCGGGTCGAACTCGGTGACTTCGTCGATGAACAGTTGCCCGCCGGCCTGGATCCGAGGGGATCGTGTGTGGGTCTCGGCCCATTCGAATCCGGGCCCGAAGCACTGGAGTGTGCGACCTTCGCTGAAGGCGATGACGTCCGACCGATCGAACGACGTCTTGGTGCAGGCGACGACGGGCGGATCGACGCGAGCGTCGGGTTCGAGCGCCCGCCGGCCCGCTTCGGGCGTCCACACGAGCC
>JBBSOH010000240.1:0-5754 GCA_038259945.1 Acidimicrobiales bacterium
CCCGTCATCACACGATGCGGCACCAGCCGCGCGAGCACCAGACCGACATCGGCGATCACGCGCCCACCTCGGCCGTCGACGGACCGAACGCGCGGTCGGCGTCGATCTGCAGGTCGAGCCCTTCGGCGGCGAGTCGGACCTCGAGGTATGCCTGGGCCGTGCCGAGCGCGATCAGTGGCACCACGACGAGCACCGCCAACTGCACCATCACGCCCTGCACGATCCACCCTGCACTGCCGAGTTCCAGGAAGCCGAACTGGTCGAGCAGTGGCACCAGCGTCGCGATGCCGACGAGCAGCAGGACCGACAGCAGCGTGGCGAGCATGACGAACACGACGCACAGGCCGTAGCGCAACCTCACGAGACGCCAGTTCCGCTTCGCCGCGGCCAACGGTCCGAGCCGCTCGCCGACCATGACCGGGACGACGAACAGGGTCGCTGCGGACGAGAACCACGAGATGAAGGCGAACAGGAACAGCCACACACCCACCAGGTCGACCTCGGCGGTGACGACGATGAGCGCCATGATCGGGAACCACCAGTGCGTCAGCATCCAGGCGGCGGTGATCGACGGCAGGCGCCTCCCCGTCCGTGTCAGTGCGGTCGCCAGCGTCACGGGGCTGCGGAACCTCTCGCCCAGCAGGATCTGGGCGGCGAAGTATCCGACGACCGCGGTGACGAGGCTGGCGAACACGATCGAGATCCACACGGCGAGGTCCTCGATGCCACCGCCGGTGTCGTCGCCCAGGAAGGACGGGACCGCCGAGTCGTTCGGGTCGAGGCGGTCGTAGCCGAGGCTCGAGACCCACACGTTGAGCGCCACGGCCGGGACCAGGATCACGGTCGCACCGAGCATCACGTCGCGCAGTCGCCGCTGCAGGATCGAGCCTCCACCGTCGAGCGAGGCGAGTGTCGGGCCGCGACTGCGACGGAGCCGGAAGCTCGATGCAACGCGCCGCAGCGATCCCGACCCGGAGCCTGACACAGAGGACGAGGATGCCGCCGACGAACCCACCGAGCGGGGGGTGGCGGCGGTGGCGTCGAGTCGCTCCCAGGCGCCGCCCTGCTCCGTCATCGCACCATCATCGCCGATCGTGGGGCGCGGACCATGCCAGGGTCGGCCCACCACCCGTCCGGGTAGCGTGCGCGGCGATGCGCGGATACGACTCGACGAGCTACGGCGACGGGTTCGCCGACGTGTACGACGACTGGTACAGCGAGGTCACCGACGTGGGCGCAACGGTTGCGCGGATGGTCGAACTCAGCGGGTCAGGGGGTCGCGTGCTCGAACTGGGCGTCGGCACCGGGAGGCTCGCGATCCCGATGTCGACCGCCGGTCTGCGCGTCGTCGGGATCGACTCGAGCGCGGCGATGCTCGCCAAGCTCGTCGAGCGACTCGACGCTCCGTCCCGGTCGGATGATGCGAGTGCGACAGGGCGCAGACCCGTCGCGTCCGGTTCATCGGTCATCACCGTGTGCGGCGACATGGTCGACGACCTTCCCGACGGGCCGTTCGACGCGTGCCTCGTCGCCTACAACACGATCTTCAACCTGCTCGATGCGGACGCTCAGCGGCGATGCTTCACCGAGGTCGCGGCACGGCTGCGTCCCGGCGGGTGCTTCGTGGTCGAAGCAATCGTCCCCGACGACGAAGCCCCGTCCGGTCACGACGTGAGCGTCCGGTCGATGTCGGTCGACAGGGTGGTGCTGTCGGTGTCGGACCATCGACCGGACCAGCAGCGCACCAGTGGACAGTTCGTCGAGTTCACCGAGTCCGGAGGCGTCCGACTGCGCCCGTGGTCGATCCGCTGGGCCCCACCCGCAGAACTCGACGACATGGCCGCTGCCGCCGGATTCCACCTCGAACGGCGCGATGCCGACATGTCCGGTGCGACGTTCGACGACCTCGCCGATCATCACGTCACGGTGTACCGGCTCGGCCCGACCGCAGGCTGAATCGCCACCGCGCCCGGCGGGTAGCCTGGAGCGCGTATGTATCTCGAGCGCATCCGCGAACCCGGCGACCTGCGGACGCTCGATCACGAACAACTCCGTGATCTGTCCGGCGAGATCCGGGACTTCATCGTGTCTGCGGTGTCCGAGGTCGGCGGCCACCTCGGTTCGAACCTCGGAGCGGTCGAACTGACCCTTGCGCTGCACCGCGTGTTCGAGTCGCCGCACGACGCGATCCTGTGGGACACCGGTCACCAGGCCTACGTCCACAAGATCGTCACCGGACGCCAGTCCCAGTTCGAGACGTTGCGCCAGGCCGGCGGCCTCTCCGGCTACCCGAGCCGTGAGGAGTCCGTTCACGACCTCATCGAGAACAGCCATGCGTCGACGGTGCTGTCCTACGCCGACGGACTCGCCGCAGCGCGCGACCTGGGCACGAACGATCGCCGGCACATCGTCGCAGTGATCGGCGACGGGGCCATGACGGGCGGCATGGCCTACGAGGCGCTGAACAACATGGGCCACCACCGCCGTGGCGTGATCGTGGTGCTGAACGACAACGGGCGCTCCTACGCGCCGACCATCTCGAATCTCTCGGCAAATTCCCAGGGTGTCGACGAACAGTCGAACCACCCGTCCGCCGGTCGCCCGACCATCACCGACCGAGTCACCGGGAAACTCTCGAACGCACTCACGGACATCCGCCAGAACCCGGTCTACGTGCGTCGCCAACGCCGGATCGAAGGTGTGCTCCAAGGGATCCCGGTCGTCGGCAATCAGGCCGGCTCTGCAATGGAGGCGTTCAAGGCGGCGGTACGCGAGTTCCTGCAACCCCCGTCGTTCTTCGAAGCACTCGGCGCCCGTTACGTCGGCCCCTTCGACGGGCACGACGTCGCCGAGATGGAAGAGGCCTTCCACAACGCGATCGAACTCTCCGAGGAGGGCCCGATCGTCGTCCACGTCCTCACCCAGAAAGGCCGCGGCTACTCCCCCGCCGAGGACGACGACGAGAAGAACCTGCACGACGCCCCGGTGTTCGATCCGGCGATCGGCCCACCCAAGGCCGTCGCGAGCGGCTACACGCAGGCCTTCGCCGATGCGATCGTGAAAGAGGCCGAGGCCGACTCCCGTCTCGTCGCGATCACGGCTGCGATGCCCGGACCGACCGGCCTGATCCCGTTCCAGGAACGTTTCCCCGATCGGTTCTTCGACGTCGGGATCGCCGAACAGCACGCCGTCACGAGCGCAGCGGGCATGGCGATGGGCGGGCTGCGACCCGTCGTGGCGATCTACTCGACGTTCCTCAACCGAGCGTGGGACCAGGTCGTGTACGACGTGGCGATGCACCGCCTCCCGGTGATCTTCTGCCTCGACCGCGCCGGTGTCACCGGCCCCGACGGCGCCAGCCACCACGGCGTGTACGACATGGCGTTGATGTCGAAGGTGCCGGGCATGCGCGTGCTCGTTCCGTCCAGTGCGCAGGAACTGACCCAGATGCTGCACGACGCCACGTCGCTCACCGACGAGGGACCCGTCGTGATCCGCTACGCACGCGGCAAAGCACGCCAGGTGAGCGAACACGAGGTGGGTGCCGGCATCCTCGGCCGCAAGGTCGCCGCGGCATCCGACCCCTCCGAAGCCGTCTGCGTGATCGCGATCGGCAAGATGCTCGAGACCGCCGAGAAGGCCGCCGAGAGGCTCGCTGCCGAGGGTGGCCCCGAGGTGACCGTGTGGGACGCCCGGTGCTGTGCCCCGCTCGACCCGGCAATGATCGCCGACGCAGCGGCGCACCGCGCCGTCGTCACCATCGAGGACGGCATCCGCGACGGTGGCATCGGAATGGCCATCGCCACCGAGGTCTGCGAGATCGACGGATCGGTCCCGGTCACCCCGTTGGGGTTGCCGACGAAGTTCCACCCGCACGACCCGAAGGCGAACAACATCCACGCTCGCTACGGCCTCGATGTCGACGGTCTCGTCTCCACCATCCGCAACGCCTGACCGTTCGACTACGTCAGTCGCCACCGGGCCCTCCACATCGCCTCGCCGGGGTGGCCTCCCCGTCCGCACGAAGCGAGACCACTGCGCCCGACGGTGGGGCCGGCACGTTCGAGCCGCCGTGTGACGCTTGTGGCTCGGTACGACTTCGGGGATTCGCTCTCGTAGCGTGGAAATGCTGCTGATGAACCGTCGTCGCAGCTGACGCCCCTGTTGACCGGCGTCGTGATGCGTGGCCCACCGATGTCGGTGGTCCGGATCGTCCGAGACCGCAAAGGTGGAGAACCATGACAGTGACAGATGCGAGCATGCCCGACTTCGCGAAACCGGAGAAGTCTCCGGATCGCAACCACTCGCACGTTTTCCAGCGTTCGGCCTGGCTCTCCAACCCCAAGGCCGACCTGCTGTCGGGCCTCGTCGTCGCACTTGCTCTGATCCCCGAGGCGATCTCGTTCTCGATCATCGCCGGCGTCGACCCGAAGGTCGGCCTCTACGCATCATTCTCCATCGCGATCATCATCTCGATGACCGGCGGCCGAATGGGCATGATCTCTGCTGCGACCGGAGCGATGGCGCTGGTGGTCGTCCCACTCGTGGAGAAGGAGAACGGACTCGCCCTGCTGTTCGCCGCCACCATCCTCGCCGGAGCGATGCAGATCCTGTTCGGCCTGCTCGGAATCGGAGCGCTGATGCGGTTCATCCCGCGAACGGTGATGCTCGGCTTCGTCAACGCGCTCGCGATCCTGATCTTCCTCGCCCAGGTGCCACACATCCTGCTGTCGGACGAGACGTCGGCCATCCGCGACAGCCAGTTGGCGCTCAACCTCGCCTTCATCGTGGTGGGCCTCACGATCATCTACGGCCTCCCCCGCATCTTCAAGGCCATCCCGTCGCCATTGGTCGCCATCGTCGTGATCGCCGCCGGCGCCATCGTGATGGGCTGGGACACGCCGACCGTCGGCGACATGGGCGAACTCCCCGACTCGCTCCCGTTCTTCGCGCTCCCCGACGTGCCGTTCACCTTCGACACGCTCGGGATCATCTTGCCGTACGCACTCACCCTGACCTTCGTCGGCCTGCTCGAGTCACTGCTCACAGCGCAACTGCTCGACGACATGACCGACACCGACTCGGACAAGAACCTCGAGTCACGCGGACAGGGCATCGCGAACATCGCCACCGGCTTCCTCGGCGGAATGGCCGGCTGCGCGATGATCGGCCAGTCCATGATCAACCACAAGTCGGGTGGCCGCACCCGCCTCTCGACCCTGTCCGCCGGCGTGTTCCTGCTGATCCTGATCCTGGCCCTCGGCGGCCTCGTCGCCCGGATCCCCATGGCGGCACTGGTCGCCGTGATGATCATGGTGGCGATCGGCACCTTCAACTGGAAGAGCATCGCCCCGTCCACTCTGAAGAAGATGCCGAGGACCGAGACGGCAGTGATGGTCGCAACCGTCGCCATCGTCGTCATCACGCACAACCTGGCGTACGGCGTGGCGGCGGGCGTGCTGCTCTCGGCGATCTTCTTCGTGCGACACGTCTCACACCTCGTGAACGTCACGAGTGTCGTCGACCCCGACAACTCCGAACGTCTCTATGCCGTCACCGGCCAGTTGTTCTTCGCATCCACGAACGACCTCGTGCACCAGTTCGACTACGACTCCGCCGGGGTCGAGCGCGTGGAGATCGACATGACCGATGCCCGGGTCTGGGACACCTCCGCGATCGCCGCCCTCGACGCCGTGGTGGCGAAGTTCGCCGATCGCGGCATCGAGGCCGAGATCGTCGGTCTCAATCGCCACG
>JBBSOH010000241.1:0-5728 GCA_038259945.1 Acidimicrobiales bacterium
CGACAGCCGACAGCTCGGGAACCGTCGGCTCTGCAACGGTCGATTCGGGAACGGTCGGCTCTGCCATGGGCCCCGGAGAGTCGAGTGGGTCACCAGATGGTCGGTCGGGTTCGCCCTCCGGCGCGACCTCGCTCTGCGGTTCGGGCGTCGTCGGCGCTGCGACCTCCGACGCCACGACGTCCGCGGCCGCAACCTCCTCCACAACGTCCGACTCGCCGAGTGACTCGGGCTCGGTCGGTGCAACGGCGGCAACACCTGCCGCGGCAACACCTGGTGCGGCCACGGCTGCCACCCCGGATTCGTTCACTCCGGACAGCCCGGGAACCGGGGCAGGCCGCTCGACGCCACCGGTCGGGTCGGTCGGTCGACGCATCGCCGTCGTGTCGAACCGGCCGCTCGTGACGATCGGGATCGGCTCGGGCTTGGACAGCCGCGGCGCGACCTGGACGAGCGCCCGCCCGAACTCGGCGGCCGTGAACCGATCAGGCGATTCCGGTCGGCCGGCGCGCTCGAGGACCGAGGCCAGTGCACCCAGGTCGGCCGACACCGGCAGCAGCTTGTCGACGCGACCTGCGAGCGTTGCGACGGTCGAGTCGGCAGCGAACGGCACCGCACCGGTGACCGCCTCGATCATCACCAGCGCCAATGCGTACACATCGGTCTTCGCGTCGATCGGAAGACCGAGAGCCTGTTCGGGCGATGCGTAGCGCGCGACGTGCGTGGGCACGGCGGACGCGTCGACCCATGCGGGTTCGGCGAGCAACCGTGCCATGCCGAAGTCGACGACACGCAGCCTGCGGTCGGCACCGAACACCATCTTCGACGGCGTGAGTTCGGTGTGGAACAGGCCCTTCTGGTGCGCAGCATCCAGCGCGCGACACGCTTCGAGTCCGATGACGAGCGCCTGGCCCGGCTCCAGCAGTCGCCCGCGATCGAGCAGGTCGCGCAGGCTGCCGCCGCCGAGCGCCTCGACCGTCCAGAACACGGTGGACTCACCCGACAGCTCGATCTCCCCCCAGTCCGTCACCGATGCGATGTTCGGATGCGTGAGTGCGTTCGAGACCTCGGCCAGCTTGCGGAACTTGCGACGGAACTCGGGATCGGCCGCATGTTCGGGACGCACGATCTTGACGGTGACCGGGCTGTCGGACTCGATGTCGATCGCATCGATGATCACCGTGTTCGCGCCCGTGGACACCACACGGGCCACCCGATACCGACCTGCGAGCACCTGCCCGTCGAGAGCGCCGCCGCTCGATTTCTCGCGTTTTCCGTCGACGTTCTCCACCTCTCGGAACGCTACCGCCTGCACGAACTTGGACGGGGCCAGGCACACTGAAGGTGTGAGCGACACGGACCTCGATCCCATCGAAGGCGCCGACACCGACACCAACACCGCGGTGCTCGCCGTCACCGACCTCGAACCCGATGAGACGCCCGACGACTCCGGTGCCGAGCCCGAAACCGCGCGTCGCCGCATCGACTGGGGCCTCCTCATCGCCTGTCTCGTGATCGCCGGCGGCCTCGTCGCCATCGCCTGGGGCGTCAGCTCCGCGATCACCGGCTCCGACGGCATCGATCGCCCTGACGCCATCGAGGATCTCTCGCCGGTCGAGAACGCACAGCAGGCGTTCCAGCAGGAGCAGATCATGGTCGACCTCCAGTTCGGGTACGAGGCCGAATTGATCGTGGACGGAATCGAACTCCCGACCGCACGGATCGGCGAGTTCTCGGGCGACCTCACACCGGAGACGGCCGGCACGCAGGTCTCGGCCCCGCCGACGGCGGTGTTCGACCCGGGCAACTCGATCATCACCTTCCGACCCAGTGACGACGCACTGATCCAGAGCTACAGCGAAGGCCGCCATTCGGTGCAGATCATCTTCTGGAAGACCGAAGAGGGACGCGAGAACGCTCGCAGCTACCGCTGGTCCTTCGACGTCGTCTGACCGGGATCGGCCCCGACATCACTGCACGACGCGGCCGTGTCATCCCGAATTGGATCGTGATACGATCTATCCCGCTTGTCGAGATCCCTTTCACGCGACCAACTGAACAGGTTCTTCGGAATCAGGTCCCGCACGGCGGCTCTGATCGTGGTGATCGGGTTCGGCGGAGGCGCGCTGGGCGCGGCGTACCTCTTCGTCCTGGACGTGTTGACGGAGCACATCGGCCCGGAACAGTGGAACAGCGGTGGTCAGATCGCCGTGCTCGTCGTCACCGGCCTGGTCGTGAGCCTGTTGGTCAAGCTCTTGGGACGGACTGCCGACGTCGAACTGCTGGTCGGCAACATCCACGTACCGGGGACGACCGATCGTGGAACGAACCCCACCGGTCCCGACTCCGGCGGGCGGTTGCGAGCGCTGATTCCCGTCTCGTTGCTCTGCATCGGAGCCGGTGGAACGCTCGGCCCGGAAGCGCCGCTCGTCACGATGACCGGCACACTTGCCAGCCGCGTCGCGCTTCGCGCAGGGCTCAACACGTCGGATCGGCGGGTGCTCGCCATCACCGGAATGGCCGCAGGATTCACCGTGCTCTTCGGCGCTCCACTCGGCGCAGCGGTCTTCGCTCTCGAGATTCCTCATCGCCGTGGACTCGAGTACTACGAAGCGATCGTGCCCGCCGTGATCGGCTCCCTGTGCGGGTTCGCCGTCTCCACGACACTCGGCGGATTCGGCCTCGAGCCGATCTGGAACTTCCCACACTCGAACGTGATCGACGGAATCGATCTGGCATGGGCCGTTCTCGCCGGCGTGCTGGGCGCAGCGATCGGCCTCGCCTTCACGGGACTCGTCGACGTTCTCCATCGGGTCACGATGCGAATTCCAGCGTCGTCCCGACCGGCTGTCGGCGGGCTCGTTCTCGGCGTGCTCACACTCGTGAGTCCCTACGCCTTGACCAATGGCGAAGTCCAGATCAACACGCTCGGTTCGACCGCCCCGATCGCAGCAACCCTCCTGGTGGCGGGTGCCATGAAGCTCGTCGCGGCTGCAGTCGCGCTCGTGACCGGATGGCGCGGCGGGTTCATCATCCCGCTGTTCTTCACCGGCTTCACCCTCGGGTGGGTCGTGGCCGACTGGCTGTCCGTCGATCACACGTGGATGTTCGTCGCCGCCACCATGGTCGCGGCCAACGTCGCTGTCACCAAGACCCCGATCGGATCGACGCTCGTGGTCACGGAGATGTCGGGGCTCACACTGGGCCCGGTCACCATCATCGGTGCCCTGACGAGCCTGGTGCTCACCTCACCGATCGGCCTCATCGAGAACCAGCGTCGGCGCTTCGACGCGTACGAACCCATGGGCATCGAAGCCGAATCGAGCAACGCATGACCGTTCCGGGCGACCGCCGCAATGCGGACGATCACGATCCAGGCGACCACGATGCGGCACTGACCGACGACGACTACCGATCCCTCGCCGAGTTCCGCCACGCACTGCGACGGTTCCTCGCGTTCTCGGAGCGAGCCGCACGAGATCACGACATCCCGCCGGCGCAACACCAACTGCTGCTTGCGATCCGGGGCTCGGCGCACGGCAGACATCCGTCGACGAGTGATCTCGCCGAGGCGCTCCAACTGAGACTCCACTCCGTCGGCGAGTTGATCGACCGCGCCGAGTCCAACGGCTTCGTGGAGCGTCGGGACGATCCGGACGACGCGCGGCGTTCGCTGCTCGTCCTGACCGACCACGGCCGATCCGTGCTCGATGCGCTGTCGGTCCTCCACCGCCGAGAGTTGCGAACGTTCCGCACCGAACTCACCGCAATCCTCGACCAGCTCGAGTGACCGGCCCGACGTGCCCGACGTGCCCGAGTGCCCGGGTTCCCGAGAGCCCGAATACCCGAGAGCCCGAGAGAGTTCCGTGAGTCGATCGGGCCGGTTGTCAAGCTGCGTTGACGTCGTCGGCCACAGCGTCAAGCTAGGTTGACATTTCGGTGATCAGACACTTGGAGGTGAGGGTTCCTGGCCGGCGGCAGCGACGTCGGGCCGATCAGGCGGCGAGTCCGCGGCATCGGAGTCGGGGACTGCGTACCGGTCGGGGAGGTCACCGGTGTCGAGCAGCGTGACGAACTCGGCTTCGTCGATCACCGGAACGCCGAGCGACTCGGCCTTCGTCATCTTGCTGGCACCTGCCGACTCACCGGCCACGAGTGCGAACGTCTTCTTGCTCACGCTGCCCGGGCTCTTGCCCCCGCGCGACGTGATCGCCTCGCCGGTCTCCTCGCGGTTGAAGCCGGCCAGCGTGCCGGTGACGACGACAGCGCGACCTTCGAGCGTCTGAGGGATCGCCGCCCGGGCGGCCGCCTCGCGCTCGGCTGCCTCGGGGTCACCGAAGTCGACGCCCGCCGAACGGAACTTCTCGATGTACGCCTGGTTGGCCTCCTGGGAGAACCATTCGGACACGGTGGTCGCGATCACGCCGCCGACCCCGTCGACCGCCGCCAACTCCTCGACCGACTTGGAGGTGATCGAGTCGAGCGTGTGGAACGCGCCGGTCAGCGCTGCAGAGGCCGACGGGCCGAGGTGCCGGACGCCGAGCGCCGTGAGGAACTTGGGCAGCGGACGATCGACCGACTTCTGGATCTCGGCGACGAGGTTCTGTGCGCTCGTCTCGCCGACCCGGTCGAGTTCGACCAACTGCTCGACCGTCAGCGAGTAGAGGTCAGCGGAGTCGCGGACCAGTCCGGCTGCGGTGAGCTTCTCGACCATCTGTTCGCCGAGACCTTCGATGTCCATCCCGCCGCGTGACGCGAAGTAGGCGATCTTGCCGTCACGGGTGGCCGGGCAGTCGGGTGCGAAGCAGCGGGTGTCCGCCTCACCCTCGGGCTGCGTGAGCGGCGTGCCGCACGCAGGGCAGTCGTCGGGGAACTCCCAGGGGACGCTCCCCTCCGGTCGCTCGTTCGTGGCGGCCGGGCCGACGACCTCGGGGATCACGTCGCCGGCCTTGCGGACGATCACCGTGTCACCGGGCCGCGCGTCCTTCACCTGGACCTGCTCGCGGTTGTGGAGCGTCGCCATCCCGACCGTGGATCCGCCCACGAAGACCGGGTCGAGCACGGCGAACGGTGTCGCCCGCCCGGTCCGTCCGACCGACACCTGGATGTCGAGCAGCGTGGTCGTGCGTTCCTCGGGAGGGAACTTGTAGGCGATCGCCCACCGCGGTGCGCGCGAGGTGAAGCCCAGGACGTCACGCTGGCGCAGGTCGTCGACCTTGATCACCACCCCGTCGATCTCGTAGTCCAGGTCGTGACGATGCTCCTGCCAGTGCAGGCAGTGGTCGGCGACCTCGTCGACGGTGTCCAGGAACTTCACGTGCTCGTTCACCGGAAAACCGAGTGCGCCGATGAAATCGAGTTGGGAGCCGTGACTCTCCAGATCGGGCGCATCGCCCGGCGGGTCGAACTCGAGTTGGCCGAGCTGGTAGCTGAAGAAGGACAGTTCGCGGGCTGCGGTCTTCGCTGCGTCCTTCTGACGCAGGCTGCCGGCAGCGGAGTTGCGCGGGTTGACGAACGGCTTGTCGCCGGCTGCCGCCGCCCGTTCGTTCAACCGTTCGAACGCCGACTTGGCCATGTAGACCTCGCCGCGCACCTCGAGCACCCGGGGCGCAGGGTGCTGCGCGTCGCCGACCTGGTGCGGGACGTCGTCGATCGTCTTCACGTTGGCCGTGACGTCCTCGCCCGTGCGACCGTCTCCCCGTGTGGCGGCACGAACGAACACCCCGTCCTC
>JBBSOH010000242.1:0-5661 GCA_038259945.1 Acidimicrobiales bacterium
ACCGTTCGCCGATCGGTGAGTCTGCGTCGCCCTGGACCCGACGAAGCCGCACCGACACCCGGACCGTTCGCCGATCGGTGAGTCTGCGTCGCCCTGAGCCCGACGAAGCCGCACCGACACCCGTGAACCGGCATCGGAGACGACGTGCTCGGGCTCCGACCGTTCCGGGACTCGATCCGTCATACTTGGTGCCGATGACGGCGGAACTCCCACGAGCCACGGGTCGATCGATCGTGCGTCGTGTCGCCGTTCTGATGATGGGCGTGCTCGCGCTCGCCGGGTGCCAACTCGATGTCTCAGCGGATGTCGTCGTCGACGCCGACGGGACGGGCACGATCACGGTGACCGCCGAGGCCGATGCGGAACTCGTCGCCCAGGTGCCCACCATCGCCGATGACCTCGTGCTCGACGACATCGTCGCCGCCGGCTGGGTCGTCGACGGACCGACCGCAACCGACGCCGGTGGCCTCGTCATCACGCTCACCCACGATTTCGAGAGCGACAAGGAGGCGACCAACCTCCTGCTGGGTCTGGGCCCACCGTTCAACGGTGCCGACATCCGTCGCGGTCAGACGGGCGACACCGCCAACAACACCGCGAACATCGCTCTCGGCCTGCCGAACGGTTTCGCCTCCTTCGCCGACGACGAGTTGATCAGCGCGGTGGGCAGTGTCCCGTTCGAGGACCAGTTCGCGCAGTCGGGTGTCGATCCGGCGACTGCCATGAGCGCGGTGTTCCGCCTCACCCTTCCGGGCGAGGTCGTCGACGACGACACCAACGGAGAACTCCTCGACGACGGTCGCCTCCAGTGGACCGTCCCGCTCGACGGCTCGGTCCTCGAAGCCATCGCCCGCACCGAACAGGCACCGTCCGAAGGTGGTGTGTGGGCTCGCCCCGTGTCCAACGTGGCGCTCATCGCGTTCTTCGCCTGGATCTCCTTCATGACGTTGTTCATCACCTACGTGGCGGTCGCTCGGTTCCGACGGTCACGCCGGTATCGACGACGCGCCCTCCCCTGACGACCACCTGGTGACATCCATCCGGGATGGATGTCACCAGGTGCGCCCGCAGCGGCTCGCGGACCCACCGCTGGTTCACGGTTGACTCACGGTTGACGGCGGTGTGGCATCTTTGCGCCATGGGGGAGGACACCAGCCCGGCAGCGCCGGCTGAACGACGACGTGTTGACGCCGGGGACCGACGCGTCGACGTGGTCAACGTGGTCGACCAAGTCACCCAGAACCGGATCGACGAACTCGCCGCAGCGATGATCGATGTCGGTGCACGCCGAGGGTTGGTCACCGACGAGGAGCTCTGTCGGGAGGGCGACGACAGCTGCGAAGCGTTCGTCGTCGTCGACGGTCGCATCGAGGCACGTGTCGCCGGCCACGGGGGCACGATGGTGGTCGCGCACCACGGTGTCGGGGCGATCGTCGGTGAGGTCACCACGTTGATCGGTGGCCGCCGCACGGCCACACTGGTCGCAACCCAGGAGTCGGTCGTGTCGGTGGTCGAGCGCACCCTCCTCCAGAACGTCTTCGACGAGCACCCCGACGCCGCGAACGAGGTGATCGTCCGGGCGCGCGAACGCACGGATCGCTCCCGTGTCGCCGCCCTGCTGAGCGAGGAACTGCAAGTGCCCGACGGGGAGGTGGTCGCCGCGATCGCCGACCGTGTCACCTGGCGGTCGCTCGACGCCGGCGACGTGCTGTTCCGTCGCGGCGATCCGGCTGATGCGGCATACCTCGTCGTGAGCGGCCGCCTCGGGATCAGCCAGGTCGGCCCGGCCGGCAACGTCGGCCCGGGCAGCAACGTCGGCCCGGACGGTGGGAGCGCGAGCGGTACGGCGGAGCAGCGGGTGATCGAGATCGGACGCGGCGGCATCGTCGGCGAGTTCGGTCTGCTCGAGGATCGAGCCCGGTCGGCGACCATCACGGCGCTGCGCGACACCCATCTCGCCCGCCTGTCGTCGCAGGACTTCGCACGAATCGCCGAGGACCACAGT
Source organism: Acidimicrobiales bacterium (assembly GCA_038259945.1). Lineage (GTDB taxonomy): Bacteria > Actinomycetota > Acidimicrobiia > Acidimicrobiales > Ilumatobacteraceae > Ilumatobacter_A. Next base: position 2,006 of record JBBSOH010000242.1, read on the forward strand.
TCGTTGGCGATGGGCCTGGTGCGGCGCGTTCTCGACCGTGCCGGAGTCGAGACGACGGCGACGACCACCCAGCGGACCTTCGCCTTGGCCATCACCGCCCCGATCGACGATGCCGTCCGTTCCCGGCTCGTGGACACCATGATCGAAACGCTCGAACGGTGCGGATCCACGAGACACCTCACCTCTGCGTCGGTCGACGAGTCGCTGCGCCAGCCCGGCATCAGCAACATCGTCGCCGGCGGTTTCGGTGAGGTCCGTCTCGCCGAACTCATGCACCAGTCAGAGACCGATTTCGACCACCTCGTCCTCGACACCGGTGTCGGGTTCGTCGGCAGCGACACCCCCGAATGGACGCGCCGTGCACTGCGCTGCGGCGACCAGTTGGTGATGATCTCGTCGCCCGACCCCGGTGATGACGAAGGAGAGGCGATCCGAGCCCTCCTCGACGCCACGCCCGAGCGGATCCCACGGTGGCTCGCGCTGCTCCATCCCGACTCGTGCGCTCAGCCGTCGGGGACCGCCGCGGTCCGACAGCGCTTCGGGGTCGATGAGGTTCTGCACCTGCGCGGCACCTCTCGCACCGACGTCGCACGACTCGCACGACTCGCTGCCGGCCGCGGTGTCGGCCTCGTGCTGAGTGGAGGCGGAGCGCGCGGGCACGCGCACATCGGCGTGTACGCGGTGCTGACCGAACTCGGTGTCCCCGTGGACCGCGTGATCGGGGCGTCGATGGGTTCGATCGTCGCCGGCGGCATCGGACAGCAACTGTCGCCGAGCGCACTCCTCGCCGACATGTCCTGCGGCGCCGACAAGCTGCTCGACTACACGATCCCGCTGGTGTCGCTGATCAAGGGTGAACGGATCGTGGGTGTGCTCGAGCGGCAGTTCGACGGGTGGGACATCGAGGATCTCTGGATCCCGTTCCAGTGCGTCAGCACCGACTTGACCACCGCCGAGGTCGTCACGCACCGGGAGGGGTCGGTGTCGACAGCGATCCGGACCTCGGTCGCCATCCCCGGCGTCCTGCCGCCGGTCGCACACCACGGGCACCTGCTCGCCGACGGCGGAGTTCTCGACAACCTCCCGGTCGGCCAGTTCGCCGACGATCCGTCCATCGGCGTGATCGTCGCCAGCGATGTGGCTCCCCCACTCGGGCCGACGGCGAAGGGTGACTTCGGACTGTCCGTGTCCGGGTGGAAGGTCGCTCGCCGGCGCTTCGTCCCTCGCCCCATCCGCAACGCGCAGCTCGCGGCCACCCGCACCTGGGCCACGGCGAGGTCGAAGGTCTCCGGGCGTCCCGATGCGCTGCCTGCGCACTCGACGAACCAGCAGCTCAGGTTCCCCGGCATCGGCACGACTCTGCTGCGGTCACTGCTGATCGGCGCGTCGCGAAGCCGTGACGATCACCTCGCGAGCGGCGCGATCGACCTGTACCTGGAACTCGACCTGCGTGACATCCCGCTGCTCGACTTCTCCCAGGTCGCGCCGGCCGCCGATGCCGGCCTGCTCCAGTCCCGCGGCCCGATCAGCGCCTGGCTCGATGCACGCGGCGGTTCGCCGTGGGGCGAGGTCATCGACACAGCGCCAGAACCACAGGTTGGACCGGAGAGCCCGACCCATCGCGAGGCCCGGACCGATCCTGAGGTCCGGACCGATCCTGAGGTCCGGACCGATCCGGGAACCCCCGCCGACGAGGAGATCGATTGACATGTTCCTGATGACGCTGCGCGATCTGCAGTACCGGGCCAGGCGGGTCGCACTGGTGACGGTGTTGGTGGCACTCGTGCTGACGTTGCTGTTCTTGATGACCGGGTTGGTCAACCAGTTGCAGAACGAGCCCGGCCAGACCGTCGCCGGAATCGGCGCCGACTCCTGGGTCGTCGCAGCGGGCGTGTCGGGGCCGTTCACGTCGGTGTCCGTGCTCCCGCTCTCGATGCAGGATGCGCTGGACGCGAGCACCGGCGCCACGTCGTCACCGATCGTCGTCAGCCGCGGGTCGCTGTCGGGTGACGGCGTCGAACCGACCGAGATCGTGCTGGTGGGGCACGCGCCGGGCGCGCTCGGGCAGCCGACGCTGACGAACGGTGATCCGATTGCCGGCCCCGGCGACATCGTCGTGGACGAGTCACTGGCGCGTTCGATCGGCGACACCGTCCGTGTCGGTCCGGCCGAGTTCACCGTCGTCGGCGAGACCGATGACAGCACGGTGTTGGCGGGCCAGGCGCTCGTGTTCGTCGACCTCGAATCGGCGCAGCAACTCACGTTCCAGAGCACCGACGTAGCGTCGGGGTTCGTTCTCGACGCTCCAGTCACCGGTGAGATGCCGGGTGTGGTCGTGCTGTCGTCAGCCGAGGTCGCCGCCGACGCGCTCGGCCCGATCGAGTCGGCGGTGGCGTCGATCGACCTGATCCGCGTCCTGCTCTGGTTCGTCGCAGCGATCGTGATGGGGGCGGTGATCTACCTCACTGCGCTCGAGCGCCAGCGCGACTTCGCGGTACTCAAGGCGGTCGGAGCGAGTGGCGCCTCGCTCGGCGTGGGCCTCGCGGTCCAAGCGGTCGTCGTGGCGTTGATCGCCTCGCTGGTCGGTGCGATCGTGGCGAAGATCATCGAGCCGGTGTTCCCGCTGCCGGTCAGCATCCCGGGTTCGGCGCTGCTCACCGTGCCGGCCGTTGCCGTCCTCGTCGGCCTCGCCTCGGCGATGATCGGGGTCCGCAAGGTCAACCGGACCGATCCGGCGGAGGCGTTCGGATGAACAACGTGACTGCACGTGACAGCGACGCGCTCGAGAGCACCGGGCTCGCCGTCGAGGGACTGGTGAAGGAGTACGCCGGCGACGGGTACGTGGTACGCGTGTTGGACGACCTGTCGTTCCATGCGTCTCCGGGTGAACTCGTGGTGCTGCTCGGGCCGTCGGGTTCGGGAAAGTCGACGCTGCTCTCGTGCCTCGGCGGCATGCTCTCGCCCACAGCCGGTTCGATCCGGCTCAACGGAGTCGATGTCACTGCGGCGTCGGGCCGGGCCCTCGACGACTACCGCAAGCGGCACGTCGGATTCGTGTTCCAGGGGTTCAACCTGATCCCGTCGCTGTCGGCACGCGAGAACGTGGCCGTGCCGCTGATCGTGTCCAAGACGGTGTCCCGTTCGGAGGCACTGGCCAAGGCCGACGAACTGCTCGCACGGGTCGGGCTCGGTGACCGCACGAAGCACAAGCCGTCGCAACTGTCCGGAGGGCAACAGCAGCGTGTGGCCGTGGCTCGCGGGCTGGTGACCGATCCCGATCTGTTGATCGCCGACGAGCCGACGGCGAACCTCGACCACATCCAGGCCGAGGCGGTGATCGGGCTGTTCCGCGAACTGCGTTCGCAGGGTCGCGTGATCGTCGTGTCGACCCACGATGCACGACTCATCCCGGTCGCCGACCGGGTCGTTCGGATGACCCCCGACGGAATCGAACCCGACCAGGGCGCGCACGAAGTTCGATTCGCGTCCGGTGCCAGGATCTTCGGTCAGGAGGATCCGGCCGACTACGTGTACGTGATCGAGTCGGGCTCGGTCGAGATCGTCCGGGAGTTGATCGACGGCGAGGAACGCCTGGCAACGCTCGGACCGGGCCAGTACTTCGGCGAACTCGGTGCGATGCTCGGCTTCCCCCGCTC
>JBBSOH010000243.1:0-5620 GCA_038259945.1 Acidimicrobiales bacterium
CGGGCTGGACGCGCTCGACCTCGCCGAGCTGCACTGTTCGACGCTCTCGCTCGGCAGTGGCTCGACACGCGGCGCCCACGGCCCGATTCCCGTGCCGGCGCCTGCCGTGCTCGCCGTGCTGGAAGGCATCGCACCCGTGGCGGCGGGTCCGGCGCCATACGAATCGACCACTCCCACCGGTGCAGCCCTGCTCGCCGAGTTGGTCACGGCATGGGGGCCGATGCCGGCCATGGCGCTCGGCTCCATCGGCATGGGCGCCGGCACGAAGGACACCGACGCAGTCGCGAACGTCACGCGACTGGTGATCGGTGCCCTGGTCGTCTCACCGTCGGCGTCACGGTCGGTCTCGATCTCGGGCGACGAGTCGATGATCGTGCTGGAGGCGAACGTCGACGACCTCGACCCGCGGGTGTGGCCCGAGGCGATCACGGAGGTGATGAGTGCTGGTGCGGTCGATGCGTGGGTGACGCCGATCGTGATGAAGAAGGGTCGGCCTGCTCACACCTTCAGTGCGCTCTGTCGACCCGACGCCGTCGATGCGGTGAGCGCTGCGATCTTCGCACACACGACGACGATCGGCCTGCGTCGTCACTTCGTGGAACGCGACGTGCTCGAACGCAGCGAGGCGTCGGTGGAGGTCGACGGTCATCGCGTCGGCGTCACGGTCGCCAGCCGCGACGGCGAGGTGGTCAACATCAGCGTGGAGTGGGACGACGTCGCAGCAGCCGCCCGCGCGCTCGGCGTTCCCGCCGTGGACGTCCTGCGGGCGGCACGGGAATCGGTGTGACCGTGCCGTTCAGTCCGTCGGAGGCTTGACGCTGCCCGCCGGGGTCACCTCGGCTTCGTTCTGCAGTGCAGCCTTGAAGCTCGGCGTGGCCTGCAGGGCGATGATGTCGGCGGGCATCTCGATGCCGTCGGCGTCGAGGCGTCGCTTCACGGCCTTGATCGCCGCGTCGCGGACCTCGATCGACGAACTCCGCCGGCTCGCCGTCCAGAACATCACGGCGATGTCGACGGTCGACACGTTGAGCGCTTCGACCAGTGCGATCGGAGCGGGCTCGGACTCGACGCCCTCGACGGCGGTCAGCGAGTCACAGATCGCAGCGGTGGCCTCTGCTGCGTCGTTCTCGTAGGCGATACCGACGATGAACTGCATCCGGTGGGATGTGCGGTACGTGTGGACGTCGATCACGTTCTTGTAGACGTCCCGGTTGGGGATCACCACGAGTTCACCGTCGTAGGTGATCAGGCGGGTCTCGCGGATCGTGATGCCCTCGACCGTGCCGGAACGGTCGACCACCGTGATCTGGTCGCCTGTCCGGAACGGCTGACGGAACAGCAGGAGCACGCCCGACAGCGTGTTCTCCAAGATGTCCTGGAACGCGAACCCGACCGCCACGGAGAAGAAGCCGAGTCCGGCGAGGATGTCGACCGGTTTCACCGATGGGAACGTCACGGCGATCGCGAGCAGCACCACGATCGTCAGGAAGACCCAGCCGACGACCTTGCTCATCACCTTCGCGAAGCTCGGTGTCTGCTTGCGTTCCCAGAATCGGTGGAGCAGCCAGCGGATCGCACGGGCGGCGAGCCAGCCGACCGCGACGATGACCAGTGCGGTGGCCACGCGTGGCACGGCGTCGAGTGCGGTCTCCCACAGGCTGGACGCCGAGTCAGCGATCTCGTCGGAGGTTTCGTCATCGGACGCCGCTGCGCGCGGGATCGCGGTCATCCACATCTCGACCGACTCCGACCACCCGAACACGGCGCCGGTGTCCCCATCCGCATCGTCGCTCAAACTGCTCCACGTTCCCCCACACTCCGTCGGGCGACGCCTCGGGACGTCGTGTCGGGCCGTCGCGTCCACGGCATCGCCCGTCGCACGAGCGGTCAGGCGTCACGCGACCAACCGATTCCCCGTCCTGCCCTGGACGCCCTACCTACCGGACGGTAGGCTGGTCCTCGTGAACGACCAGCAGATCCTCTTCGAGCTGACGCCCGTGGTCGAGCAGCTCCTCGAACGCCACTTGGAAACTTCGAAGGAGTGGTTCCCCCACGAACACGTCCCGCACGCACGCGGCCGTGACTTCGAGCCGGGCCACCAGTGGACCGAGGCCGATGCGGACCTCGACGGCCACGCGCTGACCCCCGAAGTGCGCAGTGCGCTCTACGTCAACCTCCTCACCGAGGACAACCTGCCGTACTACTTCCGTACGGTCGAGTCGCTCTTCGGCGCCGACGGTCCGTGGGGCACCTGGGTGCGTCGGTGGACCGCCGAGGAAGGTCGCCACTCGATGGTGATCTACGGCTACCTCGCCGCCACCCGTGCGATCGACCTCGTGGAACTCGAACGTGGCCGCATGGCGCAGGTGTCGCGCGGGGAGACGCCGAATCCCGAGTCGCTGCACGAGGGCTTCGTGTACCTCGCACTCCAGGAGCTGGCCACCCGCATCTCGCATCGCAACACCGGCCTGCAGATGGGCGACCCCGTCGGCTACGAGGTCATGAAGCGGGTCTGTGCCGACGAGAACCTGCACCAACTCTTCTACCGCGACCTTGCTGCCGCAGCCGTCCTGGCAGCGCCGAACGAGATGATGATCGCGATGGAGAAGCAGGTCCGCACGTTCGCCATGCCCGGCACCGGCATCCCGGGGTTCGACGAGCACTCGAAGCGGATCGCGAAGGCCGGCATCTACGACCTGCAGATCCACCACGAGCAGATCCTCGCTCCGGTCGTCCTGCGTCAGTGGGATGCTGCCAACATCGGCGGTCTCAGCGGCGCGGGTGCCGCGGCGCAGGAGAAGTTGATGAAGCGGATGGCCACGAGCGAGCGTGTCGCCAAGCGCTACGGCGAGAAGCGCGACCGCGACCGCGCCGCCGAACTCCAACACGCCTGAGTCGCTGCAGCCACCTGGTGACATCCATCCGGGATGGATGTCACCAGGTTCAGGTTGCGGGGTTCAGATGTTGTTGGCCGTGATGAAGCTGCGGTAGATGTCCAGCAGGGACTGCTTCTGGACGTCGGTGAGGTCGTCGTCGAGCAGGATCGCCTTCTCGGTGGTCACCGCGTCGGCGCTCTCGTCAGCGTCGGCGTCGTTGTTGCGTCCGAGGAAGCGCAGCAACCGGTCAGCGGGCACGTTGAGTGCGTCGGACAATCCGTTGAGCACCCGCACGGATGGCTCGTGCAGGCCGCGCTCGAGCTGAGAGAGGTACGCGTCGGACAGGTCCGCGAGTTTGGCGAGTTCGCGCTGGCTCAAGGCGGCCAGCTTGCGCTGACTCTTGATGAACTCACCGAATGCACTGGCGGGGGAGGGGGTCTCGCTCATGACGCTTCGATCCTATGTTCGACGCCCTCGAGTTGGTCTTTTTGGTTCTGGCCGGATCGGACCGACCCCGAGACGCGAAAGATCCCGGACCGAGGGGAGGTCCGGGATCTCACGCTGTTGTTCCTCAGCCGCTCGAGGCGGCACGGATCACTTGGCGGCCTTGGTGGCCTTCGTCTTGGCGGTGGCGGCGACGCCGGTCGGGAGCTGCGCCACGACCTTGGCGGTGAAGTCACGGTTGACGGAGACGGCACGCTCGACGAAGTCGATGTAGCGGGCGCCGGTCTCGGCCGGGGTCGGGAACTTGTCGGCCATCGGCAGGTCCATCTTCGGGGCCCGGTCGGTGATGTTCTTGTTGACGCGGACGGCGGTGTCGACGAGGCGACGGTTGACGCTGACGACGGTGTCGAGGACACGTTCGTTGGCATCGACGAAGGTCTTGGTGGCGGCGTCGAAGTTCTCGGTGATCTGGGTGGGGACGTTCATGGGATGACTCCTGTGTGTGGTTGGTGACCCGGCGTCGGTGCCGTGTCGAAGTTCTTGATGCGTACTTTACCACGCATTGCGTGGATGTCAACCCCTTTGCGAGAAATAGTACGCAGTACCGACTTCGGGAGGAGCGCATCGTGACCCGGGATGGCAGGCTGGGGAGGTGGCGGACTCGGCTCGGGTGGATCAGTGGTTGTGGTCGGTGCGCCTGACCAAGACCCGCGCCGATGCTGCGGCTGCATGCCGAGGCGGTCGGGTCGAGATCAATGGCAAGGTCGCCAAGCCGGCGACGAAGGTCGCCGTCGACGACCGGATCGAAGCCAGACTGGCCGGACGCGAGCGGATCGTGGTCGTCACGAACGTGATCGCGAAGCGGGTCGGTGCTGCGGTGGCCGAGGGCTGCTTCGTCGATCATTCGCCCCCGCCGCCCGAACGCCTTCCGGAGGTCGCCGTGTTCGCCGAGCGTGATCGCGGAGCGGGTCGCCCGACCAAGCGTGACCGACGCAAGATCGACGAACTTCGCGGGCACCGACGCTGACGTCGACATCTGTTGCGTTGCCGCCGGATCGCGGCGTGGTCGGCGTGATGTTCGATGCATTCGAGGCAGTAGCGTCTCGGCCCTGACTGCCACCGATTGGAACGCTTCCGCCGTGGCATCGGACGCCCCGGACGGCACCGGATCGGTCGAAGAACCGCGTCCGGTCGCCACAGGAATGGGTGGACTGTGGGCGTTGTTCGCCGGCCTGGCCCTGCTCATGGTCGGCAACGGTCTCAACGGCGCGGTCATCGGCATCCGGTCGACCGCCGAGGGGTTCAGTGTCCTGGTCACGGGCGTCGTCATGGCGGGCTACTTCGCCGGTTTCCTGCTCGCCCCCAGCCTCGTCGTTCCGCGCATCCCCAAGGTCGGCCACATCCGCGTGTTCGCCGGCCTCGCATCGACCGCGTCGAGTGCCGTGCTCATCCACTCGATCTCGGTCGTCCCCCTCACGTGGACGTTGATGAGGTTCGTGTTCGGCTTCTGCATGGCCGGGCTGTACATCGTGATCGAGTCGTGGCTCGGAGAGATGACCGACGCATCCAACCGTGGTCGCACGTTGGCGATCTACATGATCGTGTCGATGGGCGGGCTCGGCATCGGCCAGTACCTCGTCGCTGTCGGTGACCCGAGCGGTTTCCAACTGTTCGTGGTGTCGTCGGTGCTCGTGTCCATGTCGCTGGTGCCGATCACGTTGGCGGCCACCACCCGACAACCCGTGGTCACCGTCCCCGAGCCGGTGTCGATCCGTGAACTGATCGACGTGGTGCCGACCGGCGTGGTCGGATCGTTCATGAGCGGGTCGGCAGCGGGCATCCTGCTCGGCCTGGGCGCGGTGTACGCGGCCCGGACCGGACTGACGATCGAGCGGACGGGTTTCTTCCTCGTCGCGCCGACCATCGGCGCGATCGTGCTCCAGTGGCCCATCGGTCGACTCTCCGACAGGATCCCGCGTCGCCGGGTGATCTTCGCCGTGGCTCTCGTGGGAAGTGCGGTGGCGGCCACGATGGCGGTGCTCCCACAGGGCAGCCTCGCCGTCGCAGGACTGATGATCCTGCTCGGCGGGATGATGTTCCCGCTGTACTCGCTCGTCGTGTCGTACGCGCTCGACTGGACGCCCGACGGCAAGCTCGTGGGGGCGTCGGGAACGCTGATCCGGATCAACGGAGCGGGTGCACTCGTCGGCCCGCTCGCCACCGCACCGCTGATCTCCCGATTCGGGTCGCAGTGGTTCTTCTGGGCGCTGTCGATCGCTCTCGGGGTGATCGTGGCGTAC
>JBBSOH010000244.1:0-5554 GCA_038259945.1 Acidimicrobiales bacterium
CTGCTGGAGCGGGTGGTCGCGGCCGAGGTAGGAGTCGATCGGCCAGTCGTTGATCCGGCACGTGGCGAGCATCCCGGCGTGCTTGCCCGAGCAGTTCTGCTGCAACGGCGACGGCGCCACACCCGCAGCGATCGATGCTTCCCGCGAGGCCGAGCCGGCGGGTCGGTCGGGCGTGTTGGCGAGATCAGCGACGCTCAGATCGTGGTGGGCGAGGATCTCGAGCACGGCGTCGAGGTGACGTTGCTCGCCCGAGTGACTGGCGGCGACGACGGCGAGGAGCCGGGCAGGAAGGTCGAGGCCCGCTGCCACCATGGCGTCCGCTTGGAACGGCTTGAGTGACGACCGCGGATACACCGGCACCTCGGGGTCGCCGACCGATGCGACGACCGCGCCATCCGCATCGACGACCACGGCGGCGCCGTGGTGGAGTGACTCGTCGACGTCGTTGCGCGTGGCGACCGCGATCGGCACGAACGTCGACGAATCGAATCGTGTCCCGTCGACGGGCACCCCTTCGATCGGAATGGTCTCGCCTTCGCCGGTCATCGCCGTCGCCGCAACGTGATCTGCTTGCCGGTCGGCTCGACCACTTCGGTCAGGCGGTTGTCGACCACGTCGTATCGCTGGCCCCAACCGGTCACCAGTGCCTGCGCCATGGCGACTGCCGGCAGCGCCAGGACCGCGCCGATCGCGCCCAGCAGCGCAGCGCCTCCGATGGCTGCACCGAATGCGAGCGCCGGGTGGAGTTCCATCGTGCGTGACGTGATGCGCGGTGTGAGGAAGAAGTTCTCGACCTGCTGGTACACGACGATGAAGATCACGACGATGATCGCATCGACCGGCGAGTCGATCAGCGTCACGAGGATCGGAAGGACCCCGGCGATGTAGGTGCCCACCACCGGCAGGAACTGGCTGAACAGCCCGACCCACAGCGCGAGTGCGATCGGCGCCTGCGTGCCCAACGACTGGAACAGGATCCAGTGTGAGATCGCCGAAAGCAGCGCCAGGAGGGCACGTGAGTAGAGGTAGCCGCCCGTCTTGTTGATCGCGATGTCCCACGTTCGCAGCACCACCTCCTGACGACTGGGGCGCAGCCGGGAGCAGATCGCACGACGCAGGCGTGGCCCGTCGGCCACGAGGTAGAACGTGAAGAGCAGGACGGAGAGTCCTTGGAAGATCACACCCACCACGGCCAGCGACAGGCGAACGGCTTCGTCACCCTGGGCCTGGATGAACTCCTGCACACGACCGTTGGGATCGTTGAACTCGTCGACGACCGATTGCGGGTCGACCTGGGTGCCGAACGTCGAGTTGACCCAGTCGACGGAGTCGGTGATGTAGGTCTCGGACTCCGAGAGCAGGTCAGCGACCTGTCTGCCCACCAGGGAGCCGATGGCGACGACGAAGACCAGGAAGGTCGCGAGCACTCCGAGCAGGATGGTCGCGGTGGCCGTGCCTCGGCGCCATCCACGACGCGCCAGACGGTCCACCCCGGGTTCGATCGCAAAGGTCAAGAAGACCGAGATCAGCAGCAGCAGCAACAGCCCCGACAAGCGGTGGAAGACGTGACGGGCGACCATCGACAGCAGGAACCCGAGCCAGAAGATCAGAATTGCCGGCACGGTCCAGCGAGGCAACATCCGGTCGGTCTCACGACGATCGAACGCTCGACCCGTTGCCGGGTCGATCCTCCTGCCCCAGTTGTCCCGCCGCGGAATCGGCCCGGTCGCATCGTGGTCCCGGCGCCGCCGCCGTTCCCCGGTCTCATCCACGTCGTCCCCATCATTCCCGTCGCGAATGGCGCGCTCGTCGCTCGACGACACGTCGCCGTCGCTCAGCAGCGGGTCGTCGTCGGGGTGGACGCGACGGCGGCGGTCGTCGCTGCGGTCATCGCTCGTCACGCCACGGAACGTACTTCGTCGACGGTCGTTCGGGTGGGACACGATCGGCGCTGCGCTCAGCAGGACGCACCGATGTCTGGAATGGTGTGTCGATGACGGAGGCCAGTCCCGAAGCGAACGGAGTGCGGGCATGGCTGGGCGAGCAGGTGCGCAGCCGAGTGGTGGGCCCGCAGGCCGACCTGCGCCACGCCGAATTGTTCGACACCGGCGAGCCTGGATGGTTCGACGACGACGCTCCGATCAAACGGGTCCATGCCGACGCCTCGATGTTCGTGGGCGGTCTCCGTGCGCTGCTGTTCCAGTCGCTCCATCCGCGTGCGATGGCGGGCGTGGCGCAGCACTCCGACTACCGCCACGACCCGTGGGGCCGGTTGCAACGCACCGCCGACTTCCTCGCGGCCACCAGCTTCGGTCCGGCGTCGCAGGCCCAGCGGGCGGTCGACATCGTCCACCGCGTCCACGAGCGCGTGGTCGGCACCACGAGCGACGGTCGCGCCTACGCCGCCAACGATCCACACCTGCTGCACTGGGTTCACATCGCCGAACTCGACAGCTTCCTCGCCGCTCACGATCGCTTCGGTGCCCAGCCGCTGGTCGGCAGCGATCGTGACCGGTACGTGGCCGAGTCGGCCGTGATCGCCCGTGCTCTCGGTGTGATCGAACCCCCCACGACCGAGCGGGCACTGCGCAGGCACCTCGCCGAGTTCCGGCCCGAACTGCGTGGCTCGCGCGAGGCACGCGATGCCGCTCGCTATCTCCTCGTGCGCCCGCCGCTCCCCGTCGCCGGACGCGCCGCCTACGGTCTGATCGCTGCGGCATCGGTGTCGCTGATGCCCGTCTGGACCCGCTGGCCGCTCCGACTTCCGTGGATGCCGGTGAGTGAGGCCACGCTCGGACGCGCCGTCGGTGACGCCGTGACCAAGACGCTGCGCTGGGCGATCGTGCCCGCCCAGGTCCACGTCGCCGACCGACCGATGGGCTGAGTCGGGCAGGTCTCGACCATCACGGCGACCCCCGCAGAGGTCGAGCTCGAGGTCGGGGTACAGGTCGCGGTCGGGGTACAGGTCGCGGGTGCAGGTCGAGGTCGAGGTCGATGCTGGGCTGCTGTACTTCGCAGGGCCGGCGACGGGAGCTCCGTGCTCCGACGTTCGCAGATGGCAAGGCAGCGTGCCGATGCACCTCGATCAGAGTGGCTTTCGGCAGGCCAGCTTGCGATTCACCGATTCGTGTACCTGGAACCGAGACCGACGATCCCCTGAATCGCAGTGAACGGCCGGAGGGCGGAACGAACGCCGAGGCTCGGCGTGATGGCGGTCGTGGTGACGGCGGTGGCGCATCAGGACGCTTCGGGCCGTCAGTCGGGAGTGCCGAGCGCACCCGACGTGGGCGACGCCTCCGGGTGCGTGCTCATCAGGATCATCAGCTTCTGCCAGATCTTGCGACTGAGACCCGACGTCAACTGCTCGATCTCGGTGACGGCGGCGAGCGTCGGCCCATCGTCGAAGTGTTGGACGTAGAGCGCGGCGACCTTGGAATCCATCGACAGCAACTCCGAGCAGTAGTCGAGGTAGCGGCCGAGGTCGTAGGCGGTCAGAGTCGCCCGGGGCGACGACGGCATCTCGTGGGCAGCATGCTCACCTTTGATCCGCTGCGGATCCTTGGTGAGCTGATGCATGTCGATGATGTGGGCGAACGAGCGGAGTTGATGCAGTTCGCGCAGCACCTTGCGTCGCTTGAGGCGCGCTTCGGCCGTGACCAGGAACGCGATGCCCGCACCGAGCAGGATGATGTCGTTGGCGACCGCCTCGAACACCTGCGCCCACTCGATCACGTCACGATCGCCACCGGACGTCGACAGGTCGACGGGAGCGAGGAGCAGGCCCAGGAGGACCACGATCCCCAGAACCACGTACGACACCCGGACCCAGCGGATCGGTGCCGCGACCTGGATCGAGCGTTGCTCGGCGCGGTCCGCCAGCGAGGTCAGCTTCACGGACTGGGCATGCAGGCTGCTCCCCGGGAACCGGTCGTCGATGCGCTCGCTCAACGTCACGCACGTGGTGCGGATCGCCTCGGCATCGAGTTCCAGTCTCAGCACGCCCGAACCCTAGAACCTGCGACTCTCGGGCCCGTACCGGTCAGGCGAGGCGCTTCTGCGTGGCGTCGAGCCAGCGCTCGACGCGCTTCTTGTTGACGTCGAAGTCCTTCTGCCCGTAGCGCGCACGCGAGAAGACTGCCAGGGTCGAACCACCGTCGGGCAGGTCGACGAAGCGAGCCGAGACGTAGTCGGGGAACTGCATCAGCTTGCTGCGCTGCACATAGGTGACGTGGCCCTCGGCGGCTGATCCGGCGACGACGGTGACACGCTCGTCAGCCTTCGCCACGGCGTCGAACGCCGCCCCGAGTTCCGCAGCGGATGCCTTGAACGTGGGCGGGTGCGCATCACGATCCGGATGCCGGTCGACGGTTGCGTCGGCAGGCACGACCCGATGCCAGTTCGGCGTCTTGGGGTTGGCCGAGGTGAGTGGGTCGACGTGCCACACCGCGGGATCGTCCTTCGCCTTCACGACACCGAGTCGGATGCCGACACCGAGGACGACGGCGACGAGTACGGCAGCGATGGCGATGATCATGGGTCGGATTCTACGACGCCGTCGCAGCGAGCAGCGCAGGAGCGAGATCGCCGTGGTCGACCATGTCGACGCCTGCGTCGAGGCCGAGCCAGCCTGCCATCAGATCGAGTTCGGCGCTGAGTTCGGCGGCGACGTACGACTCGTCGATCCCCGGCTCGCCGAACGCACCCTTCACGAGCAGTCGCCCGTTCGCACGGTCCGCCTTGAGGTCGACGCGTGCGACCAGTTCGTCGCCGAGCAGGAACGGCAGCACGTAGTAGCCGAACACGCGCTTGGGCTGAGGGACGTAGATCTCGATCCGGTAGCGGAACCCGAACAGCCGCTCGGCGCGATCACGGAACCACACGACCGGGTCGAACGGGCTGAGCAGGGCGCGGGCCCGGACCCATCGGGGGACGTGAGCGTCGGGATGCATGAACGCAGGCTGCGCCCAGCCGTCGACGGAGGTGGCGACGAGGCGATCCTCCTCGACCAGTTCGGCCAACAGCTTCCGGGTGTGGGCGAGGCGGTGGTAGTCGGCGAGGTCTGCGGCGGTGCCGACCCCGTGGTACTTCGCTGCGAGGACCAGCAGTTCCTTCTTCGCGTCGGCCTCGCTCGGCGTCGGTGCGTTCAGCACGGCGGCGGGGATCACCCGCTCGGCGAGGTCGTACAGGCGGGCGAAGTCGTTAGGTCGCCGCGATGCCGCGACCTCACCCGTTCGGAAGAGGTGCTCCAGTGCGATCTTGCCGTCGTCCCAGTCCCACCACTGACCCTTCGGTCGAGCGCGCATCTCGAGGTCGCCGGCCACCAGCGGCCCTTCGTCGCGCAGACGGTCGAGCACCGAGCGGATCAGGTCTTGGCGCTCGGCGGCGAAGCGACGCATCGACTTCCAGCGTGGATGGCCCCCCATCGCCCACTGGTACAGCGGCCGCTGCTCGACGGGGACGTGGCACGCTTCGTGGACCCAGTACTCGAACAGTTCGCCCGCAGCCGTCGCGTCGGGGATGAGCGTGCGGGGGTGCGGGCCGAGGCGTGCGAACA
>JBBSOH010000245.1:0-5539 GCA_038259945.1 Acidimicrobiales bacterium
GTCCACGATCCCCGGTGCTCCCTGGGCGGACGGAACAGTGGGCGGAATCATGGCGGCCAACGCCGACCACGGTCGGATGCACTTCGCCTGGGCGAAGGACGACCCGGTGGCCGGCGTCCACTCCGACCACGACCACACCTGAGACGTCGCTCGAGCCGCTCCGCGTGACCGCGTCACCCGTTCGGGTTTCGCCATGCACCGATCGGGAACCGCTCGGTGCATGACCATCTTCGAAGCCATCCGTGACGACCACGACACCCAGCGCACGCTGATCGACCTGCTCGTCCAGACCGAGGGCGACAGCGACGGACGCAACGAGTTGTTCGCACGCCTGAAGCGTGAACTCACGGCACACGCCGGGGCCGAAGAGCGCTACTTCTACGTGCCGTTGATGGAGGTCGACCTCACGCAGGACGCGGCCCGCCACTCGGTGGCCGAACACAAGGAGTTGGACGACTTCGTCGAGCAGCTCGAGGAGTACGACATGTCCGGGTCGCAGTGGCTGCAGACCGCCAAGGAACTCGCCGAACGTCTCCTCCATCACCTCGCCGAAGAGGAGAAGGAAGTGTTCCCGGTGGCGGGCAAGGCCTTGACCGACGAGCAGAAGGAGTCGCTCGCCGACGAGTACCGGGCCGACATGGAGCGCCGCAAGACCGAGTGAATCAACGCCGAATCAACTTTCGGCTCGTCGACCTCGAACAGGCCAGCGGCGAACCGCTGCCCGGGGACCGACAGGTCGATCAGCGTGTCAGGAGAACGTGCGGGTGGAGGTCGATTTCCCACAACCACCTGCGAGGGCGACAGAATCATTCGATGTCGACCGCGTCGACGATCGTGTAGGTATAGCCCTGTTCGGCAAGGAACCGTTGGCGGTTGCGGGCGAAACGCACCTCGTCGGTGTCGTCGGCGACGAGACTGTAGAAGTGCGCTTGGCCCCCGTCGGCCTTGGGTCGCACGATCCGACCGAGCCGTTGAGCTTCCTCCTGGCGGCTGCCGAACTGTCCCGACACCTGGATCGCCACGCCCACCTCGGGGAGGTCGATCGAGAAGTTCGCCACCTTCGACACGACCAGCACGTCGAGCGCGCCCGAGCGGAGTTCGCCGAAGAGTCGATCGCGGGTCGCCTGCCCCGTCTGACCGGTGATCAACGGCGCACCGAGGCGATCGGCGATCTCGCGGAGTTGCTCGACGAACTGACCGATCACCAGGACCTGCTCGCCGTCGTGGCGACGAACCAGCGCATCGACGACCGCCAGCTTCTCCGGGCTCGTCGCGGCGACACGGTGGCGCTGCTTGGGTGGGGTGGCCGCGTACGAGGAGCGACTCTCGGTGCTCAACGGAACGCGCACCTCGGTACACGTCGCGGGAGCGATCCATCCCAGTGCCTCGAGGTCTGACCACGGAGCGTCGTAGCGCTTCGGCCCGATGAGGCTGAAGATGTCGCCCTCACGATCGTCCTCGCGAACGAGGGTGGCCGTGAGTCCGAGGCGACGCACCGACTGGATCCGTGCCGTCGCGCGGAACACGGGTGCCGGCAGCAGGTGTACCTCGTCGTAGACCACGAGCCCCCAGTCCTGCTGGCTGAACAGGCCGAGGTGCGGGTGGCGCTCGAAGAGATCGTCACCCTCCACCTTCGGGTCCGACCAGGTGAGCGACTGGTAGGTGACGAACGTGACCGGACGGAGTTCCTTGCGGTGACTCGACCACTCGCCGACCTGCTCGGCGCTCAACGTCGTCTTGTCGAGTGTCTCGCGGATCCACTGGCGGATCGACGACACCGACGTACACACCACCAGGCACTCCGTCCCCGCAGCGACCATCGCGGCGAGGCCGACCACCGTCTTGCCGGCACCGCATGGCAGCGCGATCACGCCATTGCCACCACTCGCGTCGCCGTCTCGCCACCATGCGGTGAGCGCAT
Source organism: Acidimicrobiales bacterium (assembly GCA_038259945.1). Taxonomy (GTDB): domain Bacteria; phylum Actinomycetota; class Acidimicrobiia; order Acidimicrobiales; family Ilumatobacteraceae; genus Ilumatobacter_A. Next base: position 1,922 of record JBBSOH010000245.1, read on the forward strand.
CGGACTGGTACGGGCGCAGGTCCGCGGTCAGTGCCATCGGACCGAGTTCGGCACCGACCTCGAATCCGGCTTCGTCGGCGACGGGCCACCCCGCAGCGAGGAGTGCCTGCTTGACCGCGCCGCGGTCGGCGTCGCGTATCGCGTTGCGGTGCTCGTCGAGGCGGCGGCCAAGCAACTCGCCCACCGTCCGCAACGCACCGACCTCGTCGAGCAGCGTGTCGGAGTCGGTGGCCAGCACGAGTCCGTCCGCGTCGCGCAGCAGCCACAACCGCCCGTAGCGGTCCATCAGGTCGGAGAGTGTGGAGAACACCACGTCGGCGATCGGGTACTTGGCGTGTCGTTCCAGGACGTCGATCGCAGCGTCTGCGGTGAGTCCGGCGACTGCCGCGTTCCACAGCGACAGCGGCGTGATCCGATAGGTGTGGACGTGCTCGGGAGCGGTCTCCAACTCTGCGAACCGGGCCAGTGCGGCGCGGGCGAGGTCGGCGCCGGGTGCGGCGACCTCGAGCAGGACGGTCAGGTCGCTCTGCACGATCAACGGATTGGTGATCGACGGCGCGGGTCTGGCATCGCTGGCACTCATCGGATCACGACGTCTTCTTCGGCTTGGCGCCACCGAGTCGGTCGACCAGTTGCCGGGTGACGGCGATCGGACCGTTGACCACGAGTCGACCATCGACGTCGGCGGCGAGCTTCGCTCGGGCTGACAACGCATCGGCATGACGTTCGAATCCGGAGTTCGGAGAGCGTCTCGCCATGTCCCGGTAGGCCTGTGCCTGCTGTTCGGCCGACTGGGCAGCGCTGCGGCTCGAACGCCGCGGCTGGCGTGCGTCCAGCATCGAGCTCACCACCAGTTCGGGGGCGAGCCCCTTGCGGTCGAGGGCTGCACGGACCTTCGCGTATGCGAGTTCGGACACGGCGACCGTCGGGCTCACTGCGGTCAGCTTGGCCGCTTTCACCGACACGGCGATGACCAGGTCGGCCGGGTCGTTGACCACCACGACGGTCGGCGCGCTGATGACGCTGACCCGCCCGGCGCGTGCTGCGGCGTCTCGGACGAGTCGGGCGACGGTGTCGGGCAGCGGAACCGACGAGAGGTCGGTGAGGAACTCGACGATCGAGTCGGCCGTGTCTCCGGTCTGGACCGCACGGGTGATCCGGTCGAGCGAGAGCCGAGAGACCATGGCGCCGGAGTCGCTCTCGATGTCAGCGAGCGTGGCCAGACGCGTTGCCAGGTCATGGTGCAGGTCGGGTGGCGCCACGACCGTCAGATCGGCCTGGACGTACGCGGTCGTGACATCCGTACTCGCCAAGTCGTCGAGTGACGTCGGGTCGTCGAGCACCGACCGGCCGACCGACGTGAGCGCCAGGGGTCCGTCCCGTTCGACCAGGCCGAGGGTGCGGAGGTCGCCGAGACACTGGGCGACCAGTTCGCTGTTGCCCATCCGGGAGTGACGGAACTCCAGCCACTCGCAGAACGAACCGTCACGGTCATCGGGGTCGTCATACCCGTGACCCTCGTCGAGGCGTGACAGTTCCCACAGCACGAGGTGGCGGTTGACGAGTTCGTGGGGGTCCACGTCCACGTCGGGGCTGCACCATTCGGCGACGAGGCGGGCCCAGCGGCGCGCCGGAGAAAGATCGCGCCAAGCGACGAGCAGATCGACGTCGGCCATCCAGGCGCTGTCGACCTTCGCCCGGCGCCCGCGCCCGCTCACCGAGACGACGTTGGCGAGCAGGAGCTCCATCCCGATCGCGAGGCGACCCGCCAGGTCGACGTCGGCCTCGTCGAGGCGGAGGAACTTGGCCGTCGACCGGACCTGGGTCTTGCCGATGCGCATGTTCCCGTTCTTCAGCGCGGGCGGAGGCTCCGCCTCCCACTGCGCGACCGTGCGATCGAACGTGGCCACGAACGACGGAAGCCGACGTGGGGTCTCGCCGGTCGGCCGGATCGCCGGTCGCGGCACCGATGGCCACGTCGTGTGGAACGGCTGGCCGACGAACGGCCAGGCTTCGCGCCAGATCCACAACTCGGGTTCCCACGTGGTGGCACCGATGATGCCGTGCAGCGCGAGTTCGGCCAGCGCCTTGCCAGAGATGCTCGTGCTGGAGGAACGACCACCGTGCGAGTAGGGCGACGGCATCGCGTGCGAGGCGTCGTAGCGTTCCACGCCGACCTGTTCGGGGCGGACGGTCGCCGGCCCCGCTGTGGCGGCGATGTGCTCCATCAACTCGATCGCAGCCTTGGACAGCCCCTCGCGGATCCGTTCGGCCGAGGCCGGGTCGGACAGTGACAGGGCGATGGCGTCGATGCGTTCCTGTTTGCGGGTGGGGACCTTGACGTTGTTCGCCTTGCAGATCTTCGCGAGCACATCGCTGTTGACCGCGTTCTGATCGCTCAAGGACGGTGCGGCCGGCGACTGCATGGAGCGCACGGGTTGGGTGATGCTGACCGTGCCGTCCGCCGACCGCTCGATCAGACCCGCGACCTCGAGACGTTCGACCGACTCGGCCAACTGCTCGGGGTCCGCGGCGGCGGTCTGAAATGCGAACTCGTCGGCGGTCGCAGAGCCTCCGAGAGCGCCGATCACACTCAATACTCGTCGACTGGTCGAGCCCATCGAATCCATCGCGCTGCGGGCACCGAGCGTCGAGCGGCGCAGAGTTTCGAGCGCCTGCTTCGGACGCTTGTCCGTGACCCTGATCGGCCCGAACCCATGTGCGGTGATCGCATTGATGGGCACCGCCTCGGCGTACCTGGACAATCTGCTCGTCATCGGCCGCCCATCATCTCTTTTGACGCCGTGCGCTCCAACCAGGTCAGCCGGTCTCGGGAAACCTCCGAGGTGGATGAACGCACGTGCGCCCTTCAGCCCGCGTCGCCGGCAGAACGCTGCCAGGTCGTGGGGTCGAGGAGGACCTCGATCAACAGTTCCTCGTGGACGACCGCTCGGGCCGAGTCGAACGCCGCTTCGAGTGCAGGTCCCCACGGAGTGGGGCCGCAGGTCGTTGCATCTGTCGGGAGGACGACGCCCATCGAGTTGGCACGATCGACGGCGGCGGCGTAGTCCGCAGCGCTCATCCGCCAGGGCACACATCCGCGAGCGTGGAGCCGTCGGCAGATCCCGATCCCGGCCGAGTCGAAGTCGGTGTGGACACGGACTTCGACACCTGCCGTCAGCAGGCCGTCGATCAGCGTCGTCGCGGCGCCGGGTGGGTTGCCGTTGGTCGCCACGACCGGCCACGGTGTGCCGCGTTCGGAGGCGGCCTCCACGATGCGCGGGTTCTCGACCACCAGGACAGGGCCCGTGCCGGCCGTCGAGAGCGGCCCTGCTCGCAGGGCGAACATCGACAGATGGATCGGGACACCGGCGTCGTTCGCAGCCGACGTGATCGCACCGAGCGGCGAGGACCCGTCGAGGTCGAGACGCCAGGTGAGCACCGGTGCCGAGACACTGTCGGTCGTCACTCCAGCCGCTTGCCACGCATCACGGCCGACCGGAGCCGTGTCGACATCTTCTGGAAAGGAGATCCGGTGGCGCAGCGCACGTTGGACGCAGCGTTCGGTCACGGACCCGTCGTCGAGTCCGTGCGCGGTGCCGACGACCTGTGCGGCGA
>JBBSOH010000246.1:0-5488 GCA_038259945.1 Acidimicrobiales bacterium
CTCGACCATCGACGCAGGCAATACCGACACCCCGCTGGTCGACGCGATCGAGGACGACGGGTACGACGCATTCGTCGTCGAATGCACCAGCTTCCGGCTCGCATGGACACCCACGTTCCGGCCCGACGCAGGGGCGTGGCTGAACCTGGCACCCGACCACCTCAACTGGCACGTCTCGATGCAGACCTACGGCGACGCGAAGGCCCGGATCTGGACGAACCAGCGTCCCGACGACGTGGCCATCGCCTTCACCGGTGCGCCCGACGTGATGCCGCGTCTCGCCGATTCCCCGGGTCGCCACCTCACGTTCGGGCCGGGCGGCGACTACCACCTCGACGGCGACATGCTGACCGGACCCCACGGGCCGATCGCGAGCACGACCACGATGCGCCGGTCACTCCCGCACGACATCACCAATGCGCTCGCTGCGTCGGCGCTCGTCCTCGAGACGGGGCTGGCCGACACCGATGCCATCCAGCACGCACTCGCCTCCTTCGTCGGGCCACCGCACCGATTGGAACACATCGGGAACTGGGACGGCGTGGACTGGTTCAACGACTCCAAGGCCACCACACCTCACGCCGCCGGCGTGGCCATCCGCGCGTTCGACGACATCGTGTTGATCGCCGGCGGAAAGGACAAGTACGTCGACCTCGCCGAGATGGCGGTCGATGCCGATCGGGTCAAGGCGGTCGTCGCGATCGGCGAGACCCGCGATGCGGTCGCGTCGGCGTTCTCGGCGGTCGCGGTCGCCGGAGGGGTCGTCCAGACCACCGAGTTCCTCCCCGATGCGGTCACCAGGGCCGCAGCGCTCGCAGAGTCGGGCGACACGCTCCTGCTGTCTCCCGGATGCGCGAGCCTCGACCAGTACCGGTCCTTCGAGGAGCGCGGCGACCACTTCCGTGAACTGGCCGGTGCGTTGCACCGCGAGACGAACGACGACACGAACGACGACACGAAGGGTGACGCCTGATGGCTTCCACGATCTCCGTCCAGGACCGGCGCCGAGCGGCGCTCGAGCGAGTCACGGGAGAGGTTGCCGAGGACCGGCAGCGCACGCGCCCCGCTCGTCCCGCCCTGCCGTCTCTGCCTCGGCGCTCGACGTCGGCCCGCTCCCGTGGACGCGCGGTCACGAACACACCGCAGATCGTCGGCCCGCCACCGATCATCTGGTACGGCATCATCGCCGTGGTGATCGTGTTCGTGATGCTCGGCCTCGTGATGGTGCTCTCGGCGTCGGCAGTGACCGAAGCGAACAAGGGCAACGGTGCGTACGGCGTGTTCATGAAGCAGTCGATCTGGGCCGGACTCGGACTCGTCGGGCTGGTGATCATGGCCAAGGTCCCGTACACGGCATGGCGTCTACTCACGCTTCCGCTCGCGGTCCTCGGGTCCGCAGCGATGATCGCTCCACTGGTGCCCGGGATCGGGGGCGACGTCAACGGAGCTCGTGCCTGGGTCCGAGTGGGCGGATTCAGTGTTCAGCCCTCGGAGTTCCTCAAGCTCGTCGTGGTTCTCGTCACCGCCGACCTGCTCACTCGACGCTTCGGGCAGATGAACCACCGTCGCAACACCCTCTACCCACTCGCCGGGATCGGCGCCGTCGGGACCGGGCTCTGCATGGCCCAGGGCGATCTCGGCTCGGCCATCGTGCTCGGCGCCGTCGTGTTCGCCATCGCCTGGATCGCCGGCGTGCCGTTCGCACCCATGGCGCTGATGGGGTCGATCGCCACAGCGGCGGGAATGTTCTTCGTCTTCTCCAGTTCGACGCGCACCGACCGGTTCACTGCCTTCCTGGACGTCACGGGCAACAAGGACCGCCTGGCATGGCAGACCTACCAGGGGTACGTGAGCATGGCGTCGGGCGGACTGGGCGGGTCGGGGATCGGCGGCTCCAAGACCAAACTCGGCTACCTGCCCTATGCGCACAGCGACTTCATCTTCGCGATCATCGCCGACGAACTCGGGATGCTCGGAGCCGGCGCCGTGATCGGTGGCTTCATCATGCTGGTCTGGTTCGGGGTGCAGACGGCGCTGGCGTCGGCCGACCGGTTCGGCATGCTCGTCGCGGGCGGCATCGCCTCGTGGTTCGGTGTGCAGGCGATCGTCAACCTCGGTGGGGTGACCGGACTGATGCCCGTGACCGGGCTCACACTCCCGTTCTTCTCGGCCGGTGGCAGTTCGCTGTTCGTGTCGATGGTCGCCGTCGGTCTACTGCTCAGCGTGGCGCGTCGCGCCGGAAGTCGGGTCGGACGCACGGCCGCCCGGTCGTGAGTACCTTCGCCGTCGTCACGGGGGGCGGCACGGCTGGTCACGTGCTGCCGGCGCTCTCCGTCGCCGGTGCTCTGGTCGCGGCCGGTCACCCGGCCGAGGAGATCCACTACGTCGGCTGCGAGCGCGGCATCGAGACACGACTCCTCCCCGACACGGGGCACCCGCACACGTTCTTCGACGTCGTCGGCTTCCAGCGATCGCTCAGCCGGCGCAACCTGGGCTTCGTCCCCAAGATGGTGCGTGCGCGCCGCTCGGCGATCTCTCTGCTGCGCGAGTTGCGCCCGAAGGTCGTGGTGAGCGTCGGTGGCTACGCCTCGATGCCGGCGGTGTTCGCAGCCCGAGCGCTCGACATCCCTGTCGTGGTGGTGTCGTACGACCGCACCCCTGGCCGGGCGAGCCGCTTGTCGGCGCGCAGGGCGGCTGCCTGTGCCGTGGCGTTCGAGAACTCGCCCCTCCCGAGGGCGACCGTGACCGGAGCGCCCGTGCGACAGGAGATCCTCACCCTCGACAGAGCGGGAGATCGTGCGGACGCCCGCCACCGACTCGGAGTTCCCGATGACCGGTTCCTGGTGGCCGTGATGGGTGGTTCGCTCGGCTCGGGGGTGCTCAACACCGCCGTGTCGAGCTACGTGCAGACGCATCGGGACGACGCCGGGCTCGCGTTGCGACAGGTGGCGGGGGAACGATTCGCCGCCGAGATCGACGTGGAGCAGCACTCGTCCGGCGACGCCTCGGCGGGAATTGTCCACCAGGTGGTCGGCTACGAGGGCGACATGCCGGCCGTGTACGCGGCGGCAGACCTGTTGATCGGTCGGGGTGGGGCGAGCACGGTGCACGAGGTCGCCGTCACCGGGATCCCCGCGATCCTCGTGCCATGGGCCGGAGCGACCGACGACCACCAGACGGACAACGTGCAGTGGCTCTCCGAGGTCGGCGGGGCCGTCCTGCTCGCAGAGCCCGATGTGGGCCGACTCGCCGGCGAGATCGAGCGACTGCGCGCTGATCCGGACGCTCGGGCCGATCTCGGCGCAGCCGCACTCCGGCGAGGTGAGGTCCACAGATCGGGCGCATTGGCCGGGTTGATCGAGCGGGTCGCTCTAACCTCGGGCCGGTCATGAGTCCGACTTCTTCCGCAGCACCGACGGCACCGCTCGACCTGTCCATCCCGCACCGCTTGCACGTCGTCGGTGTCGGTGGCCCGGGCATGAGTGCCATCGCGATCGCGCTCGCCGAGATGGGCCACGACGTGTCGGGCTCCGACCTGCGTGAGCATCCGGTCCTCGAACGAGTCCGAGCCGCGAACGTGTCGGTCACGATCGGACACGATCGGTCGCTCGTCCACGGGGTCGATGCCGTCACGGCCTCGACCGCGATCCCCGAGCGCAACATCGAACTCGACGAGGCCCGCACCATCGGCGTCACCCTGCTGCGTCGGGCGGGCATGCTCGCCTCGATCTGTGCTCGGGCCAAGGCACTCGGCGTCGCCGGCACGCACGGCAAGACCACCACCACGTCGATGCTGATGCTGATGCTCGCCGAGGCCGGTCTGCGACCCAGCTTCGTCGTCGGCGGCGACGTCACCGATCTCGGCACGGGCGCCCAGTGGACGGGAGGGGAGTGGTTCGTGGTCGAGGCCGACGAGAGCGACGGCACCCACCTCGAACTCCCGCTGCACGGCACCATCCTCACCAACGTCGAAGTCGACCACCTCGATCACTACGGCTCCTTCGAGGCGATCGTCGAGAGCTTCGACACCTACCTGTCTCAGATGCCCGGTCCGAAGGTGGTCTGCGGTGACGACGAGGTCGCGGCACGGTTGGCTTCGCGTCACGACTGCGTCACCTACGGCCGTGACGAGGGCAACGACGTCCGGGCCGTCGACGTCCGGGCCGACCGCGGTGCCTTCGTGTTCGACGTGGATCGCCGTGGCGAACGGATCGGCACGATCGAGTTGCCGATGCGCGGCATCCACAACGTGATCAACGCGACCGGAGCGATCGCGATGGCATTGGAGATCGGTGTGCCCTTCGCCGACGTCCGCTCCGCGCTCGCCAAGTTCGGCGGTGTGGCCCGTCGGTTCGACGTGCGCGGCGTCGACGGCGGTGCCACGTTCGTCGACGACTACGCCCACCTGCCTTCGGAGATCTCCGCCGTCCTGGCGGCGACCCGCCACAGTGGTGACGCATGGAAGCGTGTCGTCGCCGTGTTCCAGCCGAACCGCTACAACCGGATCTCGGAGATCTGGGAGGAGTACGGCCCCTCCTTCGCCGATGCCGACATCGTCGTGCTGACCGACATCTACGCGTCGGGCACGACGCCGATCCCCGGTGTGACCGGCAAGTTGATCGTCAACGCGGTCACCGAGTCCGATCCGTCGAAGCGGGTCGTGTGGCTGCCGAACCGTCAGGACCTGATCGAGTTCGTCGCACGCGAAGCCCGCGATGGCGACATCGTCGTGTCGATGGGCTGCGGCGACATCGCGTCACTCCCGTCGGAGGTGCTCGATGCCCGTCAGCGCAACTGAGGTGGGCCGCACCGACGCCGTCGAGCAAGCGATCGCAGCGCTCGGTGGCCTCGCCGAACGAGACGTTGCGATCGGTCCGATGACCACGTACCGGGTGGGGGGAGCGGCCGACGTGTTCGTGCGGGTCCGCTCGATTTCCGACCTGCACCTCGTCGCGGACGCCCGACGAGCCAGCGGCCTGCCCGTGCTCGTGGTCGGCCGCGGCTCGAACCTGCTCGTCGCAGACAGCGGGTTCCGAGGGATCGCCGTGTCGCTGCTCGACATCGCCACCGACGTCGTCGTCGACGAGTCCACGTCGGTCGTCGAGGTCGGCAGTGCAGTGCTGCTCCCGGTGCTCGCGCGTCGACTGGCCACGACAGGACTGACCGGCTTCGAATGGGCGGTGGGCGTGCCGGGATCGATCGGCGGAGCCGTGCGGATGAACGCCGGCGGCCACGGCTCGGACATGTCCGAATCGCTCCTCGACGCACGCATCGTCGACCTCGGCGACGGCAGCGATGCGGTCGTCGCAGCCGCCGACCTCGGCCTGAGGTTCCGCGGGAGTGCGCTGCGCGCCGACCAGGTCGTCGTGAGCGCGGACCTGCAGCTCCGGGTGGGAGACCGGGGGGAGTCGGAGGCCACCATCGCCGACATCGTGCGCTGGCGCCGTGAGCACCAGCCGGGGGGACAGAACGCAGGGTCGGTGTTCAC
>JBBSOH010000247.1:0-5467 GCA_038259945.1 Acidimicrobiales bacterium
CGCCCCCGTTGTGCTGCGTCGTCGAAGCCGATCTCGGTGTCGTTGCGCACGATCACATCGGTCCCGGCATTGGCTTCGCTGAACAGGCCGTCGAAGCCGCGGGTCAACGTGTCGCCGACCGACAGCGCGGCGGCGAGGAAGGCGACGCCGATGACGACGGCGCTGGATGTGGCGAGGAGTCGACGCTTGTGGCTCCACAGGCTCTTGAGGATCGTGTTCCACATGTCAGGCTCCGAGTGCCTTGATGCGGTCGAGGACACGCTCGGGGGTCGGTGCGTCCATCGAGTCGACGATCTTCCCGTCGGCGAGGAAGAGCACGGTGTCGGCGTAGGCAGCCGACACCGGATCGTGGGTGACCATCGCAATCGTCTGGGCGAAGCGGTCGACCGCATAGCGCATGAAGCCGAGGATCTCGGCTCCGGTGTTGCTGTCGAGGTTGCCGGTGGGTTCGTCGGCGAACACCATCTCCGGATGGTTGGCGAGCGCCCGGGCCACGGCGACGCGCTGCTGTTGGCCGCCCGACAGTTCACTCGGACGATGCTTCAGTCGCTCGGACAGACCGACGGTCGTGATCACCGTGTCCAGCCACTCCCGGTCGGGTCGGACACCCGCCAGGTCCATCGGCAGGGTGATGTTCTCCAGCGTGTTCAACGCGGGGAGCAGGTTGAACGACTGGAACACGAAGCCGATCCGCTCGCGACGCAGGCGGGTGAGTTCAGCGTCCGAGAGAGCACCGAGTTCGACGTCACCGACGAACACCGTGCCGTCCGTCAGGGTGTCCAGGCCGGCGAGGCAGTGCATCAGCGTGCTCTTTCCCGATCCCGACGGTCCCATGATCGCCGTGAACCGGCCGGCCACCAGGCCCACGTCGACCGCGTCGAGTGCGAGCACCTGGGTGTCGCCGCGTCCGTATCGCTTTGTCGCCCCCTCGGTGCGTGCTGCGAATCGGACGGGCGCCGACATCGGGGCCGGCGGAGATTCGGGCGGGAGAAGGGGCATGGATTCGGTGATCTGCATGTCCTCCACGATGACGATCGGAGGCGCTGCGCTGAACCGAGTCCGCACGTGTCTCCGTGGTGGGGTGTTCCCCACCTGGCCCGTGTCTCGACGATCTCAGCGTTGGCAGAACGGGCAGTAGTGGGTGCCGCGCCCTCCGCTGACGATGCGGCGGATCCAACCCCGACCGCACGTGGAGCACCGCTCCCCTGCTCGGGCATACACCCGGTGGTCGTCCTGGTAGGAGCCCCCCTCGCCCATCAGGTCGACGTACTGGGCGTCGCCGAGAGTGGACCCACCAGCGTCGATCGATGCCGTGAGGATGTCGACGATCGCCGCATGGAGTCGCCAGGTGGCTGCGGCATCGATCGTGTTCGCGGGTCGATCCGGTCGAAGGCGGGCGCGGTGCAGTGTCTCGTCGGCGTAGATGTTCCCGATCCCCGCGATCACCGTCTGGTCGAGCAGCAGCGGCTTCAGCGCTCTGCCCGTGGATCGCACGATGCGACGCAACTGCTCACGTGGGAACGCATCTGCGATCGGGTCGACCCCGAGCGCGGCCACGCCCGGAAGTTCCACCTCGATGCGGTCCGGCGCATACACGACGACTTCGCCGAACGTACGGGGGTCGACGAACCACGCCTCGCGACCGTCGTCGAGGTGCATCACGACGTGTGTGTGCGCAGGTCGCTCGGCGCCACCATCGGCGAGCAGCACCTGTCCACTCATGCGAAGGTGGATCATCATCGCGTCGCCACTGTCCAGGGGGAGCAGCAGATACTTGCCCCTGCGGTCCGCAGCGACCACGGTCGTGTTCGTCAGACCGTCGATCAGTGCTTCGCGCGATGTCCGACGGACCACCCGCTCGCGGCCGACCTCGACCTGCGTGATCCGGCGACCGACGAGGTGGCGTTCGAGTCCTCGACGGACGGTCTCGACCTCGGGGAGCTCGGGCACGTCAGCCCAACGCGTCGCATGCCGTGGCAGCAGCGGCCTGCTCGGCCGACTTCTTCGAACCACCCGTCCCGACGCCAACGGAACGCCCGCCGACCGCCACGTCCGCAGTGAACACCTGAGCATGCGGCGGCCCCGACGAGGTGATCGTGTACGTCGGCCACTCGAGCCCGAGTCGGTCGCAGAGGTACTGCAGCGTCGACTTGTGATCGAGTTGGACGACGTCGCCTGCGGTCGCATCGAGGTGAGGGGCGACCAATCGTTCCACGATCGCGAACGCTGCGCTCGCTCCGCCGTCGAGGTAGACCGCTGCGAGGACTGCTTCGAACGCGTCGGAGAGCAGCGACGGCTTCGCGTCTCCACCCGACATCGCCTCGCTGCGACCGAGACGGAGGAACTCTCCGAGGCCGATACCGCCAGCGATCTGAGCAAGGGCCGGCTCGCTGACCACGCTCTTGCGGAGGTCGGTCAACTTGCCTTCGGGCACGTCGACGAAACGCCGGAACGAGATGTCGGCAACGGCCCAGCCGAGCACGGCGTCGCCCAGGAACTCCAGACGCTCGTTGCTCGCCGCGCCCTCGTGCTCACCGCACCACGACCGGTGCCGCAACGCCCGGTCCAGGAGTTCGATGTCGGTGAACCGGTAGTCGAGGCGGCGTTCGAGTTCGTCGAGGGATGCAACCTGGTCGACGGGATCGGGTGGTGCCACGAGACGGCCGACGAGATCAGTTGTTCGCGTTCTCGAAGACGTAGTCGACGGCGTCGCGCACGGTCTTGAGGTCCTCGAGGTCCTCGTCCTCGATGCGGAAGTCGCCGGCCTTCTCCCCCACCTGCTCCTCGAGCGCTTCGACGAGTTCGATCAGCGCGAGAGAATCGGCGTCGAGGTCGTCGACGAACGACTGGCCTTCGGAGATCGTGTCGGGCTCGATCTCGAGGATGTCCGAGAGGCTGTCGCGCACGATCCGCAGGATCTCGTCACGTTCGATCTTGTTCGCTGACATGCGGCGAGACTACCGCTTGGCCGACAACGGCCACCGGTGATCGGGGCTCAGTCGCGGGTGGCGGCGATCGCGGCGGTGATCTCGGCCGTGATCCGGTGCTCGACCATGTCGCGCGCCACGCCGATTCCGTTGCGCATCGCATCGGCGCTCGACGATCCATGGGCGATGATGCACACGCCGTCCACTCCGAGCAGGATCGCGCCGCCGTAGGTGTCGGGGCTGAGTGACGTGTAGAGCGGGAGCAGCGCCGGCATGAGTGCGTCGGCGTGTTCCTTGTACTCGGGAGCACCGAACGCTTCGAGCAGCGCTGCGATGACCGTTTTCATTCCACCTTCGAGCGTCTTGAGCACCACGTTGCCGGTGAAGCCGTCGGTGACGCACACGTCGATCTCGTCGGTCATGATGTCGCGGCCTTCGACGTTGCCGACGAAATCGATCCCGGGGGTCGACGCCAGCAACTCGTTGGTCTCCTTGCGCAGCGAGTCGCCCTTGGTCGACTCCTCACCGATCGAGAGCAGGCCGACTCGCGGTGTGGCGATGCCGAACCGATGATGAGCGAAGATCGAACCCATCTGAGCGAACTGGACCAGCCAGTCGGCCTGCACCTCGGCGTTCGCACCGGCGTCGAGCAGCACGGTCGGGGTCGACCCCGGGACCGGGATCGGCGTGGCGATGGCCGGACGCTTCACTCCCTTGATCCGCCCCATCCGCAGCAGCGCAGCCGCCATGGTCGCTCCGGTGTTGCCGGCGGAGATCATGGCACTGGCCTTGCCGTCACGCACGGCTTCGGCGGCGCGCACGAGCGTGGAGTCCTTCTTCTTGCGCACGCCTGCGGCAGGATCGTCGTGCATCCCGATGACTTCATTCGCCTCGATCAGGTCGAGCATGCCGTCGGGGCCCTCACGACCGGCCAGGTCGGAAGGACCGACCAGGACGACGGGAATGCCGTCAGCGACAGCAGCATGCGCTGCGGCGAGGTTGGGGGATGGCGCGTGATCGCCACCCATGGCGTCGATGGCGACGGGCAACATGCGTGACGGATGCGTCGAAGGACGCAGGTCAGCTCACGTCGATGGCGTACCGGTCGCGGTACCAGCCGCAGGCGCCGCACACTGCGTGCGGGGTCTTGGCGGCGCTGCACTTCGGGCAGACGCTGCGGGCCGGAGCCTTCAGCTGCCACGCGCTGGCGCGGCGGCTGCGGGTCTTCATCTTCGAGGTCTTCTTCTTCGGGACAGCCATCGTTCGCTCTCGTTCTCTCTCTGTATCGACCGCCGGCGTCACGCAGCGGGCGTGTCGGCTCAGGTCATTGGTCGGTCGTCAGGGCCGCATCACGATATCGGGTCGTCGTGTCGCTCCAACCCGGGTCGGTCGTTGCCTGATCCCAGCCGACCACTTCAGTCGTCGAGGACCAGCCCGTCGAGCGCTGCCCAGCGGTGGTCCACGACCTCGTTGTCGCACTCACACGTCGCCGTGTTCAGGTCGATGCCGCATCGAGGGCACAGGCCGGCACAGTCGGCGCGACACAGCCGTTCGTCGTCGAGTTCCAGGAGTGCGGCCTGTCGAGCGGACGGAGCGAGGTTCAGTTGGTGGTCGAGGATCGGGTAGGCGTCCTCGTCGATCACCTCGACCTGGTACAACTCGTCGACGTCGGCAACGGCCACTCCGGACAGATCACGTAGGCAACGGCGACACGGAGCCGACCACGGTGCGCGCACCTCGCCGCGCACGACGATCCCGTCGTTCATCACCGTGAGCAGCACGTCGACGTCGATGTCGCCTGCGAGTGCGTCGTGCACCACGTCGATGTCAGCACCGCTCACCGTGGCGTCGACCGGTTTGGTCACGCCGGGCTGGCGCAGCAACTCGACGGCGTTGACCCGCAGATCCCGGATGCCCTTCGTCTCCATCACCCCAAGCTACGAGCACACCCGGACACGCCAACCTCCTTCGTTCCATCGAGGAGTGACCGGAGGAGGTTCGCCCCGCCCCCGATCAGGCACCGCAAAGTCGAGTCAGCTCGCTGAGCCGGGATCAGGTTTTCTGAGGTCAAGGAAGCATGAACCCGAGTTGCCCTCCGGTAACGAGCGGTGAGGGCTGACGCAGAGATCGGGAAAGCTGGCCCGGGTCAGGCTTCTTGATCGAAGAAGCCGTGGTGATCGTCGTCCTCGGGGATCGCCGCTGCGACCTCACCGCCACCGATGGAAAGTCGCTGGCGTCCGGCGTGAACGGTCTTGCCGAGCTTGTCGAGCAGGATCTCGAACGAACCGAGACGCTGATCGAGGAAGTCCTCGGTCTCGTGCTTGAGGCGACGGGAATCGGCCTCGGCGGTCTCCATCACCTGTCGAGCGCGTTGCTCGGCGGCACGCACCACCTCGGTGCGCTGCACCATCCGCTCGGCTCGGACCCGCGCCGCTTCGAGGAGTTCGTCAGCTTCGCGGCGGGTCTTGGCCACGAAGTCCTGACGCTCCTTGAGCATCCACCGCGCCTGACGCAGTTCGTCGGGAAGCCGGTTCAGCGAC
>JBBSOH010000248.1:0-5463 GCA_038259945.1 Acidimicrobiales bacterium
GAGCGCGTTCGGATCACCAAATCTTGCCGAATTTGACCAACTGGTATCAGCAGACACCGTTTGGTTGGAACGGGTCGGTCATGCCGCGGTAGGTCATGCCGCGGTAGCCGTCGGCGAAACCGGCAGAACGGAGGATCTCCACGAAACCCTCGGGAGCATCGGGGCCGGTGAGGGTGTCGCCGTTCACCTTGCGGATCTCGATCGACTTCATCCGACCGTTCGGAACCAGCGCCATCAACGCCTTCGCCCACGACGTGTCGACCAGCGTGTCGGGGAACGTGACGAGGTGATGGCCACGCTTGTCGAACCACGCCAACAACTTGCCGGCTCGGAGCACGACGACCGACGACACGTTGCGCGCCGGCCGACCCGGCGATTCGGGCCACGGCAGCGTCGCTCCGTAAGCGTTCGCCGGGTCGGTGGTGGCGAGCACGATCGGATCCGGTACGTCGCCCGGGTGCAGCAGCGGGTCGGGCGTCTCCCGTGCTGCTCGCAAGCGATCGACCGCACCGGGCACGGCGAACTGTGCTGCGCCCAGACCGTCGACGAAGTACCCGCGTCGCACCTGCCCCCGTTCCTCCAAGACCTTCAACACGCCGTAGACGTTCGTGAAGCCGCCGCTGATTCCTTCTGCCAGCACGCCTTCGCGAGTGACCACGCCGTACCGCTCGACGAGTTGCAGTGCCTGCGCATACGACGCCTCGGTCGGGTGCGCTGTGGTCTCCAGCAACGGCGCCACGAGGCTCCAGCGGCCCTGGCCGGCGGGTGGTCCGATCCGGTTGAGGCGACCGGGGCGCGGGCGGCCACCGATGCGTGACGACCGCGACGTGGCTTTGCCCGACTTGACCTTCGCCCCTGCGACAACGGCCCGCAGCGGAGCGAGTGAGTCGTTCGTGACCTCGCCGGCCCACACCAGATCCCAGAGGGCGGCGAGGATCTCGTCGTCGTTGGACCCGGGCGCCGCACTCCGGAGTTGATTCCAGAAGCTGGCGCCGCGTTCGATCAACTGCAGTCGGATCGCCTCGTGGATCGCTCCGTCGGGCTTGTCTCGCTCCTCCCAGCCGGGTGACAGCAACGGGAGTTGGTCGGCGAAGGTGAGGCGGACCCGACCGTCCCGCGCACCGACGGCACCGGCCCCGATCCACACGACTTCACCGGCGGTGCACAGCTCGTCGAGCATCGACGGTCGATACCCGAGCACGCGCGACGGCAGGATGTCTGCCTCGATCGTGGACGCGACGATCGCCGAACCCGAGAGCATGCCGAGCGACTCGACGAGCGCCTCGATGCCGCGCCGATTCGGGGGAATGTCGTGCCAGGCCGGAAGGAAGCGGGCGAGCGCCTCCTGCTCGACGGCTTCGACCTCCTTGCGCAGCGATGCGAGCGATCGGCGGCGGAGTTGACGCAGCACGTCGACGTCGACGAACTCGCGCGACACACCCTCGGGACGGAACTCGCCGATGACCAGCCGGTCCTCGCCTTCGAGCGCAGCGAGCGCACCGGCGATCCGCTCGCGTGGCGCGCCGAACCGGGCGGCGACGTCATTGGTGACGAACGGTCCGTGCGTGCGGGCGTAGCGGCCGACGAGTTCCTCGAGGGGCCGGGCGACCGGTTCGGTGAACGCCATCGGCAGCCCGACGGGGATGGCACAGCCGAACGCATCGCGGTACCGGGCGGCGTCCTCGGCCGCGGCGAAGCGCATCTCACCGCCCACGCCGATTTCGATCGCCCGCTTCTCCTCCACCAACTGGCGCATCCACACGGCGCCCAGCCCACTCCCCGGCTCCGACGCCGTCGGGTCGCCACCCAGCTGTGCGCCCTCGATCGCGTGATCGCGGTCCGCAGCTCGCACATCGCCATCTGTGACGCCGTCCTCGATCCGCTGTGAGCCCTCGACTGCGTGCTCGCGGTCCACGGTTCGCACTTCGTCGAGCGAGTCGGCGCTGCTCGGGCGAACCGAGTCGAGGTCATCGGTGACGCGGAGGTCGACCTCGGCGGCGGTGAGGTCGCCGACCTTGCGGAGGATGTCGTGCAACTCGTCAGCCGAACGGGCACGTCGGTATTCGTTCAGGCACTGCAGTTCGAGTTCGACGTCGGCGAGCACGTCGGCGTCGAGGAGATCGCGCAGTTCCTCGGCACCGAGCAGGTCACGCAGCAGGTCGCGGTCGAGCGCCAGCGCTGCGGCGCGACGCTCGGCGAGTGGTGCGTCGCCTTCGTACATGTACGCGGCGATCCAGTTGAACAGCAGGCTCGACGCGAACGGGCTGGCCTTGCCGGTGTCCACCGACACGACGCGCAACTTGCGACTGCGAAGGTCGCCGAGAACCTCGCGCAGCGCCGGCACGTCGAACACGTCCTGCAGACACTCGCGCGACGCCTCGAGCAGGATCGGGAACGTCGGGAACTTGGAGGCCACGGCGAGCAGGTCGGCGGCACGCTGTCGCTGCTGCCACAGCGGCGTGCGCCGATCGGGACGACGACGCGGCAGAAGGAGCGCGCGACCGGCACATTCGCGGAAGCGAGCCGAGAAGAGCGCCGTCTGCGGGAGCGTGGAGACGACGAGTTCGTCGATGTCCTCCGGGTCGATCAGCAGATTCTCGATCGGCATCTCGTCGGCGGATTCGGGGAGGCGGATGACGATGCCGTCGTCCCCCCACATCGTTTCGACCGGGATGTCGTAGCGATCCATCAGCTGGCGCTCGATCGCCATCGCCCACGGCGCGTGGACCGGCGTGCCGAACGGGGTGAGGATGCACACCCGCCAGTCGCCGATCTCGTCGCGGAACCGCTCGACCACGACCGTGCGATCGTCGGGCACCGCTCCCGTCGCCTCTGCCTGCTCGTCCAGGTAGCTGACGAGGTTCGTCGCGGCGAACGCATCGAGGTGGTAGTGCTCCATCAGCCGCTTCGTGGCCGCCTTCGACACCGGTCGCTGCGCAGCCTCGATCAATGCGCCCGGATCGTGGGCGCCGCCGTCGTCGTCCCCGGATGACGTCTCGGACGACGTGTTGCGCGAGGTGTTGCGGGTGTCTGACACCGGGTGGGTGTCGTTGGTCGAGAGGTCGCGGATCTCACGGACGAAGGCGCCGAGTGCTCGGCCGAGTTCGAGGGGGCGTCCAGGGCGATCGCCGTGCCAGAACGGCATCTTGCCGGGCTGGCCGGGCGCAGGGGTGACGGTGACCCGCTCGTAGGTGATGTCCTCGATCCGCCAAGTGGACGCACCGAGCACGAAGGTCTCGCCCGGTCGCGACTCGTAGACCATCTCCTCGTCGAGTTCGCCCACACGCGTTCCATCGGGCAGGAACACACCGAACAGGCCGCGGTCGGGGATCGTGCCACCCGACGTGACGGCGAGCCGCTTCGACCCGTCGCGCGCCCGCAGCGTGTTGTTCACCCGGTCCCACACGATGCGCGGTCGCAGCTCGGAGAACTCCTCGCTCGGGTAGCGGCCCGACAGCAGGTCGAGCACGTTGTTCATCAACTCGTCGGAGATCTCGGCGAAGTTCGCACATTTGCGGACCATCGTCGTCACCTCGTCGACGGTGCACTCCTCCACCGCTGCGGTGTGCGCCACAATCTGCTGCGCAAGCACATCGAGTGGGTTGCGGAGGAACCGGCTGGACTCGATCTGGCCGTCGATCATCCGTCGTGCCACCACTGCGGTTTCGAGCAGGTCACCGCGATGCTTCGGGAAGATCGAACCGCGTGACGGTTCGCCGACCTGGTGGCCGGCGCGCCCGATCCGTTGCATCCCGCGTGACACCGCACCGGGCGACTCCACCTGGATCACGAGGTCGACGGCACCCATGTCGATGCCCAACTCCAACGACGACGTCGCCACGATCGCCCGCAGGTCGCCGCGCTTCAACTGGTCTTCGATGACCACACGTTGCTCACGCGCCAAGGACCCGTGGTGGGCCTTGACCAGTTCCTCCACCATCACGCCGGTCTCGGAGTCGACGATGCCCGGCACGCCCTCCTCCACCGCCAGTTCGTTGAGCTTGGCGGCCAACCGCTCGGCAGCACGGCGGGCGTTGCAGAAGATGATCGTCGTGCGATTCGCCAGGATGCGCTTGAGGATCTCCGGGTAGATCGACGGCCAGATCGAGGAGCGGGAGTCACCTGTGCCCGACCCGGCGGACCCGTATCCGAGTTCGGATCCGCTGCCCGGTCCGGTCGATCGCTGGCCGAGCGACGACATGTCCTCGATCGGGATCACGACCTCGATGTCCATCTCCTTCTTGATCCCGGCGTCGATGATCTTGACCGGGCGCAGCTTCCCCGGCCGCCCGTCGGACCCAGGCGTCTCGTAGCCACCGAGGAACTCGGCGATCTCCTCCAACGGCCGTTGGGTGGCCGACAGCCCGATCCGCTGGAACGGTTTCTCGGTCACCAGTTCCAGGCGTTCCAGCGTGAGCGCGAGGTGGGCACCGCGCTTCGTCGTGGCCATCGCATGGATCTCGTCGATGATCACCGTCTCGACACCGACGAGCGTCTCGGCGGCCTTCGACGTGAGCATCAGGTACAGCGACTCGGGCGTGGTGATCAGCAGGTCGGGCGGGCGCCGGATCAGCTTCTGGCGGTCGTTCGACGGCGTGTCGCCCGTCCGCATCCCGACTTCGGGGGCAACGAATCCTTCCCCCAAGCGTTCTGCTGCGAACTCGATGCCCTTGAGCGGGGCGCGCAGGTTCTTCTCGATGTCGAAAGCGAGCGCCCGCAGCGGCGAGATGTAGAGCACCCGGTTGCGGTGCGATCGGGCTTGGTCGCCGTCGGGGCGGGGCGTGGTCGTGAGCCGGTCGATCGACGCAAGGAACGCAGTGAGGGTCTTGCCGGACCCGGTCGGTGCACAGATGAGTGTGTGCTCCCCTGCCGCGATGTGCGGCCAGCCCTGGATCTGAGGCGGAGTGGGCGACGGAAACGACGACGCGAACCATTCTCTGACGGCCGGCGAGAACGCGTCGAGCACGGGATGATGGGCGATGAATGGAGACTATCGAGCGGCACGAACGCCCGTTCTGCCCGGCGTCGGATCACCCGATCGGACGGGCATGTGGTCCCGGGAGGCTCGAGCCGAACCAGATCGTGCTTCTGGGTCTCCGAGGACGCGGATCCTCCGTTCTCAGAGACCCGGAAGCCCGACGTGAAGGGCCGCCGACGGGTGGTCTGGTCGCTGAAGGGTCGAGCGGAACTGTCGCCGTTCTGGGTCTCGGCGGGCGCGAGTCCCGCGGTGTCGGAGACCCAGAAGCACGAGCACAGAGATCTGCAATCGACGCAGAAGGGTCAGGCGCGAGTGCGGGGTCAAGTACAGGGCTCGGTGGAGAAGTCCTGGTGGCCGCGACCGGCGACGCACCGGAAGCCGTAGGTCGCCGATGCGAATCGGAACGAACCGTCGTCGGCGCGCTGGGTGGTGACGACCAGACGGGTTGCGTCAGCTGAATCGTCGAGCAGGCCGGTGGTGGTGAC
>JBBSOH010000249.1:0-5441 GCA_038259945.1 Acidimicrobiales bacterium
CCTCGATCTCGCCGGTCGGGACGAATCCGTTGGCGAGGTACAACGGCGCCGGCGATCCCGGACCCTCGACCCAGTCCACGCCGAGCGCAGTGGCCCCCAGCGATCGGGAACGTTCGATCACGAGGTCGAGCGCTCGCTGCCCGATGCCACGACGCTGATGCATCCGATCGATCAGCAACCGCCAGAGGTGCGGGGTCGGCTCGTCGTCGGTGGGTTCGGTCGTCATCACGAAGCCGACGACGACATCGTCGGCCTCGATCGCCCGGTACCACGGCACGACGACCACGCCTGTGTGAGTGCCCGGGACGAGCGCCTGTGCGAACGACGACGCCATCGGCGCCACGAACCGCTGTTGACTGCGGTGCGTCGTCACTCGACCGACGGCGGCGAGGTTGGACTCCGTGACCTCGACGAGTGCGACGTCGGCGGGAGCGGTGAGTGCTCGATCCGTCCATGCCCGCCACTCGTCGGGTGTCATCGCAAGGATCCAGTCGTCGGAGTTGACCTCGCCCACCCAGTACGAGTTGCGGGTGTGGCCTTCGAAGACCATCCCGAGGCGCTCCGCGACCCGGACCGACGCCAGGTTGTCCGGGTGCATCGTCGCCTGCACGCGCGTCACCCCGACCGTCTCGAACAGCCAGGCGACGAGCGCTGCGGCCGCTTCGGTGGCGAGACCCCGCCCTCGCTCGCCGGCATCGATCGTCCAGCCGATCTCGGCGCATCGACCGGCGAAGCTCAGCCCCACTGCGAGGTCACCGATCGCCGAGTCGGTGTCGACATCGTCGATCGCCAACTGGATCCAGCCGTCCGATGGTGTGCACCCGTCCAACCCGACAGCACCATCGACCACCTTCTGCGCTTCGTCACGTGGGTACGGCACCGCCCACCCCTGGAACTCCGCAGTCGACGGGTCGTTGCGTGGCTTCCACAGGGCGTCGACGTCGTCGGGACGCATCGGTCGGATCACCAACCGCTCGGTCCGCAAGGATTCGAATCGGGGGACGCTCATTCCACGATTCTGCCCGCGTTCGGGCGGGGGCTGCGTCCATGTTCGGGTCCGACCCGAACATGGACATCAGCGCGAGGTGAGGGCGACAGCGACGCGATGACCGCTGACGGCGTCGGAGGCGTGCTTCGCGTGGTAGCTCGACCGGGTGAGCGGGCTGGCTTCGACGTGGCCGATGCCGAGCGACTCGCCGATCCGCTTCCACCGGTCGAACTCGGCGGGCTCGGCGTAGCGCACGATCGGAAGGTGATGCGATGTCGGCCGGAGGTACTGACCGATGGTGACGATGTCCACTCCGAGGTCGGCGAGATCACCCAGCAGCCCGACGATCTCGTCGTCGGTCTCCCCGAGCCCGGCCATGAACCCGGTCTTGGTGACCAGGCCAGCGGCCTTGGCACGAGCGAGCACCCCGAGCGAACGGGCATACCCGGCCGACGGACGAACCGCTCGTTGCAGTCGGGCGACCGTCTCGACGTTGTGGTTCATCACGTCGGGGCGCGAGGCGAACAGCAGGTCGAGCGACGCATCGTCGCCCTTCGCATCGGAGATCAACGTCTCGATCCGCGCCTGCGGTCGACGGAATCGGATCGCGTCGACGCACGCGGCCACGTGGGCCATGCCGCCGTCGGCGAGATCGTCGCGGGCAACCATCGTGAGCACCGCATGGTCGAGTTCCATCCGCTCGATGGCCTCGGCGACCCGCTCGGGTTCGTCGGCGGCGGGGCCGAGCGGCTTGCGGGTGTCGACGAGACAGAAGCCGCATGCACGGGTGCAGCGTTCGCCGAGCACCATGAACGTCGCCGTGCCGTCCGACCAGCAGTCGGACAGATTGGGGCAGCCGGCGTCCTCGCACACGGTGACCAGATCGAGGGAGCGGATGGTCTTCTTCAACTCCATCACCTCGGGGCCGAGGTCGACCTTCGGGCGCAGCCAGTCCGGTTTGCGGGTCTCGATCGACAGACCGTCGGTGACACCGGCCGCCTCCAGGCGAGCGGCCGCACGGGACGACACGAGCCTGACCTGCTCGCCCGGGCCCTCCCCTCGGCTGAAGGCGGTGAGATCGCGACCGTCGGCGGCGTGCGCCCACGCCACGTCTTGACGCTCGATCGCTCCGTCGGCCCACCGCTCGGCGGAGAGTCGGGCGACGATGTCCGCGACGTCGCGCATCGACACGTCGACGCCTTCCTCGGCGAGCGATGTGACCGGCTTGTCTCCGATCCCGCACGGCACGATGTGTTCGCGCATGTAGGTCAGGTCGGTCGTGACGTTGAGGGCGAAGCCATGCATCGTGCGCCCGCGACGCAGCCGGACACCGATCGCGCAGATCTTGCGTTCCTGCGGTGTGCCCGGGTCGAGCCACACGCCGGCGAACCCGTCGAGTCGACCGGCGGTGGCCAGGCCGAGTTCGTGGAGGACGTCGATGACCAGACCTTCGACACCGCAGACGTGGTCCGACGCTCCGAGGCTGTTCTCGATGTTCAGGATCGGGTAGCCGACGAGCTGGCCGGGGCCGTGATACGTGATGTCACCGCCGCGCTTGACGGCGACGAGTTCTGCCCCGACGGCCGCGGGCTCACACCGCAGGTTGTTCGCCAGGTCGGCGGTGCGACCGTGGGTGAACACGTGCGGGTGTTCGAGCAGCAGCAGGTGTTGCCCTGAACCGTGCTCGAACAGCGACTGCTGCACCGCCAGCGCCTCGCGATACGGCACCGTTCCGAGCCAGCGGACGGCGAGCGCGTCGCTCCTGGTGTCCGACACCGGCGAGGACGCAGCGGGCTGGGTCACAACTCTCCGGCCCAGTCCTTCGTTTCGAGCAGCTCCTTCACCTTCTTGAGGAAGCCGGCTGCGTAGGCACCGTCGAACGCCCGGTGATCCCAGGCCATGGAGAGGTTGCCGACCGGATGGATCGCGATGGCTTCCAGCCCACCCTGCCCGATCACGACCGGCTTGCGGACGATCGCGTCGGTCGAGATGATCCCGACCTGGGGCTGGTTGATGATCGGCATGGTGAGCACCGAACCGGCCGAGCCGTTGTTCGAGATGGTGAACGTGCCACCCGAGATCTCGTCGGGTGCGAGGCGGCGATTGCGAGCCCGGTCGGCGAGGTCGGAGATCTCCGATGCGATCGCTCCGAGACGCTTGGTCTCGGCGTCGCGGATCACCGGCGCGAGCAGCCCTTCGTAGTCGAGGTCGACGGCGATGCCGAGGTCGATGTAGTCGTGCACCACGAGCTGGTCGTCGGACACGCTCGCATTGAGGTGCGGGAACTCGCCGAGTGCGTCGATGATCGCCCGGGCGATGAACGGCAGGTAGGTGAGGCTGAAGCCGTGCTGTGCCTTCCACTCCGCCTTCTTGGCGCCACGCACGACGTCCACGTTGGCGAAGTCGACTTCCACGACGCTGAACGCATGCGGGCTGACCGCCTTGCTCATCACCATGTGGTCGCCCGTGAGCTGACGGATCTTCGACAGCCGGATCGCCGAGTCGCGATCGCCGACCTGGACGGCCGGAGCCGAAGCTGCCGGCCTCGGAGCGGCGGGTGCGGATGCTGCTGCAGCCTGCTGGGTTGCGGGCGACGTCGCATCAGCGGGCGACGACGAGCCGGGGTCGGGTTTGACCGCACCGGCTGCGGCATCGGTCGGCTGCTGCGCCGACGCTTCGGGACCACCCTGGGGCACGGCCGTGGCGGTCTGCTTCGTGGCCCCCGTTGCATCGATGTGATCGAGCACGTCGTCGCGGGTGATCCGACCGCCGGGGCCCGTTCCGTTGATCTGGTCGGGGTCGAGCGAGTGCTCGTTGACGAGGCGACGCACGACGGGCGACAGGAGCCGGTTGTCACCGGCCTGCGCGGTCGGCTCCGGCGCAGGCTGTGCGGCGGCGGGAGCCGGCGATGCCTCGGGCTCGGGTTGCGAAGCGGGTGCGGACTCGGCGGCGGCCGGCTCCGGCGTGGGGGCGACCTCCGGTTCCGGAGCGGGTGCAGCCGCTGGTGCCGCCTCGGCGGGCGGCGCCGGTGCCTCTTCGGCGGCGGGCGCCGGTGCTTCGGCGGGGGCGCCGTCGCTGTCGCCGACGACGGCGATCACGGTGCCGACCTCGACGGTGTCGCCTTCCTGGACGCGGATCTCGGTGAGCGTGCCCGACACGGGCGACGGGACCTCGGTGTCGACCTTGTCCGTGGACACCTCGAACAGGGGCTCGTCTTCGGCCACCGTGTCACCAACGGCTTTGAACCACTGCGTGATCGTGCCTTCGGTGACGGTTTCGCCGAGTTGCGGGAGGGTGACGTCTGCCATGTCGATCGTGTCCTTGTTGCGGTGATTCGGTTGCGGTGATTCGGTTGCGGTGATTCGGTTGCGGTGATTCGGTGCGCGGTGGCCGGGTGGTCAGCCGTTGAAGTTGCGGCCGGTGAGCGAGAGCACGGTCTCGCCGAACAGTTCGCTGAGGCTCGGGTGCGGCTGGATGAACTCGGCGATCTCGTCGACCGTGGCCTCCCAGTTGACGGCGAGGTAGCCGCCCGAGAGTTGCTCGGTGACCCAGGGGCCCACCATGTGGACGCCCAACACCTGGCCGGCGGTGCCGTCGGCACGCTTCTTGGCGATGATCTTCACGAGGCCCTCGGTCTCGCCGAGGATCATCGCACGGCTGTTGAACTTGAACGGGTGCTTGGCGACCACCACGTCGTGCCCGGCGTCCTTCGCCTGCTGCTCGTCGGGCCCCGCCCATGCGACCTCGGGGTGGCAGTAGATCGCCCACGGCACCCGGTCGTACATCACGGGCATCGGGTTCTCCCCGAGCAGGTGCTTCACGACGAGGATCGCCTCGGCATACGCGACGTGAGCGAGTTGCGGCGTGTTGATCAGGTCGCCCACTGCGTAGACGCCGCTCTCGCCGGTCTGGCAGAACTCGTCGACGACGACGAAGCCACGCTCGTCAACTTGCACATCGGTGCCGTCCAGGCCGAGTTCGTCGGCGAAGGGGCGGCGGCCGACCGACACCACGACGGCGTCGACCTCGACCGACTCACCGTCGCCGAAGGCGACCGTGGTCGCACCGTTGCCGTCGGGCGTGTGGCCGTTGACCATCACACCGGTCTTGATGGCGATGTTCTTCTTCTTGAACGACTTGACGACGACGTTCGCGACGTCCTTGTCGAGACCGGGAAGGATCTTGGGGAGGCCTTCGAGGATCGTGACCTCGGACCCGAGGTCGGCGAACGTGGAAGCGAACTCGCAGCCGATCGCGCCGCCGCCGATGACCGCCACGCGTGCGGGCAGTGTGTCGAGGTCGAGCACCTCGTCGCTGGTCATGATCGGCCCACCACGTTCGAAGCCGGGAATGAGACGTGGCACCGATCCCGATGCGAGCATGACGAAATCGCCGGTGATCGTGGCCGAGCCTCCGTCGCCCATCGTGACGTCGACGGTCCGTCCCGCCGACA
>JBBSOH010000250.1:0-5439 GCA_038259945.1 Acidimicrobiales bacterium
CCGCAACGCGCGGCACGGCTGCCGTCGTCTCCGTCAGCGGGTTGATCGGTTTTGTCGGCCTCGTCGTCCCCCACGTGGTGCGGCTCGTCGCTGGGTCCCGCAATCGGCGCGTCCTTCCGCTGTCGCTGATGGGTGGTGCAGCGTTTCTCGTGCTCGCCGACGTTCCCGGACGCATCCTGGAGAGCCCGGCCGAGACGCCGATCGGGGTCGTCACGGCTTTCCTGGGCGCGCCCTTCTTCATCTATCTGATCCGCCGTCGAGGGATCAGCGGATGAGCGAACTGTCGTTGCAGGACGTCGCCGTGTCCTACGGGCAGCGGGTCGCGGTGGAGCCGTTCTCCGACACGATCGCGCCGGGGGAGTGGGTCGGACTGATCGGGCCCAACGGTGCCGGAAAGTCGTCGTTGCTCCGGTCGATCGCCGGATTGGTGAAGCACGCCGGCTCGATCGAGGTCGACGGGGTCCGCCTCGGCGATCTGAAGGATCGGGAACGTGCGCAGCGCGTCGCCTACGTGCCCCAGGAGCCACTGATCCCCGATGACATGACGGTCACCGACTACGTCCTACTCGGTCGTACGCCGTACATCGGCTACTGGTCGAGCGAGTCGAAGCACGATCGCGACGTGGTCGCCGACACGCTCGACCGCCTCCGCCTCGGCGACTTCGCACCCCGCCTGCTCGGTGCTCTCAGCGGCGGCGAACGGCAACGTGTCGTGCTCGCTCGGGCGCTCGCGCAGGAGGCGCCGATCCTGCTGCTGGACGAGCCGACGTCGGCGTTGGACATCGGGCACCAGCAGCAGGCACTCGAACTGGTGACGGAGCTGCGCAACACGCAGTCGCTGACCGTGATCTCGGCGTTGCACGACCTGACGCTCGCCGGCACCTACACCGACCGGTTGGTGATGCTCCACGAGGGTCGGGTCGTCGCCTCGGGAACTGCTGCCGACGTGCTCACAGCGGAACGTCTCGGCGAGGTGTACAACGTCTGCGTGACCGTGGACGTCGACCCGCACGACGGCGCAGTGATCGTGGTTCCACGCCGCGGCTTTCCTGTCGACGTTCCGACGGACGCCTGAATCGAGTCGGATGTTCGAGCAGGTCGGCAGGAGCGCAGACGGTAGCGGACACCTCGGCGGACACGGGGGTGATGCTGCAGAGGTGGCCCGTGCGCTCGGCATGGATCGGTCGTCGTTGATCGATCTGTCGATGAGTATGAACCCGGTCGCGCCCCCCGTCGGTCGCGTGCTCGCCGAGCGACTGGACACCATCGCCGACTACCCCGATGCGACGGATGCGACTCGTGCCCTGGCCGAGGTGCTCGAGGTGGACCGCTCGCTGTTGGTGCTCACGAACGGCGGCTCCGAGGCGATCGCCCTGGTGGCGTCGACGATGGCGGCCGGCCACATCGTGAAGCCGGAGTTCTCGCTGTACGAACGTCACCTCGACACACTGGACCCGAGTGCGCCGAGGTGGCGGTCGAACCCGTCGAACCCGCTCGGCCGGTTGGCCGCCGACGGCGAGTCCGCCGCGGTGTGGGACGAAGCGTTCTGGCCGATCGCGACGGGCACGTGGACGAACCGGCGTCTCGACGGCGACGGGGTGTGGAGGCTCGGATCGTTGACGAAGCTCTGGGCGTGCCCGGGTCTGCGCCTCGGCTACGCGATCGCACCCGACGAGCGGACGGCCGAACTGATCCGGAACAGACAGCCACGGTGGTCCGTGTCGTCGCTCGCCTTGGCCGTCGTCGAGCCGATGCTGGCCCAGACCGACCTGGCGTCGTGGTCATCGGCGATCGCCGATCTCCGCCGGTCGTTCGCCGAGACCCTGCGCTCACTCGGGTACGACGTGCTCGACACCGATGTGAACTGGGTGATCGTCGAGGACCAACCGGGGCTCCGGGAACGACTGATCCCCCACGGTGTGCTCGTGCGCGACTGCACGAACTTCGGGCTGGCCGGTGTGTCGCGGGTGGCGGTTCCTCGGATCGGCGAGTTCGATCGGGTGTTGCAAGCGTTCGAACGGGTCGGTTCGGCGTGAGTGCATCGGCCGCAGCCGTCGGCGTGGTGATCGACCGGGTGCTCGGCGAGCCACCGACGAGATGGCACCCCGTCGTGTGGTTCGCCAGGGTGATGAACTCGATCGAGGAGCGGTGCTGGGCTGACGGACGGTGCCGCGGCGTGGGATACACCGCTGTCGGCGTGGCGGTGGGTGTCGTTCCGGCGATGGTGCTGCGTCGTGTCGTCGGCGCCTCGATCGCCACGGCCGCGATGTCGGGCGCTGCGATTGCCGGAGCGATGCTCGAGCGGGAGGCACGTGGTGTCGGTGATGCCCTGCTGGCGGACGATCTCGACGGCGCACGCATGGCGGTCGCCCGCCTCGTCGGGCGTCGAACCGACGCGCTCGACGTCTCCGAGGTCTCCCGGGCGGTCATCGAGACCGTTGCCGAGAACACGGTCGACGCCGTCACCGCAACACTTTTCTGGGCGTCGGTCGGTGGGTCGGTCGGCGCTCTCGCCCACCGTGCGATCAACACGATGGACGCGATGGTCGGCCACCGCACCGATCGCCACGAACGATTCGGCTGGGCGAGCGCCCGTCTGGACGATGCAGTGAACTGGCTCCCGGCGCGGCTCACGGGCGCTGCCGTCGTGGTCGCAGCGCCGTTGCGTGCGGCCGACGTGTGGCGAACCGTTCGCAACGACGCCGGGAAGCACCCGTCACCCAATGGCGGCGTCGTCGAAGCAGCGTTCGCTGCAGCGCTCGACATCCGCCTCGGGGGCACGAACGTCTATGACGGCGTCGCCGAGGACCGCGGCGAACTGGGTGACGGCCGGCCTCCGGTTGCGACCGACATCGTTCGTGCGGTCGTCTTGGCACGTCGGGTGACGTGGGTGTTCGTGGTCGGCGGCATCCTCGTCGAACGGGGAGTTCGGTGGGCGAGAGGTGCCTCGCTCGGACGCGGCCGTCGGCGAGAATGATGCGATGACTCCATTGATGGTGCTTGGCTGCACCTCCGATGCGGGCAAATCGCTGCTCGTGACGGCGATGTGTCGCTGGTTCGCGCGGGAGGGTGTGAACGTGGCGCCGTTCAAGGCGCAGAACATGTCGAACAACGCACGCGTGGTGGCCGGCGGCGAGATCGGTGTGGCCCAGTGGCTCCAGGCGAAGGCGGCGCAGGTCGAACCCGACCTGCGGATGAACCCGGTGTTGCTGAAGCCGGAGGCCGACACCCGCAGCCAGGTGATCGTACGTGGTGTCGTCGACCGGGAACTGACGAACACGCCGTGGAACGAACGCCACGATTCGCTCTGGGTCCCGATGGCCGAATCGTTCGATTCGCTCGCTGCGGAGTTCGACCTCGTCGTGATCGAAGGTGCGGGGAGCCCCGCCGAGATCAACTTGCGCGATCAGGTCAACAACAGGATGATCGACCACGCCGACGCTGCGGGGCTGCTCGCTGTCGACATCGACCGCGGTGGTGCGTTCGCCCACCTGTTCGGCACCTGGTCGCTGGTGCCCGACTCGACTCGGGATCGGCTCGCCGGCTTCGTCCTCAACCGCTTCCGCGGTGACGCCTCGCTGTTGGCGCCGGGGCCCGAGAAGCTTTCGGCGATGACGGGCATGACGTACGCGGGAGTGATCCCGATGCTCCATCACGATCTGCCGCAGGAGGAGGGTGCGAGTGATTCCTCATCCGCACCCCGCGGCGCACCCAGGGTGGTCATCCCGAGGTTCCCGTTCGGTTCGAACCTCGATGAGTTCCATCTTCTCGGCCATGCGGCCGATGTCCGTTGGGCGTCGCACCCCGGTCGATTCACCCGGCTCGATCCCGACCGCGATGCGATCATCCTGCCCGGCTCGAAACATCTCGCCGCCGACCTCGAGTGGATGCGATCGAACGGGATCGATCAGGCGATCCTCGCGGCCGCCCGCCACGGCGTCCGTGTGATCGGGGTGTGTGGGGGAGCGATGATGCTCGGGGTGGAGATCGTCGATCCCCACGGCGTGGAGGGGCCGCCGGGTTCTGTCGTGGCCGGGCTCGGGCTGATGGACCACTCGACCGTGCTGGGTGCGGAGAAGCGAACGACGCTCGGCGTGATCGAGGCGTTCGGCGCCACGTACTCGGGCTACGAGATCCGCTTCGGTGAGCTGACGGACGACCTGCGGTTCGGTGTCGATGGCAACGTCACGGCAACGACCGTGCACGGCCTGTTCGAGCACCCGGACTTCATCGAAGCGATGCTCGGTGTGCGCGTCGAGCCCGTCCTGGAGCCGACCTTCGAGGTGCTGGCAGACGCCGTCGACGAGCACCTCGACACCGACCTGCTGCGGCGTCTCGTCGCCGGCTGATCGGCGACCGCACGAAACTCTGCCGTACCCCCTCGCTATGGTGCGGCACAGGCATCGGAGTGGGCCGACGTGCTCCCGAAATCGTTCATCGTCTTCGGGAGTCGTCCATGTCTGCAAGTCCGTTCCGTCCCAACCCGTTCGCTGCCGCGTCGGTGCCCCCTCGGGCCCTGTCCGCCGATGAACAGGCCGAACTCGACCGTCTCTACTGGGACGAGTCCGATTCGCAGCTCACCGTCGCTTCGATCGCCGCACTGTTCGCGCTGCCGGCGGGCGGACTGTGTCGCATCGTCACGCCTCTGTCGAGCGAGCGGACGTGCCTGCTGTGTGGAGCGCCCGGGGTGCGAACCTCGCGATCGCAACTGAAGAGCGGCGCCCTCACCTGTGGTGGTTGCGGAGCTGTGGTCCAGACCCGATCGTCTGGGTACGGCGGCTTCGGCTACAACGGTCAGCCTCGAATCGTCGCCGATGAAGTCTTGGCTGCGGAAGTGGAGCCGGACCCGGTCGATCATGTGATGGTGCGTCGAGCGCTGGGGTATCGGATGCGTGACCTCGGCAGCGACGCACATCAGGCGGTGACCGCTCTCGAACGTGCGGGTCGCCCGTTCGCTGCGGGCCGAACCGTGCTGATCCTCGAACCGCACGACGGCATCGAGGAGATCCGGAACCTGCTCTCGGGGTTTGCGGTCACGACGCTCGCCGTCGAGTCGTTGCGAACGCTCGGCGACTCTCAGATCGAGGCGATGCAGAACTTGCTGCACCTCACCAGCGACGGGTGGCGGGTGGTGTCGGCGCTCGACACGAGAGCGTGGAAGCCTGACGAGGACCACGACTGGTTCGACGACGAGACGTACGAGGATGTGTGGCCGGTGCCCGACGGTGGTGAGGCGGCATGGGACCGGAGGGGGATCCAGTCCGGTGGCCTGATCATCGATGCCACGAACCGCTTCGGCGAACGCTGGTGAATCGTCATGTCTGTCTGACGCTCGAGATGGTCTGCGGTCAGCGCGGTGACGATCAGATCTTGTCCATCGGCAGCGGCTCGCCGGCCGGTGCTGCAACCAGGATCGTGTCGCCAGCGGCGACCTCGCCA
>JBBSOH010000251.1:0-5401 GCA_038259945.1 Acidimicrobiales bacterium
ACTCGAGTCGGCCGACAGCGCGAGCGTCGTTCACGATCTGCTCGAGGCCGTCCTCGACAATCGGGATCTTTCCGCTGTTGAGCAGGTCCACCTTTCGCGGGTCGATGTCACCGCACACGACGTGATGACCCAGATGAGCGAAACACGCACCCGTGGTCAAACCCACATAACCAGTCCCCACCACGCCGAGTCGGATGTCGGTTGCTGGCATGGGGGTACTTCCTCGGGTGATCAGAGTGCTCATGTGGATCGACTTCCGTGTCTCGATGTGACGAAGGATGGCGATCCGGTGCGTTCGGCCGCCGAAATGCTATCGGGCGGTTCCGCCGCTGTCTTGAGCGGGACGGCACCGTGGTCGGCCCGCACGGACGAACGTCGTGGGAAGCACCGGTTCACCCGCCGACGACTGGACTCAGGAGACCGACGAGAGATCGTCTCGTCCGTCTCAGGGCCCGCGGCCGAAACCAGCTTCCCGCGGTGTCGGCCGGTCCCGTCCGTTCGATACGGTCCTCGTCGTGTTCCGACAGCTCAGCGATGACCCCCTCGTCGACGCCTGCGGGTTGGAGCCCAAACTCGTGTGCGAGAAGGTCTTCGAGGCCACCGACGGCAACGAGACGGCAGCCGGTGTCGCCGGCTGGCTGATCGACCGACCGCTCAGCATCCTGCTGATCGTCGTCGTGGCCTGGGTGCTCACGAAGATCGCCCGGCGGGTCCTCGACCGACTCGTTCGCCGCCTCGTCGCGCCCGACCGCGACGCGGTGCAGCGCCGATTGAAAGCCGTCGGGATCGACCGACCCGGAATCCTCGCGAGCGGCAACCCCGACGACCTCGACGAGCAGGTCCGGGCTGCCGCTCGACGAGCCTCACGGGCGGAGTCGATCAGCAGCGTGTTGTCGAACACTGCGATGATCGCGATCTGGACGATCGCGTTCATCACGATCCTCGGCGAACTCGGGATCAATCTCGGTCCGATGATCGCCGGTGCCGGGATCGCCGGCGTCGCACTGGGGTTCGGCGCTCAGAGTCTCGTCAAGGACTTCATCAGCGGGGTGTTCATGCTGATGGAGGACCAGTACGGCATCGGCGATGTCGTCGACCTCGGCGAGGCCGTCGGCACCGTCGAGGAAGTCGCTCTGCGCACCACGGTGCTGCGCGGAGTCGATGGCACGGTCTGGCACGTTCCGAACGGCGAGATCCGTCGGGTCGGCAACAAGTCGCAGCACTGGTCCACGGCCGTCGTCGACGTCGACGTCGCCTACGACGCCGACCTCACTGCGGTGCGTGCCATCGTCGAGTCGACTGCGATCGCAGTGTGCACATCGGAGAAGTGGGCAGGCGACGTGCTGGACGAACCGAACGTCCTCGGCGTGGAGACACTCGGCGCCGACGGGATCACGATGCGCATGATCGTCAAGACCGCGCCAGGTGCCCAGTGGGCGCTGCAACGTGCACTGCGCGAGGCGCTCAAGTCGGCCTTCGACGATGCCGGAGTCGAGATTCCCTTCCCGCAACGCACGCTGTGGCTCCGAAACCAGGAACCGTGATGCCATGATGTCGGACGTGATCCACCCGTCGAGCCGCCAGCCGAATCAGGTCCGATGACCGATTTCCTCGCGGCCACCCCGGGCGGAGCCATGCTCGGCTTCGCCGTCCTGCTCGCCATCGCCGGCCACGTCGGCCTCTCCTTCGCCGAACGACGGGCCACGCCCACTCGCATCGAGTCGGTCGGCGAATCCGGCGCACTGCGCAAGGAGTCGCCCGCCGTGGTGAACCTCCTCACCAATGACGCGACTCTCACGGCCGCTGGCATGCGCGCCACGGTCGTCGACCTCGCGTCGCGCGGTTGGCTGCGCATCCTCCCGCCCGTGACCGACGACGAAACCAGCCGCGTCCGGCCCGCCTCGGAGGCCTACGACGGTGATGCGCTGCTCCCGCACGAACGGTTGGTGCTCCAACACATCCTCGCTCGCTTCACCACCGACCAGGCGATCCCCGCACGTCACCTGGCGGTCGACATCCGCGGCTCCTGGTGGCGCCGGTTCCGGGGACTGGTGCACGCCGAGGCCAAGCGGGCCGGACTCGTGACGCGGCGGTGGAACCCGATCCTGCTCGTTGGTCCGGTTGTCGCGGCCTTCTTCGGGCTCCTCGCCTGGAACGTGTCGCGTGACGACGGCACACCCGTCGCAGTCGTCGACTCCATCGAGAGGCGGATCATCGCGATCGTCACCCTGGCTGCGCTGATCCTGCTGATCGTGCGCATCGTGCGCCACGTGATCAGCAACGACGTCACGCACACCGAGGCCGGCGTCAACGCGACCGGACGCTGGCTCGCCGTGCGCCAGCGGCTCGTGGCGGCCGGGTTCGCTCCGATGGCAGCGAGCGCGCTCGAGGTCGGAGACCGTCGCCTGGCCTACGCCGCGGCGATGTCGCTCGCCGACGGGGCCCGGGTGGAACTCCCCCTCGCACGCGAAGACCACTATCGGGCGTGGAGTGCCGTCGGTGGGGCAGGTCGGCTCGTCCGCGTGCGGTACCCGTGGCGGCCGATCTACGGGATCAACCCCGCCTATGCACTCGTCGGTGGCCTCCTGGCGATGTTCGTCGGGCTGAGAGCACGAAGCTTCTTCGCCGACGTGGCGCGGGCCGAGGCATGGGACTCCCTCTACGAGCGGTTCTCGGAGCAGGACTGGCTGATCCGTGACATCGCCACCGGAGTCACCTTCGTCGCCGTGATCCCCGTGCTCGTGGGCGCCTGGGCGGCCTTCGCCGGCGCAGCCGACATGTTCAACACGATCGAGCGAACCGGCGTGGTCATTCGTGCGCGTCGCCCTGCCGAGGTCACCCCTCTCCCCCGGTCCTGGGTGAAGCGCCTCGAAGGCGACCGCTACAGCCTGTACGTCGCACTCGACGACGGCACATCCGACACGATCACCGCATGGCGTGCGAGCGAGCGCACCGCGATGCCCCAGGGCGTCGACGCGGTGGTCCGCGCCACGCCGATCCTCGGCTACGTGCGCCGCGCCTCCCCCATCGGTCACGTCTTCCACGACTGAGACACCTCACCGAACCGGCCCGCGCAGGACCAGGCGCAGCACGTCCGGGTGCAGTTCCGCGGGCCGCAGTGAGATGCGGCAGCAGTGACGTGCGGTGCGGTCGGACTCAGCGTGCCGAGTCGGCGGTCCGACGGATGGCACCGACGATGTCGTCCCATCGCGGTTCGGGCAGGTCGTGGCCCATGTCGGGGAACATCAACAGGGTGGAGTCGGGCACCGCAGCTGCGGTGGCGATCCCCCCGCTCGGTTTCACCAGCCGGTCGACCAGCCCGTGCACCACGAGCGTCGGAACCGTGACCTTGCCGAGGCCGGCGGTCCGGTCCGGGCTGGCCGCGATCGCATTCGTCTGACGAGCGGTCCCGACCGGTCGAAAACTGCGCTCGGTGCTCGCGTGGGACCGCACGCGGTGGAGTTCCGGGTCGAAGTGCGGGCCGCTCCACAGTGAGAAGCTCTCCACCGAACGGTCCGCTGCGGTCTCGGGCGTCGGGTCGGGCATCCGGGCCATCTTCGCCATCACCTTTCCCGTGATCCGCCCGGACTTCCCGTCGCCCGGATTCGACATGATCGACGTGAGGGAACGCACCCGGGCGGGAAAGTCGATCGTGAGTTGCTGGGCGATCATCCCACCCATCGACATGCCCACGACGTGCGCCGACTCGATCCCGAGCGCATCGAGGAGACCGTCGGCGTCAGCTGCCATGTCGACGATCGTGTAGCCGGCCTTCACCGGCCGCTTGGTCAGAACCTTGGCAACCGCACGCGCTGGTGTCAACGGCACCCAGTCGAACTCGGTGCTCAACCCGATGTCACGGTTGTCGAACACCGTGACCTGGAACCCCGCCTCGACGAGTTGCCCGATGAACCCGTCAGGCCAGTCCGTGAGTTGGCCGCCGAGTCCCATCACGAGGAGCAGCGGATCGCCGCCCTCGCCGTGCTGCTCGTACTCGATGGTGATGCCGTTCGCCTGGACCTGTGCCATCGCGGAAGCGTACGTCGAAGGTGCTCGCCCGACGCCGGCGCCGACGTCGACCGCGAGATGACCGCTGGACGTCGCCTCAGGAGGCGTCAGCCGAGAGCCGGACACGCAGCGAGTCGATGGCGTACGCATCCATCGAGAGCACTTCGAACTGACCGATCTCGGTGTCCACCCGGTCGCCCACGGCGGGGATCTCGTCGAGCGCGGCGATCACGTAGCCGGCCACCGTCTGCCAATCACCCGTAGGAAGCGTGACCCCCGTGTACTCCTCGAACTCGTCGCTGCGCAGCGTGCCGTTGATCCGATAGGAACCGTCGTGCAAGCGCTCGCACTCTCGCAGGCGCTGATCGGACTCGTCGTCGAAATCGCCGATCAGTTCCTCGATGACGTCCTCGAGCGTGACGAGTCCGACGACGGTGCCGTGTTCGTCGATCACGAGCGCGATGTGCTGGCGCTCGGTCTGCATCTCCAACAGCAGGTCTTCCAGTCGGTGGTGCTCGGGGGTGACCATGACCCGACGGGTGATGGTGCCGACCATCGTCGAGCTCCACGTGCCGTTCGGCAGCCGTAACAGGTCCTTCGCGTGGACGAAACCCTTCACATGGTCGAGATCGCCGTCGAACACGATGATCCGGCTGCGGCCCGTCCGATGGGCCTCGGCAGCGGCCACGTCGGCAGTCGAGTCCGCCGAGACCGCGATGATGTCGCGTCGCACGGTCATGGCATCGGACGCTGTGAGGCCCGACAGTTCGAGCGATCGCGTCAGCAGTTGGTGTTCGGTCGCCGCAAGCCCACCGTGTCCTGCTGACTCATCGAGCAGCAGCCGGAGGTCGCCGGGCGAGTGCGCCATGGCCCGTTCGTCCTGGGGTTCCACGCCGACGGCCCGCACCACGAGATTCGCCAAGCCGTTCATCAACCAGATCACCGGACGGAAGACCGTCACGAACGCCCGGAACGGACGCGCCAGCGTGAGCGCCGAGTCCTCGGGATGTGAGATCGCCCACGACTTGGGTGCCATCTCACCCACCACCATGTGGAGGAACACGACGATCGACAGCGCGATGGCGAAACCGACGACGTGCGACCACGTGGTGCCGAAGATGACGTTGTCGTGCAGGAAACCGACCTCACCCAGCAATCCCTCGAAGATCGCTGCGACGGCGGGTTCGGCGACGAGACCGAGGCCGAGCGAGCACATCGTGATCCCGAGTTGTGCACCGGCGAGCATCAGAGTCAGTTCGCGGATCCCGGCGAGCGCCGACTTCGCCTTCTTGCTGCCGTCGGCGGCGAGTTGCTCGATGCGCGACCGCCGCGATGCGAGCAGCGCGAACTCCGCCGCAACGAAGAAGCCGTTGAGAGCGAGCAGGACCACGGC
>JBBSOH010000252.1:0-5383 GCA_038259945.1 Acidimicrobiales bacterium
GTCGAGGTTGGGGTCAGACCCGAACCTCGACATTGCGGGATCATTCGCAGAATCGCTCACGGATCAAGCCTCACACATCGTCGCGCAGCGTGCTGAGTTCCACCAGTGGGCGGGGCCCCACGTGGCTGATCACCTCGGCCGCCGCAACGGAACCGAGCCGGCCGCACTCAGCGAGGTCGGCACCGTGGGTCCGGCCGTACATGAATCCTGCGGCGAACAGGTCACCCGCTCCGGTCGTGTCGACGACCTTGTCCACCTGTACCGCAGGCACCGAGATCAACTCCTCGAGGGTGACGATCACGCATCCACTCGCGCCTCGTGTGATTGCGGCGAGCGAACACTCGGCGCGCAACGCCTCGACCGCCTCGTCGAACGACTCCGCTTCATAGAGCGACATCAGTTCGTCCTCGTTGCCGAACAGCAGATCGACGCTGTCTGCGACGAGGGACCGGAAGTCCTCGCGATGGCGATCGACGCAGAATGAATCCGAGAGCGTGAGGGACACCGTGCGGCCGTGTTCGTGGGCCACTTCTGCCGCCCTCCGAAACGCCGCCTTCGCATCGTCGCGGTCGAAGAGGTAGCCCTCCATGTAGAGGATCTGCCCGTCGGCGATGACCGCTTCGTCGAGATCGCCCACGCCCAATGTCGACGACACGCCGAGGTACGTGTTCATGGTGCGCTCGGCGTCGGGCGTGACGACGATGATGCACCGCCCCGTCGGCACCTCCTGGGGCACTCCCCCGCCCACGAATCCGACCCCGACAGCGCGCATGTCGTGGCCGAAGACCTGACCCAGATCGTCGTCGTCGACCTTGCCGATGTACGCCGCGGCGCCGCCGAAGCTCGCAACACCCACGATGGTGTTGGCGGCCGAACCGCCGCTCATCTCGACCGCTCCCGACAGCGACGCGTACAACTCGACGGCCCGCTCGGTCTCGATCAACGTCATCGACCCCTTGACCAGATCGTGGCGAGGAAGGAAGTCGTCGGTCGCATGAGCGATCACGTCGACGAGAGCGTTGCCGATCCCGACGACGTCGTACCGGGGCGCGCGACCCCCGACGGAGACACCCGAACCTCCGGGTGACGAAGATGACGCAGACGACGATTCGGGCACGGTCGGCAACGCTACCCCCGGTACTCTCCCCGCCATGTCGACGCACCCCGAGCCGATCACCGTCACCGACGACCCGTACCGCCTGCCGTCGGACGTTCGACCACGCCACTACGACGTCCGGCTCCGACCCTCGTTGAGCGACGCGTCGTTCATCGGGTCGGTCACGGTCGAACTCGACGTCACCGAACCCACCCGGACCATCGTGCTCAACGCCATCGAGTTGGAGATCGAGACGGTCCTCGTCGACGGCGCTCCGCAGCCATGGAGTCTGGACGAGTCGGCCGAACGGATGACGGTCACGCTCGATGCCGAGGTGTCGGGCGAGGCGACTCTGCACATCGAGTTCACCGGAACACTCAACGACAAGCTGCGCGGCTTCTACCGCAGCACGTACACCGACGCCGACGGCAACGAGCAGATCATCGCGACCACCCAGATGCAGGCCACCGACTGTCGGCGGGCGTTCCCCTGCTGGGACGAGCCCGAGTTCAAAGCGGTGTTCGCCGTGACCCTCGACGTCGAGGACGGTCTGACGGCCATCTCGAACGGCGCCGAGGTCGAACGGACGTCGGCCGACGGGCGCACCGTCATCCGATTCGCCGACACGATGCGGATGAGTTCGTACCTCGTTGCGTTCGTGGTGGGGCACCTGGAAGCGACCGACACGGTCGATGCCGACGGCATCCCGTTGCGCATCGTGCACGTTCCCGGCAAGTCCGGCCTCACGCCCTTCGGGCTCGACGTCGGCCGTTTCTGCCTCCGATGGTTCCAGGACTATTACGGCATCGACTACCCGTCGGACAAGGTGGACCTCGTCGCGCTGCCGGACTTCGCAGCGGGAGCGATGGAGAACCTCGGCTGCATCACCTTCCGCGAGACGGCGCTGCTGGTCGATGACCGGAACTCGACCCAGGACGAGCGTCAACGGGTCGCCGACGTGGTCGCGCACGAACTCGCGCACATGTGGTTCGGTGACCTGGTCACCATGCGCTGGTGGAACGGCATCTGGTTGAACGAGGCGTTCGCCACCTTCATGGAGATCGCCGCCTGCGATGCATTCGCGCCCGAGTGGGAGCGATGGACGAGCTTCGGCCAGGAGCGCAGTGCCGCGTTCGAGGTCGACTCGCTGACGAGTACGCGTCCGGTCGAGTTCGACGTCCAGTCGCCTGCCGAGGCCGACGCGATGTTCGACGTGCTCACGTATCAGAAGGGCGGCGCGCTGCTGCGCATGCTGGAGCAGTACCTCTCGCCCGACGCGTTCCGCCACGGCGTCGGCCACTACCTGCGCACCCACGCCTATGCGAACACCGAGACCAACGATCTGTGGGACGCGATCGAGGCGATGTCCGGCGAGCCCGTCCGGGCGATGATGGACTCGTGGATCTGGCAGCCCGGGTTCCCGCTCGTGAGTGCCCGACTGGTCGAGTCGCCCGATGGCACCCCCGAACTCGAACTCGGCCAGAAGCGGTTCGCCTACACCGATCCGGTCGAGGACGACGACGCCGTCTGGGTGATCCCGATCCACATTCGTCACGGCGACAGCACCGTGACGGTGGTGCTCGACTCCAACGAGCCCGTGCGGGTGCCGCTCACCTCGGCCGACGACCTCGTGGTCGTCAACGCAGGCGGCCACGGCTTCTACCGAGTCGCATACGACGACGTCCTGCGCAGCCGACTCGCCGACCCCGCCGGCATCGCATCGCTCTCCACCCTGGAGCGGTACATGCTCGTCGACGACGCGTGGGCGTCCACCGTGGCGGGCACCATGTCGTCGCCCGACCTGCTCGACCTGCTCGACGGTTTCGTCGACGAGCGCGAGTTCGGCGTGTGGCAGGCAGTCGTGATCGCACTGGCCGGTGTGTCGCGACTGATCGACGGCGATGCGCTCGACGCATTGCGCGGTCGTGTGAGGGGCCTGGTCGCCCCCGCACTCGACGACCTCGGTTCGCCGGCGGCCGACGAGTCCGACCTCCGGGCGAAACTGCGCGGTCTGCTGCTGCGCACCATGGGAGCGCTCGGTTCCGACGCCGACGCGATCGCCCGCTGCCGAGCCCTGTTCGAGGCCGAACGCAACGGCGAATCCGTCGACCCCGAACTGCTCGCCGCAGCGACGAAGGTCGTCGCCGCACACGGCGACAGCGCCGACTACGACCGCATGCTCGACGGGCTGACGAACGCGGCCACACCTCAGGATCTGATGCGCCACCTGACGGCACTGCCCGAGTTCGACGACGCCGACCTCGTCGCCCGCACGTGCGAGTTGGCAATGAGCGGCAAAGTCAAGAGCCAGAACGCCCCGTACCTGCTCGCAGGTGCGATCGGCAGTCGCCGCCACGGACGCCGAGCGTGGGAGTTCGTGAAGGAGAACTGGGCGGCAGCCAACGACAGGTTCCCGGCGAACATGATCGTCTACCTGGTCGGTCCAGTGAAGTCGCTGACGGCCCCCGACGACGTCGCCGACACCGAGGCGTTCTTCGTCGACCATCCGATCGAGCAGTCGGCGAGCACGTTGCGTCAGGTGCTCGAACGCCAACAGGTCAACGCTCGGCTGCGAAGTCGCGACGCCGACGCACTCCGTACGACACTGACGCGCTGAACGAGCCCGGAGTCGACCGACGCCGGAATCGCCCACCGGATTCGTCTCTCGACAGCGTCATCCGGCATTTTTGCGCGACATCCTCATCCGGGAGCGGGGCCGGATCCGTAGTAGGGGCACGACCCTGGAACGGCCGGTGGTCCTGCGAAAGGAAATCAGGTCATGAAGAAGATGCTCCTCGGAGTTGCCGCCTTGGCGGCCACCGCTCTGCTCGCTCCCTCGGGTGCGAGCGCCCAGTCCGACGACGTCGAGGTGATGCTGCTGCACGGCATCCCCGGTGTCGACGTTGATGTCGTCGTCGACGGCGACATCGTCATTCCCGGCTTCGAGCCAGGAGCGATGCAGGATCTGTCGTCGTTCGCCGGGCAGACCCTCGCGAACCTCGAAGTCCGCATCGCCGGCACCGAGGACATCGCCATCGGCCCCGTGCCCGAGTTCGCTGTCCCGGACACCGGCAGTTGGACCGTCGTCGCCCACTTGGACGCCGACGGCACCCCGACGATCACGCCGTTCGAGAACGACACCTCCGAGACCGCCGACGGCGAAGGCCGCCTCACCGTTCGCCATACGGCAGCCGCGCCCGCCGTCGATCTCGTGGTCGGTGATGCCCGACCGATCGAAGGCGCGGAGAACGGCGCCAGCGCCGACCTCGCCCTGCCCGCCGGAGAGATCGCCGGGGCCCAGATCGCACCGGCCGGAGGCGACCCGATCGCCGAGGTTCCGACCGTCGATCTCTCCGCCGGCGAGAACCTGATCGTCTACGCCGTCGGCTCCTTGGCAGACGAGACGTTCACGTTCTACGTCCAAGAGCGCACCGTCGGATCCGCCGCGCCCGCTCAGGGTGATGCGGGCGACGGCACTCCTGCTCCGACAGAGGTCAACACCGGTGACGCACTGCCCGCCGACAACACAGCGCTGCTCCTCGCAGTGGCGCTCGGCCTGCTCGTCGTCGGCGCCGGTGCAGGGCTGACCGCCCACCGCCGTTCGTCGATCGGCTGACCTCACCGGTCGACCCACACCCGCTCCCCACACCTGACATCTCACACCGAGACGACGATGAGCACTCGCTCCGACACCCCCTCCGGAACCAGCGGCACCGGCCGCTCGGACCGGGTCGGCCGAGCGCTCGTCGTCGTCTCGTCTGCGTGTGTCGTCGCTGCGGTCGGCATCGCCGTGACGGTGATTCCTTGGTCGGGCACGCCGGGGCAGCCCGTGCTCGACGTCACCGATGCGACGCTCGCCCCGGCGACGGACGCACCGACGAGCGCCTCGGGGTCGGAGCCGCCAGGTGAGCCGCCGCCGGACCGGCAAGGTCTGCCGCGGCCCGGTCGGGCGGAGGTCCCCGGCGCTGCCGACGGATTCGACGTCGACGAACCCAGTGACGACCAGACCAGCGATGACCAGACCAGTGACGACCAGACCAGTGACGACCAGACCAGCGATGGTCAGCCCAGTGATGACGGTGACGACCGCGCCCGCCTGGCGGATCTGCTCGGACCGACGTATTCCGTGATCCCCGATCCCGTGGAGCCGCGGCCGGTTCCGGTGGGGGCGGTCACCTCCTCGATCGACCTCACCCCCTACCCCATCCGACCCGTCGGACTCCAACAAGACGGACAACTCGAAGTCCCCGACGAAACCGAAATCGGCTGGTACCGATACGGAGCCAC
>JBBSOH010000253.1:0-5343 GCA_038259945.1 Acidimicrobiales bacterium
CGTCACGGTGTTGCCCGGAGAGATCGCGTTGACGCGGATGCCGAGCGGGGCGAGTTCGTTGGCCACCGACTTGGTCAGCCCGATCACCCCGTGCTTCGCCGCCGTGTACACGTGGGGTCCCAGACCCCCGAGGATGCCCGCCGTGCTCGACGTGTTGATGATCACACCCGAGCCCTGCGCGGTCATCACGCGCGCCGCGTGCTTCGTGCCGAGGAACACGCCGCGCAGGAGGATCGACATCGTGTGATCCCACGCTTCGACCGGCATCTCGGAGATCTTGCCGACCACGCCGACGATGCCGGCGTTGTTGAACATGATGTCGAGGCTGCCGAACTCGGCGACGGCCATGTCGACCGCAGCGGCGACCTGGTCCTCGTTCGTGACGTCGCACTCGGCGAATCGGGTGGCGTCACCCAGTTCGGCGACCAGCGCCGTGCCCGCATCGACCTGCAGGTCGGCGACGATCACGTTCGCCCCTTCGCGCACGAACATGCGGGCGGTCCCGGCACCGATGCCGCTGGCGGCCCCGGTGATGACCGCCGTGCGGCCGGCGAGACGACCAGTTCCCGTGCTGCTCATGCCGGCATTGCTCGATTCCGTGTTGCTCATCCGACGAACTCCTGTGCGTTGTGGTGGAAGATGGCGTCCTGGGCGCGTTCGATCACGCTGGTCCAGAGGGTGACCGCGCGCTCGCTCGTGAAGTCGAGGGTGCCGACGGCGAGGACGGGGATGACCCAGCCGTACATCATCCCGACCCGGTAGTCGTCCTGCAGTTGTTCGAAGCTGTAGCCGCTCACCCCGTTGGCACCGAGGACGTCGTGGTAGCCCCGCATCAGATCCTGCTCGTGCGCCCGACGATCCTCGATCGAGAGGTTCTGGGACAGGAAGTACCCCACGTCGTAGGCCCCGCCACCCTGGGCGATCGCCTGCCAGTCGATCACGGCGACCGAGCCTCCGCCCGACACGGAATCGTCGAAGAACAGGTTGTCGGCGCGGAAGTCGAAGTGGACGAGCGTCGTCGGCATCGCCGCCAACCGGTCGAGCATCGAGAGACACGCATCGGGCCAGGCAGCAGCGACAGGGACCATCTTGGCGTCGAGCGTGTCCTTGAAGGCCTCGGAGAAGCCCGGGTACGACGCTTCGTAGATCGACCTCCCCGCCTGATTCAGCATCCCGTTGATCTGCGGGACGAACGACGCGTGTTCGAGATGTGCGCCGTGCCAGAAGTGAGCGTGGTGCCGTGCGAGGCCGTCGAGCGCCTTGGCGGCCTGCTCGGGCGTCACTCCGGCGACCTGGTCGCCGAGGGTCAGGTCGCCGAGATCCTCCATCAGGAGCAGGT
The DNA here is from genome assembly GCA_038259945.1 of Acidimicrobiales bacterium. Classification (GTDB taxonomy): domain Bacteria; phylum Actinomycetota; class Acidimicrobiia; order Acidimicrobiales; family Ilumatobacteraceae; genus Ilumatobacter_A. The sequence goes on from JBBSOH010000253.1 coordinate 1,340, forward strand.
ACTCCTCAGGAACGTCGGGGTCGTCGGACGGATTGCACGTGACGTGGTAGACGGCGGGCGTGCGCAGCGGCGACTCGGCGGCGAGCACCTCGTAGAAACGGTGCTCACGCTCGTACACACGGGTGGGGCGCATCATCTCGCGCAGCTCCGGGTTCTGGGTGGCGAACTTCGCAACGATCTCGGTCGGAGCGTCACCGTGCTCACCTGCGACGGGGCCGTCGTACGTGAGGTGGAGCTTGCCGACCTCCCCCATGAATCCGACGCCGCCGGCCTGCGGGTCGATGCGCAGATCGGACACCGTGGTTCCGGCCGGGATCGTGCCCGAATCGCGCAGCGCATCAGTGAGCCAGTCGGCGGTGATCTCGTCGGTCGTGGTGGGCAGTGTCGCCATGGTGTGTTCCCCTCGTGGCCGCAGCGGCCGGTGTTCGGATGTCGGGTGGTGCGCTGGATCAGCTGTCGGGTCGCTGTTTCACGACGCCGTCGGGCCGGCCGACGCGATGGATGGTCAGCGGGTCTGGAGTCGCCCACCGTCGGACGGACGGTCGTCGTCGCTGCTCGCCATCACGACCACGGCCACGCCGCTGGACTCGGTGACGCGGTGACACGGCACGCCCTCCCACGCCGGTGGACCGGAATGTGTGCCGTCACGGACGTCGAACGACGTGCCGTGCAATGGGCAGGTCAGCCCGTAGCCACGCAGACGCCCTTCACTCAGCGGTGTGTCGGCGTGCGAGCAGTTGTCGGCGAGAGCGAACAGGTCACCCCCGACTCGACACACGACGATGCCGTCGGGGCCGATGTCCTCGAAGCACCGCATCTCACCGTCGCCGAGATCGGACAGGTCTCCGAGTTCGACCGCCCGGTCGAGAGATTCAGCCATCGAGTTGCTCCACCTGCAACGGTCCCATCGCCAGGTGACGATCGACGTTGTCGTGGAAGTAACGGATCCGTCGTTCCTGCCAGGGCATGTAGTCGCCGCGGAACCCACGCGACCGCAGACCCTGCTGCTGGGTGGTCCAGATGGCGACGTCCTGGTCGATGCCCGGGCCGCACGACACCTCGCCGGCCATCCCGGTCTCGTGCTCGACCTGATGGTCGATCGACACCCAGTCCTTCATCGAGTTCGAGAAATACTCGCTCGAACCCTCGGGGAACAGCGTGAGATACCACATGTCGAAGAAGCACTTCTGCGGGTCCTCGGGATGTGGGATGGCCCGCAGCCAGATGCAGCCGTCGGGTTTCATGCTGAACGAGATGTTCGGGAAGATCGTGTAGTGGTAGTTGTCCGTCAACTGCTCGTCGGAGTAGCGCGAGAAGTCGTAGCCCTTCTCGGCCCCGAGGCGCCGCTTGGCCTCCTGCAGCGCGATGCGCAGTGACGGGAGGTCGTCGAGATGCGGTGACGGGTCGACGTCCCAGAAGTCGAGGTCGGCCTGCAGTGACTTGAGCGTCCGTTCGGGCTTGCCGCCGTACTGCGGGCCGGGGCCACCACCGGGCATCAGCATGCGTGCGTGACCCGATTCGTACAGGTCGAACTGGCAACCCGAGTGATGCTCGTTCATCGAGGCCAGGGTCTGGGGGTGCACGAACGGGAGGTGATAGCTCTCGTTGAAGTTGTCCTGCACGCACTTCCAGTTCCAGTCACCCTCGATGGTGACCCAGTGGGTGCGTTTCATGTCCTCCATGCGGTACGCATCGAGGTGCTCGGCGACCGGGTCGAGCCATTCGCGCAACGGCGCAGCGTCAGGGTCCATGTTGAACCAGATGAACCCGGCCCACGTGTCCGACGGCATCTCGACCAGGTTGCGCTTGCCGCACGGGCTGCCCTGCACGAAGTCGTCCTCGTCGGGCACCCAGTTCAGGTTGCCGTCCGACCCGAACCGCCACCCGTGGTACGCGCACTGGAACTCACCGGTCAAGAGCGAGCCGACCTCGGCGGTGACGAGCCGGTTCCCGCGGTGCTGGCACACGTTGTAGAACGCCCGCACCTGCTGGTCGTCGCCGCGCACTGCGATGACCGAATCACGTCCGATCTCGTACGTGACGTAGTCGCCCGGCTTCGGGATCTGGTCGACGCGTCCGGCGATCTGCCAGACGCGCGGCCACAGTGCCTCGGCTTCCTGGGCTGCGAACGCAGGATCCCAGTACCGCGACCCACGAATGGTGGTGTCGCTCAGGTCGGGCTCGGGCGCTTTGGCGCGCGTGATGCCCCGCACCTCGACGGCTTGCTCGTCTGGTCGCTCGATGGTGGTCATGTGTGTCCCCTCTTCCCCTGCGGTGCCCGCTCGGTCGTCGGTCAGATCGCCGAGCCGACGCTCCGGCTCTCGACCTCCGTCGGTCAGAAATTAACCTGCTGATCACTTCGGACTCGACTCGGAGGACGACACGCACCGTCGAAGGGGACACGACATGCCAACGACATCGACGATCATCGGGTTCACGACGTGATCCGCGGGATCCACCACGTGGCCATCTCCACGCCCGACCTCGACCGCCTCGTCGCGTTCTACACCGACGTGATCGGCTTCGAACCCGTGATGGAGACGTCGTGGTCCGACCGGCCCCTCGTCGACCGGATGATCGACCTCCCCGACTCCGCAGCGCGCCAGGTGATGCTGCGGGCAGGAAACGCCCACCTCGAACTGTTCGAGTACTCCGCGCCCACCTCCGTCGAGGCCCGACCCGACCGCAACCCGGCCGACCACGGCTACACCCACCTGTGCCTCGACGTGACCGACATCGACGCGGAACACGCCCGCCTCTCCGCCAACGGCATGACCTTCTCGTCCACACCGCCCTCGGTGGAGGAGATGGGCGGCGGTCCGGGTCGCCTCCGAGCGATCTACGGCCGCGACCCCGACGGCAACATCGTCGAACTCCAAGAGGTCCTCGACCAGTCCCTCCCCTTCGCCTTGAAAGACCTCGCATGACCGACCAGATCACCCCCGTCGCCCTGTCCCCGGGTGACGCCCGTTGCCCGGGCCCGTCGACGCGGGACATCCTGCTCGGTGACTCCACTCCGACGCCTGCGCCGCTGCTGGAGCAGAGTTACGCCTTCCTCGGCGACGACGACGTGCCCTACGACGAGTTCACGTCGCGTTCCTTCGCCGAGGCCGAAGCAGATCACGTGTGGTCGCGCACGTGGCAGTGGGCGTGCCGCGAGGAGCACATTCCCGAGGCCGGCGACTACCAGGTCTACGACGTCGGCGACCGCTCCGCAGTGGTCGTCCGCGGACCCGACGGCACCATCCGCGCGTTCCACAACGCGTGCCTCCACCGCGGCACACAGCTCAAGCCGCCGGCGTCGTCGGGCTACAGCCCCAAGCTGCGCTGCCCGTTCCACGGCTGGACCTGGACCCTCGATGGGGAACTGGACGAGGTGCCGTGTGCATGGGACTTCCCGCACGTCACCGCCGAGACGCACGCGCTGCCTCAGATCCACACCGCCACGTGGGGCGGGTTCGTGTTCGTCAACTTCGCCGACGACCCGCAACCGTTCGGCGACTACATCGGCGCGCTCGACGACCACTTCACCGAGGCCGGGTGGGATCTCGCGGACCGGTACGTGGAAGTGCACATCCGCAAGAGGCTCCCGGCCAACTGGAAGGCGTCGGCCCAGGCGTTCCTCGAGGCGTACCACATCCTCGAGACCCACAGTCAGTCGATCATGACCGCCGGCGACGCCAACGCCCAGTACGACGTGTTCGGCGAGCACGTCAGCCGCTTCGTCCACACGATTGCGACGACGAGCCCGCACGTCCCCGAGGCGAAGCGTCCCGACGAGCAGACGATGCTGAACATGCTGATGGGCCGCAAGAACCCCGGCGAGGAGGTCCCGACCATCCCCGACGGCGAGCGCGCTCGAGACGTCTATGCACGCCACGTGCAGGCATCGCTCGGCGAGTTGTACGACAACGACTTCTCGAATCTGTCCGTCGCCGAGACGATCGACTCGATCGAGTACTTCCTGTTCCCGAATGCGTTCTTCTTCCCGGGTCTGGCGATCC
>JBBSOH010000254.1:0-5231 GCA_038259945.1 Acidimicrobiales bacterium
CGAGGAGTCGTGAATGGGAAGACCGCCGGGACCTGGGTGCGGCAATCGAGCACCGCCAGCAAACACACCGGCTCGCCCTACCCTACTCCGGGGGTGCTACATCACTCGCCTGTCGGTCACCGACAATCGCAAGAATCGCCGACTCCTGCGCATCGGCGGCGGGGTCGAAGCATCGCCCGGCGTCGCAGCTTCACCGGCCCGCACGAGTATGACCATGCCGAGGTCACTCGCAGGCTGGGCGATGTCGATCTCGTTCGAGGTCGGCGAGTTCGACGGTGACGGTGATCATCGAGACGCCGAACCCTGGGGTTCCCTCATGATGAACGTGCTTGCGAACGACCCGCAAGGTCAGCCCAGCATCGTGTTCGAAGTCAGCGGTGAGCCCAGAGACCTCCCACAACCGCTCCAAGCCATGCTCCTGCGCGTCGCCCAAGGCGCGCTCGCGAACAGTCGCGAGCACTCGTGTGCGTCCACCGCCTACATCACGTTGAGCTACCTCGACGACGAAGTCGCCATCGACATCGTCGACAACGGAAACGGATTCACACCCGGCGACACGAAACACCGGTCCGCCGGGAGTTTCGGTCTGTCAGCGATGCGCGAACGAGCACAACAGGTCGGCGGAACACTCATCGTCGAGTTCCGACCCGGCGCCGGCACCGCCATCCACGCAGCAGTACCGACACCATGATCTCGGTACTCGTCGTCGACGACCACCCACTGTTCCGAGCAGGCCTGTGCGACGCGATCAACACACAACCAGATCTCACCGTCGCAGCAGATGTCGACACTGCCGAGAGCGCAATCGACTACGCCCGCCTCCACCACGTCGACGTCGTCCTGATGGACCTGCGCATGACCGGAATGGGCGGAGCAGCAGGCACCGCAGCGATCACAGCGCTCGACGACCCGCCGAGAGTCATCGTCTTCACGACGTTCTCGCCCAGGGCCTGAGCAACCGTGCCATCGCCCAGCACCCCCACCTCAGCGAAGCAACCATCAAGACGCACCTCGCACACATCTACAAGAAACTCGACGTCGAGAACCGCACCGCTGCCGTCATCGCCGCCAACGCCACAGGAATCCTCCGGCACCACGACCAGCCGAACTGAACCCGGCAACGGTCGATGCAGGCCGTGTGCCCGATACTGCTCACCGAGATCGGACCAGCAGACGGGCGTGCGGCACCAACACCGCCGACGGCCGGAACGAGCGCAGCGAGAGGACCGAGGACTACCACGACCCTGAGCTTCCTCCGCCGCCGCCACCACCGACACTTCCACCGCTGAAACCTCCACCGCCACCACCACCGCTCGACGTCGACGGTGCGACGCGTGTGGAGGAGATGGTGGAGGCGTAGGTGTGCAGCAGCATCGGCGTGGTGAAGCTGTCCGGCTGGTCGATGTTGCTCGACTCGATCGCCTTCGACCAGGCCTCGGCAGCACCGAGCGCCACAGCCCACGCCGAGTACTCGCGGATCACGCCCTGTTCCCACGCCCAGTCGACGTGGCGGCCTTCACTCGCGTCGAGGAAACGCCGGAACGACTCGGTCCGCAGCGTCAACGCCGACCCCGTTGCCGTGCGTGACGCGAGCATCGAGCCATAGGCGAGTCCGGCGACCCACAGCGCGACTCCGACACTGAGCAGCGCCGCTCCGACGATCGAGTTCAGGGCACCGAAGATCGCCGCCACCACCGCAGCGACGAAGATCGCAGCGATGCCGAGAGCGACGAGTACCACGGTGGTTCCCTCGGAGGACGCTCCGGTGCTCGACCGCTTCCACCATCCCGACTCGGCGATGACCCGCTCCTGTTCGCTGCGGATCTTCTTCCACGCCCCAGCGAACGACGAGTCATAGGTTCCGAGAGCAACGACCGGCGACGATCGGAAGATCTCCGAGAGGTGCCGCCGGTCGACGGCGCTCAGCCGCGCATCGGTCTGACCCGGCTGCAGCGTCACATCGTCGGACTTTCCGTGGATCTCGATCGCTCCACGAGCGACCATCTCCGAGAACCACGCAGACACCGTCGAGTCGCCGACCTTCTCACTCAAGAGGACGTTGCCCTGCCACGGCGCGACGCCACGAGGGGGAACGAACTCGACGGTCGCAAGTTCGCCGAGTCGACTGTCGGGCACCCTGTAGGTGGGCACGTCGGCCACCCAGTCGCCGGCGACGGGGACAGGTAACTCGTGGGAGATGCCGGCCGGCCCGGGCGGACCGCCGGTGGTCGGGGCGAAGGCCGCGTCGGCGGCACCACCGGCGCCGAACACCTCGTTGCTTCCGCGGCGTCGGAACCAGGCGAAGACGCCGCCGGCCGTTGCTGCTCCGAGCACCAACTGGGTCAGGCCGACCACGGGAAAGGCGGTCGGTGTACGCGTCGGGAGGGGCGGTGGCGAATCGAACTCGGGCATCGTCACGGCGCCGACCGGCAACGAGACCGTGAGTCCACTGCCGGCCGCGAGCGGTTCGATCACCGTGCTGAACCGGTCGTCTCCGACTTCGTCGAAGTCGCATCCGCCGAACGTCCCGAGTCGCCCGACATCGCAGCGCACGGCTTGCGCGTCGTCGATGCCGAAACCGATCAGGATCACCTCGAATCGGTCGGTGTCGAACGTCTCGTCGGTCCCGATGATGTCGAGCGCCAGGTCGCCGCTCGACACCCGAGCATCCGGCAGCGTGTACTCGAGGACGTAGCGGCGTTGCCCCGTGAACGTGATCGACGGGTTGCCGATCCGGATGCGGGTGTCGGCGGCGAAATCGATGACATCCACCTCGTCGTTCGCGTCGGGCGACGATGCGACGACGTCGATCGGCGTGCCGAAGTCGTTCGGGACGATTCGTTGGTAGCCACGGCGTTCCTCGAATCCGAAGTCGATGTCGACGACCTCTCGGATCCGAACTCCGTCGGCGCCATCGGGGCGGACCGTGATCTGCTTCGCGTCGAAGTGCTCGCCACGCAGCACACCCTGGTCGCCGGCACCCACGACCCCGAGCGTGCCGAGAAGCGCTGACACGACGACCGACGCACCGACGACCAGGTGCCGGCCCCACCCAATTCGATTCAACATGCGGTCGAGTGTTGCAGAGAGCGGTCGAGGCGACGTCGGCACAGGCCGAGTCGGTCAGAGGGAGTCAGGCGCGAGCCAACTCGATGAAGGTCTTGCCGCCGGCGAGACGGATCGGCGTTCCCGTCGCCGCATCGGAGAACCCGAACGCCTCGTACGGCGTGGCCCTCCCCCAGATCGCCTCGATCCGCTGACCATTGCGGTGGACCACGGCACGCCCGCCGCCGACCGTGACCGGGTTCGGAGAGCGCGCATCGACCGGCGACGGCGGATGGTCGGTGTACAACTCGATCACGTTCTGGACAGCGATCCGGTTCCCCGAGATCGCCACGTGCGGGTTGCCGTTCTGCGATCGCAGGTAGCTGCCGCTCGCTGCGTCCCACGTCCAGTCGACGGTCACCCCGTCCATCGGCACCCGGAACGTCTCGTCGGGCGTACCGCCCGCCTCGGGGGCGGGTTGCCACGCCGGGTCGACCCAGTAGAGCGGCCGCGCCGGGCCCGGCGGCACGTCGCCACCGAGCGCCGTGTTGGTTGCGCAGGTGGGGTCGAGGAGCAGGTTGTGCGGGGCGCGCCTGCTGGAGTTGCGCTCGTAGCAGGGGTTGCGCTGCGCCGTGAAGTTCACGAGCAGGGCGGAACGTGCCGCTGATTCGATCCAGTTGGTGACACCGCGGTTGCCGCCGGACCACGCCAGCACCGGGCGGTTCATCGCAGCGAACAGGTCGAGGTCGCCGGTACGTGCGGATCGCACGGGCCCGACACGATCCGGGAGGTTGGTGTGGAACATGCCGATGAAACGGGTGACGCCTTCGACGTTCTCCTCGATGATCGCGTCGGCCTGGTCGAGATTCCACTGGGGTCGGGCGACCGCGAAGTTGTCGATCTTCACGGCCACGATGGGGCGGGAGGTGACCGACGCGTCGGCGGGCAGACCCGTGAGGGCAGCGATGCCGTCGAGTGGCGGCAGGATCTCGTACGGCTCCCAGATCGGCACGCCGTTGTCGAGGATCGTGGTCGGCGGCGGCACCGTCGTGGTGGTCGTCGTCGTGGTGGTGGTCGTGGTCGTCGTGGTCGTCGTGGTGGTGGTCGGCGGGACCGTCGTGGTGGTGGTCGGCGGAACCGTGGTGGTGGTCGTGGTCGTGGTCGCCACCGAGCCGATCGCATCGGGGCCGTCACCACGACCACCGATCACGACGACCAATCCGACCACGAGGAGCACGACTGCCAGGGCGCCTCCCGCAACCGCCAACCGGCGTCGCCGGTAGACGTCGTTCGACACCTCGCCGGGTGCGGTTCCAGGCGGCGGGAACGCCGGAGTCTCGTCCATCGGGTCGGTCACGAGCGACGACGCTAATCCCGCTCAGCGGCCGCGCCTCGGCACCCCGCCGAACCGCCATCGACGACTCGACCGTTCGGGCACGACCAGCCCGACGGTTTCCCTTTCGTGCGTCTCGCGACCCACTGAATGGGTGCCGACTTCTCCCGACGTGTTCACCCAGCACCCGGAGGTCCTCGTGACCAGCATCGACTCCAGATCCCTCGACTCCATCGGCACCGCCGACGAATCGGCCCACTCGTTCACCGACCGTCGGCCGATCCCACCGCCACCGCCCGCTCGGTCGTCGACCCCAGACACGCGCGACCGGCCGGGCGAGGCGGTCGACCTGTCACTGCCCGGTCGATCGACACTCGACGGACACGCACCCGAGTCGGCCGATCCGTGTGACGTGGTGATCACTGCGTGGGTGGATCCGCTCGTGGACGACGACGGACACGACCCGCGGTCGCGCTACGTCGAGCAGTTCTGGCTGGGAGTGCTGGGCCCGACGGCCACCTGGATCCTCCGGCGACTGGTCGCAGGACTCGAACAGCACCCGGACGGCTACCGACTCGACCTCTCCGTCACGGCGAAGATGATGGGTCTGTCCTATACGGCCGGCCGGTCATCGCCGTTCGCCAAGGCGTTGCAGCGCTGCACGATGTTCGGCCTGGCACACCAGACCAGCGCCGGCCTCGCGGTGCGCCGCCGCGTCCCCGCCGTCGCCCATCGCCACCTCCGGCGGATGCCCGATGCGGTGCAGATGGCACACCACGAGTGGGAGCACTCGTGCATCACGATCGATGCGCTGTCGAGAGCACACCGGATCGCACTCGCGATGCTCGAGTCC
>JBBSOH010000255.1:0-5220 GCA_038259945.1 Acidimicrobiales bacterium
CGATGCGTTCGGCCGTTCGCCCGGATCGACCCAGGAGTCGGTGCTCCACAGTTCGGACCGTCGAAGCGCCTTCGCGCAGTGGACGTACGCCTCGGAAACGGTCACCACGACGACGACCTTCGCGGGGCGGCCGCCGGTCGCGAACCGCTCGCACAGGCCGGGGTCGGTCGACAGTTCGGCCGCGCCGTTGATGCGCAACGTCTCGTCGAGCCCCGGGATGAGGAACAGCAGAGCGACACCCGGGTTCTCGACGATGTTCTCGAACGAATCGAGCCGGTTGTTTCCGGAGTAGTCGGCCCACGCGATCCGATGCTCGTCGATCATCTCGACGAACCCGGGGTGCCCGCCCTTGGGTGATCCGTCGCAGGTGCCCGCAGAATCGGCGGTCGACAGCACGAAGAACGGCGACGTCGCCAGGAAGTCGCGACAGTGGTCGTCGAGCGACGAGATCACCTTGGCCACCGCCCCACCCGAAGCGGGGCGGTAGATCTCGCGCAGTCCGTCAACGGAGTCGATCGTCATCTGCGCATGATCGCGCAGACGAGCGCATCGAGCGAGGCGGATCAGCCTCCGGCGTTGGTGATCGCAACCATCGGGTTGCGGTTCTCGTCGTCGGGATCCGACAGCGCATCGTGGAACGACGTGAGTGCGACGGCGCGCTGGTCCTCGTCGAGGGTCTCGGAGTCCATGATGCGGGCGACGGACGGCTCGAGGTCGCGGCGCTCGGTCACGATGGCGTGGGCGACCTGCTCGGTCTCGGACAGGTCCTCGATCTCACTGACTCCGTCGTGCCAACGCGTTGCGGCAACCTTCTTCTTGGCCATGTGATCTCTGCTCCTGTCTCTGCCGGGTCGATCCCGGCGGTCGAATGTGACGGCGTCACGAGAGCAGTGCGTCAGCAGAGGTCCCCGGTCGGTCGGTGGATCGCATCCTAGGCGATGCCGCTCGATTCGACCTCAGTCGCTTCGCCGGGCGATCCGCCACATCGCGTACGCGAGTGGGATCTGCAGCGGCAGCCTGGCACAGTTGACCAGGCGCGACGTGCCCGACGCCGTTCCGACCGAACGTGTCATGGTCCCGTCGATCGGCAGCACCTCGACGTCGTTCAACGCCATGTCGACGTTCGCCGGGAACACGATCAGGAGAAGGGCGATCAGGCCGAGGGCCGACCACCGACGGGTGCGGGACGGGAGCAGGCCCACACCGAGAGCGGCCTCGGCGGCACCACTCGCGTAGTTCGCGAGCTTCGCGTTCGGGAACCAGTCGGGCACGATCGCCTCGAACACGTCGGGTCGTGCGAAGTGCAACGTGCCCGCCCCGGCGAAGAACACGCCGGCCAGGAGGGTGGTCGGTTCGATCGGGAAGGGGCGAGGCATGGGAGCCGAGTCTTGCGTACGGTGACGTCATGAGCGAAACGACCTCCCCTGTCGATGTGGCGCCCGTCGAACTCCTTCCCTCGGACTGGCGCGAGCAGGTGCGCTCCCTGGCCGAGGAGAAGGACGCAGTGATCCTGGCGCACAACTACCAGTTGCCCGAGATCCAGGACATCGCACACCACACGGGTGACTCGCTCGGTCTGTCGCGCGTCGCTGCCGAGGTGGACGCGTCGACGATCATCTTCTGCGGGGTCCACTTCATGGCGGAGTCGGCGAAGATCCTCAGCCCCGACAAGACCGTGCTGATTCCCGACGCCCGTGCGGGATGCTCCCTCGCCGAGACGATCAACGCCGAACAGATGCGGGCGTGGAAGGCGCAGCACCCTGGCGCCGTCGTGGTCAGCTACGTCAACACCACTGCTGCGGTGAAAGCCGAGACCGACATCTGCTGCACGTCGTCGAATGCGGTCGACGTCGTGAACTCGATTCCCGCCGACACCGAGGTGCTGTTCGGCCCCGACCAGTTCCTCGGTGCCCACGTGCAGCGCGAGACCGGTCGGGAGAACATGCACATCTGGATGGGGGAGTGCCACGTTCACGCCGGCATCAACGGTGCCGACCTGAAGGACAAGGTCGAGTCGAACCCCGACGCCGAACTGTTCGTCCACCCCGAGTGCGGATGCGCAACCAGCGCGTTGTACCTGGTCGGAGCGGGTGTGGTGCCCCAGGAACGCACCAGGATCCTGTCGACGGGTGGCATGATCCGCGCCGCGCGGGAGACCACGGCCTCCACCGTGCTGGTGGCGACCGAGACCGGGATGATCCACCAGTTGGAGAAGGCAGCGCCGCACGTGAAGTTCGAGCCGGTCAACCGGGCGGCGGTGTGCAAGTACATGAAGATGATCACCCCGGCGAAGCTGCTGCGCTCGCTGCAGACCGGGACCGACGAGGTCACGCTGGAACGCGACATCGCCGACGCGGCACGCCAGTCGCTGGAACGCATGAACTCCATCGGCACCACCGCACCCACCGCCAACTGACGTCGAGAGGGATCCGGGCATGGCGATCGCGACACGACTGAAGGCTTCGAGCGCCACCTGGGAGCGCGATGTCGATGTCGTGATCCTCGGGTCCGGCGCCGCCGGGTTGTCCGCAGCGCTCGCTGCACGACCCGTGCGCAGCGTGCTCGTGGTCACGAAGGACGTCCTCGAGGCCGGCTCGACCCAGTGGGCGCAGGGCGGACTGGCCGGCGTGCTCGACCCCGCCGACTCCACCGAGAACCATGTGCAGGACACGCTCGCCGCCGGAGCCGGCCTGTGCGACGAAGACGTCGTGCGCGATCTCGTGGAGGAGGCGCCGAAGTCGATCCGCTACCTGATGCGGCTGGGTGCGGCCTTCGACCCGGACCACCTCCCCGAACGACGCCCCGGCTTCGACCTCGACATCGCACTCACCCGCGAGGGCGGGCACAGCCACGATCGGATCGTGCACTCCGGTGGCGACCGCTCGGGCGCCGAGGTGCAGCGCACGCTCGATGAATCAGCGATCGGTGCGGGCGTCGATGTGATGAACCACACGTTCGCGCTCGACCTCGTCATGGGTGTCGGTGTGGACGGTGTGCGCCAGGTAGCCGGCGTGCGGGTCGCTCGGACCGACGCACATGGCACGGTCACCTCGGTCGGCACGATCACCGCTCGCGCCGTGGTGATCGCATGCGGTGGATACGGGCAGGTGTTCGCATCCACGTCGAACCCGCCGGCGGTGACGGGCGACGGGATCGCGATGGCGTTGCGGGCCGGCTTGGCGGTGCGCGACGCCGAGTTCGTCCAGTTCCACCCCACGGTGATGTGGCGCGGGCCCGATGCCCGTGGCCAGCAGGCGCTCGTCTCCGAAGCGGTTCGTGGCGAGGGAGCGCTCCTGTTCGATGCGGCGGGGGAGCGGATCATGCAGGGTGTCCATCCGCAGGAGGATCTCGCGCCGCGCGACGTGGTGTCGGCGGCGATCAGCGCACGCATGGCCGAGGCGCCTGGCGGCGTCGACGACCACGTGTACCTCGATGCAACTCACATGGGCGATCGCTTCGCCGAACGATTCCCGACCATCTTCGCCGCCTGCCAGGAGATCGGGTTGGACCCCGCCGTCGATCGCATTCCCGTTGCGCCGGCTGCCCACTACAGCTGTGGCGGGATCACCGCAGGCCTCGACGGCTCCACCGGTTTCGCCGGGCTGTTCGCCGTCGGCGAGGTCACGTCCACCGGTGTCCACGGGGCCAATCGGCTCGCGTCGAACAGCCTCACCGAGTCGATCGTCGCGGGCACACGGCTCGGACGCGACCTCGCATGGGAACTTCCGTCCCGTGCCCGTGTCGAACCCGATCACGACGACCCGATGGCGCACGACCTGTTCGACCCCACTCGGCTTCGGGAGGTACGTGCGCTGATGTCCCGGCACGCCGGGGTGATGCGCAACGAGTCGCAACTCGCCATGGCGATGGGGGCGCTCGGCGCGCTCGCCCGATCGGCGTCGCCCGACGTCGCCGCGAACCGGGCATCGTGGGAGGCGACGAACCTGTTGACGATGGCATCGGCCATCGTGTCCGCCGCGCTGGCGCGGACCGAGAGTCGTGGCTGTCATCGGCGCAGCGACCACCCTGACACCGACCCGACGTGGGTCCGTCACCTCGAGGTCGCGCTCGACGCCGTCGGCTCGATCGACATCCGTTCCGAATCGCCCGACCCGCTCTGAGTCCTCCGGACGCTCCGACGGATCGGACGGGGTGTGGAGTGGGTCAGACCCCATCCACACCTGCTGTCGTAGGGTCGAGGGTGTGTTCGTGTTCCATCCGTTGTCGACCGAGACCCGTGGCCAAATTCTCCGGGCCGGGCTCGACCCCGACGCACTGGCGAGCTTCATCCGGATGGCGATCCAGGAGGACCTGATGGGCGGGGTCGACGTGACCTCCACGGCGACCATCCCCGCCGATCAGCGCAGTGTGGCCACCTTCGGTGCTCGTGAGGACGGCATCGTCGCCGGGCTCCCCGTCGTGGCTGCTGTGATCGAAACGGTGTGCGGCCCCGAGGCCAGCGAACTCGAGTACCTCGTGGCCGACGCGTCACGGGTCGGACCCGGCGTGGACGTCGCGCGCATCACCGCACCGACGCGGTTGCTGCTGACCGCCGAGCGGACCGCACTCAACCTGCTCTGCCACCTCTCGGGGGTGGCCAGCCTCACCCGACGCTGGGCCGACGCTCTCGACGGCACCGCGGCAACCGTGCGCGACACCCGCAAGACGATGCCCGGGATGCGCGCGCTCCAGAAGTACGCGGTGCGCTGCGGCGGGGGTGCCAATCACCGGATGGGCCTGTCCGACATGGCGTTGGTGAAGGACAACCACGTTGCGGCCGCCGGTGGGGTGACGGCCGCCTACGAGCGGGTGCGCGAACTCGAAGCGACGATCCCGGTCGAGATCGAGGTCGACACGCTCGACGGGCTCCGTGAGGCGATCACGGCAGGAGCCGACGAGGTACTGATCGACAACTTCTCACCCGACCTGATGCGTCAGGCCGTGCGGATCCGCAACGAGATGAACTCGTCGGTGCGACTCGAAGCGAGTGGCGGCCTGACGCTCGCAACGGCGCGAGCGGTCGCCGAGACGGGCGTCGACCTGATCGCCGTGGGCGAACTCACGCACTCGGCTCGCGTCCTCGACCTCGGACTCGACCTCCGCGGAATCGTGTGAAGACGAGGTCGGGGTCTGTCGAGGTTGGGGTCTGACCCCAACCTCGACATCAGTACTTGCCGGCCAGTTCGACCACGAAGATCATGTCGGTGTCGGCGGGAAGGC
>JBBSOH010000256.1:0-5212 GCA_038259945.1 Acidimicrobiales bacterium
CCCGTGGACCGAGCCGCGCGACGCGAGACGCAAAGGAAGCGCGTGCGCGCAGAACGCGCTGGGCCTTCGCGTGGGCAGCGAAGACTGCCTCTTCCTGAACGTGTTCACACCGGCCGCCGATGCCGCAGCGCGACCCGTCCTGATGTTCGTTCACGGCGGGGCCTACGTCACGGGCACGGCATCGATGCCGTGGTACGACGGTTCCTCCCTCGCCGTGGGCGGCGATGTCGTGGTGGTCACGATCAACTACCGCCTCGGGGCGCTCGGCTTCCTCGGTGATCGCAACCTCGGCACACTCGACCAGATCTCGGCGCTGCGATGGGTGCAGCGCCACATCGCCGACTTCGGCGGTGACCCGCAGAACGTCACGATCTTCGGTGAGTCGGCCGGCGGTTCGGCGGTCGTGTCGCTGCTGGCGGCGCCCGAAGCGAACGACCTGTTCCACCGGGTCTGGGCGATGAGCCCGTCGCTCCTGCAACTCCGCGACGCCGACACCGCAGACCGGTTCGAGCAGGTGTTCCTCGACGCCGTCGGTGCGGGGAGCGACACATCCGACGTGGCGACGCTGTCGGTCGACGACCTGCTCGCTGCCCAGCAACGGATGCCCCTGGATGCTGCGATGCGGGCATTCTCCCCCGCCGGGTCCGCCCCGGTGTTCCCCACGCCGATCCTCGACGCCGCTGCAGGCGACCCGCGCCCGGTCGTCGTCGGCGCCAACCGCGACGAAATGCTGCTCTTCACGGCGTTCGACCAGAAGCGATCCGGGTGGGGTGACTCGGAGGTGGAGCGCGAGTTCGCTGCACGCTTCGGGCCGCGGTCGGCCGAGGCGATCGACACGTACCGCGAACTCCGACCGGGCACCGACGCCAGCGCTCTCGTGTCGGCGATGCAGACCGACGAGACCTTCCGTCGCCCGGCACAGCGTCTCGCCGAGGCTCGTTCACAGGCGGACACGACGACGTGGATGTACACGTTCGACCAGCCGTCCACCGCCTGGGGCGGAATGCTCGGATGCTGCCACGGGCTCGACCTGCCCTACGCGTTCGACACGCTCGATGCGCAAGGCGTCGAGATGTTCACGGGGCTGGGTGAGGACCGCCAGGCCGTGGCCGACCAGTTCTCCTCGGCCCTGCTCGCGTTCGCCCGCAACGGCGACCCCGGGTGGCCCGCGTTCGACCTCGAACGTCGGGCGACGCAACGCATCGGTCCGTTCCCCGATGTGGTCGACGATCCCGAAGCCGACATCCGCACCCTCTGGGATTGACGATGTCCACCTCCGGTCCGACGATCGACTCGAGCACTCCGTTCGGATCGATCCTCGACGTGCCCGGGGTGGGAGTGGGACACCACCAACGGACGGGCCGGGGCTGGCAGACCGGCACGACCGTCATCACGGTCAGAGCGGGTGCCACCCCGGGCGTGGACGTACGCGGCGGAGGCCCCGGAACTCGCGAGACCGACGCCCTTCGACCCGAGAACCTGGTTCGCGCGATCCACGCTGTCACCCTCACCGGAGGCAGCGCCTTCGGGCTCGCTGCGGCGGTCGGCGTGATGGAGATCCTCGAGTCCGCAGGCCTCGGGTTTCCCATCGGCGACGGCGTCGTGCCGGTCGTGCCCGCCGCGGTGATCTTCGATCTCGGCAGAGGTGGGAACTTCGCGAACCGCCCGGACGCGTCGTTCGGGGCTCGGGCCGCCCGGACGGCGCTGGCCGGTCGTCGTACGCCGGTCTGGGGGTCGGTCGGCGCGGGCACCGGCGCTCGGGCGGGCGGACTCCAGGGCGGTGTCGGGACGGCGAGCGCGTCGGTGACGGTCGGCGCCGGCGACGTGGTGGTCGGGGCTGTCGCCGTGGTCAACTCGGTCGGGTCCGCGATCGACCCTGCAACGGCGCTGCCGTGGGAACCGTCGGGACTCGGGGTGAAGCGACCGTCGGCCGCTCGGCGAAGAGCCGTCGTCGAGGCGATGAAGCAGCCGGGTCCGAGCCTCAACACGACCATCGGTGTGGTCGCCACCTCCGCGCGTCTGGACAAGTCGGAGGCATCGAGGTTCGCCTCGGTCGCCCACGACGGCCTGGCACGTGCGATCCGGCCCGCTCACGGGATGACCGACGGCGACACGATCTTCTCCCTCGCCACCGGTGACATCGTTCTCCCCGACGAACCGGCCACCCGTGTCGCTGCACTGAACGCGCTGCTGCGAGCCGGCGCCGACACCTTCGCCGCTGCATGTACGCATGCGATCCTGGCGGCTCAGACGATCGGCCATGACCCGGCATGGGGCGACCTGGTCGCCAGATCAGGTCTCCGGGCTGAAGGCACCGACTGAAGCCGGCGCTCCGCGTGTGAGCCACAGGGACAGCGCCGCAGCGACGCCCATCGATCCGGCCAGCACCACGGCCACGGGCACGACCGTGGCGATCGCGCCGACGACGAGGATCAGGACCGCCTGCCCGCTGTACGCAGCACCCATTCCGACCGACATCGCAGCGGTACGACCTTCCACCGGCAGACGACGTCCGACCACCTGGTTGGTGGGCACACCGTCTGAGTCAAGGCCACCCGCGACCGCATATGACACCAGAGCGATGACGGCGATCAGCGCCGTCCCGGCCTCGTCGGCCCCGAACCACCCGATCGCGCCGGTTGCGGCGGCGACGACCACGAACAGGATCGCCGCGGCCGACCCGTACCTGCCGGTGCGACGACCGGCCGTGAGCAGCAGTTCGTCATCGCTGTCCAGGTCCGGGAGCCGGGCCATCACCACCAGTGACCAGGCGGCGCCACCGGCGATGAGCAGGCCGACGAACACATCGGGGAGGTCGGTCTCGGCGACGAATGCCACGGCGAGCGCCTCGGGCACCACCGAGAACGCACCGAGGCCGACGAAGAGCACCAGTGCACGCTGCAGGTGCGGGTCCGAACGCCACACCCTCACCCCTGATCGCAGTCCTGCCAGCCCGGCCTGCGGCACCCCGTGGACCTCCGACGCCTTCGACTTCCACAGCGGCACGAGGAGCACCGCCGAGATCAGGAACGTCGCTGCGTTCAGTGCGATGGCCGTGTCGACTCCGGCGGTGGCGACCACCACGCCTCCGAGAGCGAAGCCGACGATCGCCTCGAACTGGAACGTCGCTCCCCACAGCTTCAACGCTTTGCCGTACATGTCGGGCGCGATCACGTCGACCATCGCAGCCGAACGCGCCGCAGCGAACGGGGGTGCGAGCAGACCGGCGAGGAACGCGACGCACAGCACGACGGGCAACGGCATGGTGATCAGCAGCACGAGGTACAGCACGGCCCGAGCGACGTCGCAGGCGACCATCATGGTGACTCGTCCGAGACGATCAGCGAAGGTGGCGATCACCTGGCCGGGGCCGATCCACGGCAGGAGAGAGACCGCGGTGACCGATGCCGCCCACAACGCAGAGTTCGAACGCTCGTAGACCACGACGCTCAGAGCCAGTCGCCCCGCCCAGTCTCCGAGCCCGGATGCCACGTGCGCACAGAACAGCATCAGGCACTCGCGTTGGCGCAACGGCGCAAACAGTTCCCCCAGCGTCGTCACAGTCGTGCCAGATTACACGCGACGTCTCCGCGTGGGAAACGGCCTCTTCGGACGGCCCCGCACCGATCGTTACGCTCCGATCGATGATCACGATCACGACGCCCGACGAGATGCGTGCATGGTCGGCGTCGCGCAGGAGCGCAGGTCGCACGATCGGGTTCGTGCCCACCATGGGAGCGCTCCACGACGGCCACCTCCGTTTGGTCGCGGACGCGTCACGGCGGTGCGACGACGTCGTGGTGTCGATCTTCGTCAACCCGTTGCAGTTCAACGAGGACACCGACTTCGACGCCTACCCGCGCCCGATCGACGACGACGTGGCTGCATGTTCGGCAGCGGGCGTTGCCGCCGTCTATGCGCCGACCGCCGCTGCGATGTACCCGCACGGATTCCAGACGCGCGTCGTGCCGGGTGCTCTCGCCGACCTGATGGAAGGACCGGGGCGACCAGGTCACTTCGAAGGCGTGACGACGGTGGTGAGCAAGTTGTTCGGCGCGGTGCGACCCGATGTGGGCATCTTCGGCCAGAAGGACTATCAGCAGCTCAGGATCATCGCCCGGATGGCGGCCGACCTCGACACGGGCATCGAGATCGTCGGCCACCCGATCGTCCGCGACGCCGACGGACTCGCGCAGTCCAGTCGCAACGTCCGTCTCACGACTGCGCAGCGCGATGCCGCTGTCGTCGTCCCGAGGTCGCTCGACGCCGCGGTCGCCGCAGCTCGAGCAGGGAGCCCGGCCGATGCGGTCGACGCAGCGACGACGGTCATCGCCGCCGAGCCGTCGGCGCAGTGGGAGTACACGACGGTGTTCGACGCCGACGATCTCACCGAGGTCAGACGATTCGACGCGCGATCATCTGGAAGGGTCAGGATCGCCACCGCGGTGTGGTTCGGCGACGTGCGCCTGATCGACAACCGCGACCTGTTCGAGGACTGATTCGACGGGTGCGGTGTCGAGGTCGAAGGGGTCGGGATCGTTTTCCAGTAGCCGATCACGGATGCCCGACAGCAGGATGATCATCACGATCCCGTTGAAGATCGCGTGGGCGACCACCGTCGGGCCGATCCGCCGGAGAAGGTAGGCCGCGACTCCGAACGAGACCCCCACGGCGGACAGCACCACCGCCAGGCCGATGTTGCCGACACCGCGGACCGGGTCCACGTGCGCCACACCGAACAGCACGCCCTGGCCGACCACGGCGACGGGAGCGGCGGTCACCGAGAGCAGGCTGCGCATCACGATGCCGCGGAACACGAGTTCCTCGACCAGCGGCGCCGCGACCACGGCCGTGATCACGATCGCCACCGCGTACGTGCGGTCGGTCGCCAGCTCACCGACGTCGTCGGTGTTGCTCGCCAGCGGGACGTCGAGAGCGAGCACGATCGTGGCGATCGCCACTTGGACCGCGATGGTGGCGATCCAGATCAGCGGACCCCAGCCCAGATCCGACCAGCGAGGTGTGAAGCCGACGTCCTTGCGACGGTTCCCGCTCCCCCATCGCTTCATGGCGAACCACCACCACGCCACCGAGGGGCCGTAGCCGAGCACCCCGAGCAACGCCACGTACACCACGACCGGCCATTCGAAGTCGACGATCAGGTCGAGGACGACCTTGGAGCCGAGCAGCGACACGACCAGCACGACGATCG
>JBBSOH010000257.1:0-5193 GCA_038259945.1 Acidimicrobiales bacterium
CTTCGACCCGCGGTGACCGCACGTGGCCGATCGGCGTGACGGCGTACTGCATCGTCATGGCTCGCCCCTGTCAGGCGGCGGTCACGTCGACGGGGATGCCGTTGAGGGCGCAGTTGCCCGACAGGTCGTCGAGTGCCGCGTCGTCGGTCAGCGCGTTCGAGTTCACGCCGGGCTTGGTCTTGGCCGTGTGCATCTCGATGCCCGGCTCGTCGTAGCCCCAGCCGTGCGGGAGGCACACGACGCCGGGCATCACCTCGTCGGTCACCTCGACCGGAGCGACCACGGCCCCCACCCGCGATCGAACGTTCGCGGAGCCGCCGTCGACCAGCCCGAGCCTGGCGGCGTCATCGGGATGGACCTGGAGTGTGCAATCGGTCTTTCCCTTGATCAGGACGTTCAGGTTGTGCATCCAGGAGTTGACGGTCTTGAGGTGGCGACGTCCGATCAACACGAGTTGCTCGCCCATCTGGTGACTCTGCTCGCCGAGTTCGGCGAAACGCGCGCCGAACCGCGCCATGTCGTCGACGATCGGTGGCGGAGCGAGTTCGACCGTTCCCGACACCGTCTTGATCGCGTCGGGGAAGCGGGGCACCAGCGGCCCGAAGTCGGCGCCGCTCGGATGCTCGTCGATCAGCTTGCGCAACGTGAGCCCGTCGGGGTCGGCGCCGAATGCGTCGCCGTGCTGTCCGACGCGGAGGCGGAAGTCGATGATCTGCTCGGACCACTCCCACGGGGCGAGAGCCTCCAGGATCTCGGCCCTGTCCCGTCCGTGGATGCGTGACGATGCACGCCCGAGTTCGGCATCGACGAGTTGTTCCATCATCTGGTCGTGGACGATCACCGGATCGGTGTCGACCGGCTTGCCCTGGATCACCAGTGAGAGGCGGCTCAGGATCTGCTCCTCGCTGGGCGAATCGGTCTCGAACACCGCAGGCGAGTACTTCGCGAACGAGCGGATCATGTTCGCCTCGAAGGCGAAGTCGTAGTGGCTGCGTTCGAGCGCGGACGTCGGCGGAAGGATCACGTGCGCGTGGCGAGCCGTGGCCGTGACGTACGGGTCGACCACGACCAGGAGGTCGAGCTGTTGCAATGCCTCGTCGATGCGTTCGCTGTTCGGGAACGAGCGCACGGGGTTGCACGCCAGCACGAAGAGCGCCTTGATGCCATCACCCGGTGCGGTGATCTCCTCGGCCAGGGTGGCCGCAGGGAGTTCGCCCTTCACCTCGGGGCGACCCGACGCCCGACCCGACCAGCGTCCGAGTGTGAAGCCCCGGCCACCGGGTGCCGACGGAGCCATGTTCTGGGTGGGTGCGCAGTTGAACATCACACCTCCCGGTTCGTCGAGGTTGCCGGTCAGCACGTTGAGCACGTCGGTCGCCCAACTGGCGATCGTTCCGAACTCGACGGTGTGGGCTCCCATTCGGCCGTAGACGATCGCCGTCGGGGCGGCCGCGAGTTCGCGAGCGATCCGTCGCGTGGTGTCGGCCGGGATCCCGCAGCGTTCGGCGACCGCCTCGGCGGTGTACGGAGCGACCATGTCCCGGACTTCGTCCACCCCGCTCACGTGCGGTTCCAGCCGGCCGATGTCGACCAGGCCCTCGGCGAACAGCGTGTCGATCAACGCCATCAGCCAGAACGCGTCGGTGCCCGGCACGATCGTGAGGTGCTCGGTCGCGTTCTCGGCGGTCTTGGTGCGGCGCGGGTCGACGACCACGAACGTGCCGCGTTCGCGGATCGCTTCGAGGCGGCCCGGCATGTCGGGCGCCGTGAGCAGGCTGCCGTTCGACGCGTACGGGTTCGCGCCGAGCATCAACAGGTAGTCGGTGCGGTCGAGGTCGGGCAGCGGGAACATGTCGGGTCGGCCCCACATCAGGCCGGCGCTGACGTGCTTGGGCATCTGGTCCACGGTCGACGCCGAGAAGGCATTGGTGCTGCCCACTGCGGTCATCACCGGACGGACGTAGAGCTGGCCGCCGAGGTTGTGCGTGTTCGGGTTGCCGAGCACCGTGCCGAGCGCCTGGCGTCCGTGCGCCTCGACGATCGGGGTGAGTCGACGTTGGATCTCGGCGAACGCTTCGTCCCACGTGGCCTCCTTCCACCCGTCGTCGGTGCGGATGCGCGGCGAGGTGAGCCGGTCGGGATCCTCGTGCAACTGCTTGAGCGTCGACCCCTTCGGGCAGATGAAGCCCTTCGAGTACGGGTCGTTCATGTCACCACGGATGCGCACGACCTGGTCACCCTTCGTGGTGATCTCGAGGCCGCAGCATGCCTCGCACAGCGGGCACGATCGGTGGTGCGTGACCGCATCATCGATCGTGGAATCGGTCGCAGCGGTCACCTCGGCGGCATGTGTTCCCATGTCCGCACAGTACGTGACCGGGTCGGGGAGGTTCCCAGCCGACCTCTCGGCGATCGGCACCCGCGAAGTACGGTGACGTGCCATGGACGCATCGCAACGGAGGGTCGCGGCGTGACCGGCCTCGACCGTCTCGGGTTCTACACCCTGGCGGGCGCGCCCAGGTCGCCCCGTGATCTCATCGCCGAGGTGCACGACGCCGAGCGTCTCGAACTGGGCTGGACGTTCATCTCCGAGCGGTTCAACATCAAGGAGGCGGCGACGATCTCGGGTGCGGTCGGGGCGGTGTCGTCGACGATCAACATCGCCACCGCAGCCACCAACCACAACACCCGCCACCCGATCGTCACCGCGTCGTACGCGACCACGATGCACCGCCTGACGGGTGGTCGATTCACGCTCGGTCTGGGTCGTGGGATCGCACCACTCGTGAAGGCGCTCGGACTGCCGGCGGTCACCACTGCGCAGCTCGAGGACTTCGCCGGGTTGATGAGGCGGCTGTGGCACGGCGAGACCATCCTGGACCACGACGGGCCTGCCGGTCGGTTCCCGTTCCTGCGC
Organism: Acidimicrobiales bacterium; assembly: GCA_038259945.1. Lineage (GTDB taxonomy): Bacteria > Actinomycetota > Acidimicrobiia > Acidimicrobiales > Ilumatobacteraceae > Ilumatobacter_A. The sequence continues at coordinate 2,918 of JBBSOH010000257.1, forward strand.
CTCGACAGCGAGTTCGACGAGGACATCCCACTCGGGATCACCGCGTTCGGCCCCAACACCCTGGAACTCGCGGGGCGCGCCTTCGACCAGGTCGTCCTTCACACGTTCTTCACCGACGAGACCCTCCAGCGCTGTGTGCGCACCGTGAAGGAGTCCGCCGAGCGGGCGGGACGCGACCCTGCATCGGTCAGCGTGTGGTCCTGCTACGCCACGATCGGCGACCACCTCCCCGAGCCGGTGCGGTTGAAGAAGACCGTCGGGCGCCTCGCCACGTACCTCCAGGCGTATGGCGACCTGATGGTGTCGACCAACGGCTGGGACCCTGCCGTGCTCGAACGGTTCCGGGCCGACCCGATGGTCGCCGAGTTCCGCGGTGCGCTCGACGACAAGGCCTCGACCGAGGAACTCGAACACGTCGCCACGCTGATCCCCGACGAGTGGCTGGCCCCGGCGGCCACCGGGTCGGCGGAGCAGTGCGCCGCCAAGGTCGCCGAGCAGTTCGCCCTGGGGGCCGACGGCGTGATCCTGCACGGCGCCGCACCGGTCGAGATCGAACCGATCGTCGACGCGTACCGGACTCGGATCGGATGAACCGTCGACGGTTCAGGCGACGACGGCCACGACGTTCTCGCACCGCTCACCGGCGAGGACGGTCCTCACGTTGTCCAGCGTCGTCTCCGCGATCGCCGCCAGAGCCTCTCGCGTCAGGAAGCCCTGATGGGCTGTGATCAGAACGTTGGGGAACGTCAACAGCCGGGCGAAGACGTCGTCGTCGATGATCTCGTCGCTGCGATCCTCGAAGAACAGATCACTCTCCTCCTCGTAGACGTCGAGCGCGAGTGACCCGAGGTGGCCCGACTTGAGCGCAACAAGCACGGCGCTGGTGTCGATCAAGGCTCCGCGGCCCGTGTTCACGAGCATCGCCCCCGGCTTCATCGTCGAGAGAGCCTCCGCGTCGATCAGGTGGTGGGTCTGTTCGACGAGTGGGCAGTTGAGCGTGACGATGTGGGCCTCGGAGAGCGCTTCGTGCTGTGAGACGTAGGTGACGCCGAGCTCCAGGAGATGTTCGTCCTCGAACGGATCGACCGCGAGCACGTCACAACGCAGGTGCCAGAGCAGTCGCGCCACGATCGCGCCGATCCTGCCCGTTCCGACGACGGCGACGGTCTTGCCGGCCATGTCGAAGCCGACGAGTCCGTCGAGGGCGAAGTTCCCGTCGCGCACGCGGTTGTGAGCCCGGTGGATCTGCCGGTTCAGCCCGAGGATCAGTGCCAGTGTGTGTTCGGCCACGGCGTTGGGCGAGTACGACGGGACGTGCACGACCGTGATGCCCAGGTGAGCTGCTGCGTCCATGTCGACGTTGTTGTAGCCCGCACACCGCATCGCGACGAGGCGTGTCCCGTTCTCTGCCAGCGCGGTGAGCACGGGTGCGGACAGATCGTCGTTGACGAAGGCGCACACCGCCTCCGATCCACTGGCGAGCGGAACGGTCTGTTCGGTCAGGCGCGTGTCGAGGTACTCGACGTCGAGCGTCGCACCGTGCGCAGCGCCCGCCTGGTCGAATCCGCGACGGTCGTATGGCTTGGCAGAGAACAGAGCAACGTGGGCCATGCCGGTGATTCTGGTCGAGCGATCAAGCGTCGGCAACGACGGTGCCGATCGGTCACCCGATGGTTCGCTCGACGTCGCCGACACGATCCGTCCAGCCGACCGACCCGTCGGTGATCGTGCCGCCGACGACGTGGAAGCGGCGACCGGTCACCTCGACCGGGATGATGCGGACCCACGCCGACCGTTCGACGTCCACCCACGGGTAGAGCGCGAGCGTGTCGGCGTGCTCGATCTCCGGGACGCTGTCGACGAAGCGGCCGAAGCCCTTGACGAGGACGCTCCAGGCATCGCCGTGGCTCGGGTCGAAACCGTCGATCTCGAATGCGACACGTTCGAGGCGCGGCGCCTCGTAGATCTTGCTGTCGGCGCGTGTACGGAACACGACCGACGATCCGTCGACCAGGTAGTTGATGGGATAGATCGCCGGTTGACCTTCGTGGTGGACTCCGAGACGGCCGATCGACGTTCGACGGAGGCGCTCCCAGCACACCGCTTCGCTGAGGATCTCGGTGTCGTTCTCTGAGGATTCCATTCCTCGATCCGAGCACAGTGCGACCGCCACCGGCAGGGGCAAAGGTCCCGATCGGTCGTCGCCGGAACTCACCGCATCGGGATCACTGCGACGGGGATCGGGCTGTGATGCAGCACGTGGGTCGAGACCGACC
>JBBSOH010000258.1:0-5155 GCA_038259945.1 Acidimicrobiales bacterium
CGACGCTCGCTCCGGCGACGCCGATCTCGAGTTCATCGTCGTTGCTCGTCCCGTTGCCTGCGTCGCCCGACACGATGCGGCTGTCCTCCACGATCACCGTCTCGGCGTCTGCCACACGCACGCCGATCGACCGGAGTCCCGGCTCCGCCGACCCGGCGGTCAGGTCGATCGCCGAGACCCGTCGGTCGCCGTCACCCTCGACGATGATGCCAACCGACGCAGCATCGATCCGGGCGCGCGCCGCACGGTCACGGTTCCAGTTCTCGCCGAAACCGCCGTACAGGCTCGTGCCGGGTCCGAGCAGGATCGGGTCGGTCTCGATGTACGTGCCCGCGCTCCGGACGTACAGGTCGGCGCCGTCCGACGCCGTCGCTGCTGCCGCGGCCAGGGATCTCAGGGGCGACTCCATCGAGCCGGCGCCGGCGTCGTCACCGCGCTCGGCATCGACGAAGACGGCAGCGTCGGCCTGTTCGAACACTCGCACCGTCAGCGCATCGACGGCCTCTGGCGCCGTGGCGGCGCGGTCTCCGCTCGCCACGACGAGCTCGAACTGCAACGTCACGATGTCGTCGGGAGCGCCGAACGACACGGCGCGACCCCCGAGGGCCCCCATCCCCGCCGTCACGTCGGGTCCGCTGATCTGGCGCCACGTGACGTCGTCGTTGCCGGCGCCCTCGGTCACCGCAATCGCCTGGAGTGTGACGACCGATCCGGCGTCGACGTCGAGATCGGGGCCGGCATCGGCCAGCGCTCCGACCGGCGCTGGAAGCGTGGTCGGTGCGGACGTCGTCGTGGAGGACGTGGTGGTGCTCTCGGCAGTGGAGCCTGCGGTCGTCACCTCGGGGGCCGACACCTCGGCGACGGCGCCGGTCCCACCCGAGCGGGACGCGAGGAACGCCACGCTGCCGATGAGCAGCACGATCGCCGATGCGACACCCAGGCCGATGAGAGCGTTGCGCTGGCGAAGGTGCAACTCGAAGCCGGGCGGCGGCCGCCGTGCCGGATCGTTCCAGTTGGCACCACGTTCGGGCGCAGCCGAGGTGCGGGCCGGATCGGGCGGAGTGTTCGGGTCAGACATGGCAGATCATCTCTGAGCAGGGACGATAGTCACCACAGTGCTCGTCTCGACGTCAGCTCGACCTTCAGGCCAGGTGGCTGCGCAGCATGCCGAGCGCCGTGATCACGGCGAACTGCCGCATCAGCTCGCGCTGGCCGGGGAGTCGCACGTGACGCACGTCGTCGAAGTCCGGCCCCACCATCGCGACCCACAGGGTTCCGGCGGGTTGGCCGTCCTGCTCGGCAGGCCCGGCCACACCGGTGAGCGACAGCGCCACGTCCACACCCAACGCCTCGCGCACGCCGTGTGCCATCTCGCGTGCTGCCGATTCCGACACGACCGGTCCGTCGGAGACGCCGAGCAGATCCTGCTTGATCCGTGTCGCGTAACTCACGATCGACCCCACGAACACGTCACTCGAACCGGCGATCCCGGTGAGTCGCGCGCCGACGAGGCCGCCCGTGACGGACTCGGCCGTTCCGAGGGTGAGACCCCGCCGTCGACACAGGTCGAGCACGACGGACTCCATCGTGTCGCCGTCCACCCCGAACACGAGGTCCCCGAGTTCGGTGCGCACACGGGCCTCCCAGTGGTCGAGCAGGTCGACGCACGTCGCGTCATCAACTGCCTTGGCCGTGAGGCGCACCTTGAGCCCTTCCCAGCCGGACGCCAGGAAGGCGAGTGTCGGTGTGTCGGGCCCATCGAGTTCCTCGATGATCGCGTCGAGCCGCTCGTTCAGGCCGCTCTCGGACTCGCCCCATGTCCGCAGCACCCGGCTCACGATGACATCGGTGGTGCCGCTGCGAGCGAGCAGGTCGGGGATGATCGCCCGGTGCATCATCTCGCGCATCTCGTGGGGAACCCCGGGCACCGCGTACACCACCTTGTCGACGCCGCCGATGCGGACCGGGCAGATCAGGCCCGGTGCCGTGCCGCGGGTCTGGGCGATGATCGACGCTCCCGTCGGCACCATCGCCTGACGCAGGTTGTTCGCCGACATCGTGCGGCTGCGCGATGCGAACATCTCACGGATCACGTCAGCGACCGCATCGTCGAGCACGAGTTCGGCGCCCATCACGGCCGCGATCGCGTCTCGGGTCAGGTCGTCGTGGGTCGGGCCGAGCCCGCCGCACATGATGACCGCGTCGGCGTCGCCCAACAGGCGACGCAGCTGCACCTCGATGCGCTCGACGTTGTCGCCGACCTTGACCTGGACGAGCGAATCGATCCCGCTGGCAGCGAGCTCCTCGCCCATCCACGCCGAGTTCGAGTCGATGATCTGACCGAGCAGCAGTTCGGTACCGACCGCCAGAACGGCGACGTTCATGCGACGGACCTCGCCGAAGCCGCTGCCGCGACATTGACCGGGCGCTGTGAGTACCACAGGTATTGGGCACCGCTCACCAACGTGAGCACGACTGCGATCCACAGCAGCGACGTCCACGTCCACGTGGCGTCGAGCGCAGTGAGCGGGAAGAGGGCGAAGGCCACGGAGAACTGCTGGACGACGGTCTTGTACTTGCCGAGCTTGCTGGCCGGGACACTGACGCCCCGGCCACTCTTGACGATCCGATATCCACTGATCGCCAACTCGCGCACGGCGATGATCGCCACCGGAACCACCCAGTAGATGCCGTGGGCAACGAGCGTGAACATCGCGCCGAGCACGAGCACCTTGTCGGCCAGCGGGTCGAGGAACGCTCCGACCGCCGTGGGCCCTCGGCGTCGTGCGATGTAGCCGTCGATCCCGTCGCTCGAGCACAGCACGAACCAGAGGAAGAACGACCACCACGATCCGGTGCCGTCCTCGGGGATGGCGAGAAAGACCAGAGGGGCGAGCAGGATCCGTGTCGTCGTGATCGCGTTGGCCCAACTGTTCAACGACTCGACCATCAGCCCACCCACGCACCGGTGTCGTCGAGGTCGGTCTGCATCTCCTCGAGGTCGTCGCCGTCCAGATCGGCGAGGTCGACGCCCGCTGCCACGAGGTCGGGACCGAGTGCATCGACGATGTCGACGCGCACCAGGTCACCCTGTACCAGGTTGCGTGGCAGGTGGATCACGCCGTCGATCTCGGGCGCTTCGAGGTGGCTGCGGCCCACGCCAGGAGCGTCGACCAACACCTCCAGAGTGGTCCCGATCATCGCGTCACGTCGCGACGCGGTGATGTCGTCCTGCATCTCACGAAGTTCCACGAGGCGACGGTTCATCAGGTCGGCGTCGACGTGACCGTCGAGGCCGGCCGCGTAGGTGCCTTCCTCGTCGGAGTACGAGAAGAACCCGCACCAGTCGAGTTGAGCCCGTTCGACGAAGTCCAGGAGTTGGTCGTGGTCTTCCTCGGTCTCGCCGGGGTAGCCGACGATGAAGTTGCTGCGGAACGCAGCGTTCGGTTCCCGCTCACGGATGTCGGAGATCCGATCGAGGAAGCGTTGTCCGTCTCCCCACCGGCGCATCCGACGCAGCAGCCGCTTGGACACGTGCTGCAGGGACAGGTCGAAGTAGGGCACACCGGTGCGCAGGATCGAGTCGATGAGTGCGTCGGTGAGGTCGCTCGGGTAGAGGTACAACAGCCGGACACGGTCGGCCTCGGCGGCCACCGCGTCGATCAGCGGCACGATCGAGCCCGCCCCCAACTCGTCGGGTCGGTCCTTGCCGTAGGACGCCAGGTCCTGCGCCACGAGCACGATCTCGCGTGCTTCGGTCTGGCGGACCTCGTCGACGATGGAGGACACATCGCGGCTGCGCTGCGGTCCGCGGAAGCTGGGAATGGCGCAGAACCCGCACGAGCGGTCGCACCCTTCGGCGATCTTCACGTACGCCCACGGCGCCGCAGACTTCGGGCGGGGAAGGTTGAGCAGGTCGAACGCCGGCAGCGGCACGCTCGACACCGGGATCAGCTTGCGACCCGCCGCAGCGCCGGCCGGAACCTCGGTTCCATCTCGCTCGGCCGGCACGAGATTGAACGCCTGGCCGAATCCGGCCACCTGGTCCACCTCAGGCAGTGCTTCGGCGAGCTCGTCGCCGTAACGCTCGGCCATGCAGCCCGTGACCACGAGTCGGCTGCCCTCACGCCGCTGCTCGTCGAGCGCAAGGATCGTGTCGACCGACTCCTTGCGTGCGGTGTCGATGAACGCACACGTGTTGACCACGACGAGGTCGGCGTCGGCGGCGTTCTCGGTCGCCGTCATTCCGTCGGCGACGAGCGCTCCGATGAGTTTGTCGGAGTCGACGTCGTTCTTGGGACAGCCGAGCGTCTCGACATAGAAGCGCTGCACGCGAACACGCTACCGCTCCGGGGAGCGCCGAACCGGTCCGTCGCGCGTCGGTTCACTGGTGTGCAAGGCGCAGTCCAGCTCGGGGCCATCGGGTCGACACCAGTCGGCCGGTGCTCGACAGTGTGATGTACGCCGTATGCAGATCGTCACCACCGAAACAGATGTTCGTCGTCAGGACGTCGCCCGTGGCATGGTGCTCGACACGGGAACCGTCCGGTGACACCGCAGTGATCCCACCGTTGATCAGAGTCGCGACACACACCCACCCCTCGCCGTCGACCGCGAGCGAGTCGAGCAACTGGTGGCCGGGTAGGCCGTGCAGGACGAGCGTCGGATCGAGCGGAGGTGACGTTGCGAGTTCGCCGGCCCCCGAGACCGTGCGGCGGAAGATCCGACCCGTGTGGGTCTCGGCCCAGTACAGCGTCGACCCGTCGGGCGACAGGCCGATGCCGTTCGGCGCATCGACGGGGAACACGACCTCGCGGATCTCGGAGCCGTCGACTCGCGCGTACAGGATCGACGACATGTCACTGGTCCGGGCAACACCGTCTCGGATGCCGTGGTCCGTGAACCAGAATCCGCCCTGGCCGTCCATCACGATGTCGTTGGGCGCCCGCAGCGGGCGACCTCCGCACTCGGTGTACAGATCCGTCACGTCGCCGGTGTCGATGTCGACACGCTGGATCCGCCCGCCGATGTAGCGGTCGGCATCGAAGTGGCCGGGAAACGTGAGGCCCATCACCTCGGCCGGAGTGAACCACCCGCCGTTGTTGCACAGGTAGATCGCACCGTCCGGGCCGAGCGCCGCGCCGTTCGGGCCGCC
>JBBSOH010000259.1:0-5061 GCA_038259945.1 Acidimicrobiales bacterium
CGACGGCATCGTCGCACTCGGTCTGATCGGCCTGTCGTGGCTGATCGACGAGGGTGTCCGACGCGTCTGGCGAGCGTTCCATTCGGTGTCCGACACCGGGAGGGACGCGTCAGAGCAGATCAGTGAAGGCGGCGAGGAGGTCGTCGTAGTCGGTGAAGGAACGGAACTGCGGGAACTCGGCGATCACGTTGGCGGGTGAACGGAACAGGAATCCCGTCGAGGCCGCACCGAGCATCGTCGTGTCGTTGTAGGAGTCGCCTGCGGCCAGGATCCTGAAGTTCAGCGACTGGAAGGCTTCGACCGCCCTGCGCTTCTGGTCCTGCTGACGCAGTTCGTAGCCGACGATGTCGTCCCCGTCGACGAGCAACCGGTGGCACATGATGGTGGGCCAACCGAGTTGACGCATGAACGGGGTGGCGAACTGTTCGAAGGTGTCGGACAGGATGATCACCTGCGTGCGCTCGCGCAGCGCATCGAGGAACTCGCGGGCACCCGGCATCGGCGCGAGCGTCGAGACCACCTCCTGGATCCTGGCCAACCCCAGACCCTTCTCGGCGAGCAGGTCGAGGCGGTAGCGCATCAGCACGTCGTAGTCGGGCTCGTCGCGCGTCGTGCGCAACAGTCCGTCGATGCCCGTTGCCTCCGCGACGGCGATCCACACCTCGGGGATCAACACGCCTTCGAGGTCGAGCGTGATGATCGACTGGCTCGGTTCGTTCGCGACTGCCACGACACCAGTGTGGCGTCCATGTTCGGGTCTGACCCAAACATGGACGCCCCGACCTGGAGATCAGTGGTCGAGGTGGGTGAGGGTGACGGGATGTCGTTCGGGGACGGCAACGGTCGCGGCCGCCCAGCCGAGGTAGACGATGCCGACGATCCGATCGTCGGCATCGAATCCGCACAGGTCCAGCACGGTCGGAGGCGACACGAGTGCCGGGGTGGACCAGAACGACGCGAGGCCGATCGCGGTTGCGCCGAGGAGCAGGTTCTGGATCGCCGCTGCGACGGCGTCGCGATTTTCCTGGTGGAGCATCTCGTTCGGGTGCGGTGTGCACCCGACGACCAGCGTGGCCGGCGTACGGAGGTACTTGCCGGCGGTCTTGGCGCGCTTGGCGTCGTCGCCGAAATCGACCGTCACCATGTCGGCGGCCATCGACTCGCCCAGCCGTCGACGGGCTTCGCCGGTGAACAGCGCGAACCGCCACGGCCACGTCTTCTTGTGGTTGGGCGCCCACGACGCCAGTTCGCACAGTCGCTCGACCGCATCTGCGGGCACGTCGCGACCCTGATCGACGAGCATCGACGTGCGCCGCGAACGGATCAGCTTCGTCAGGGCTTCGATGCCGAGGTCGCCGTCCGTGTGGCGTCCGTCGTTGCTCGGGTCGCTGGTGTTCGGGTCGGCGTTGCTCGGGTCGTGGCGGCCTCGGCCGTCGTCGGCGGTCACTGCGCTGCGCTCCCGTCGAGTTCGATGTCGACCATCAGTTCGTTGGCGATCTCCTCGAGTGCGCTCTGGAGGGTGTCGGAGGCGAGCGAAGGAGGTGCGCTCAGGACGAGCGAGGCCTCGAAGAGCAGTTCGCCCGACATGGGCGCATTCGACGTCGCCGACTCGAGTTCGACGATGCTCACGGCGTGGGCGGCGAGCACCCCGGCGACCTCGCTGATGATTCCTGGCCGATCGGATCCCACCAACTGCAGTGCCAGGAACCGCTCGGAGGCTGCGTCCGGTGCGAGGCCTTCGTCGTCGGTCGGTCGCGAGACGGTGACCTGGAGGAGTCCCGAGGTGCGGATCGGATCGAGGAGTCGGTCGAGGGCATCGGCGCGATCGGCATCGATCGAGACGACCGCGATGCCTGCGAACTTGCCACCGAGGCGTGACATGTTGCTGCGGGTCCAACTCCCGCCTGCGGACGCCACGGCGCCGGCAAGAGCATCGACCAGGCCGGGCCGGTCGTCGCCGATCACGGTCATCACGATGTCTGGCATCGCGACAGTCTCGCATCGTCGCAGCCGAGATCCTGAACGCTCCCACTGCATGCGGATTCGGTCGCGCCGCTTTGACACACTGGACGCATGGGTGGGCCGCTGTCGGCCCCGGAGGAGGGTCCAGGATGAAGAGCTCACGGGTCGTTGCCGTGCTCGCGATCGGAGCGCTGCTCGTCGGCGCCTGCGCCGGGTCGGACGAAGCGGGCGGGGGAACGACGTCGACGTCGCAGGAGACCGGCACGTCGGAACCTGCGGACGAGCCCGTCGCCGATGCGACGGTCCCCGCATCGTCCATGACCGAACCGGCGCACACCGAGCCCGTTGCCGAGGATCCGGTCGACGCCGATCCGCGTGCCACGGGGGTGCCGGCGACAGAACCACCGCTCGCGGAGAGCGATCCGATGGTCGACCCGGCGGGCCTGGTGTCGCTCCTGGCCTCGGACGAGATGAACGGTCGCAACAACGAGTCCGAGGGGTCGGCAGCTTCGCGTGATCTGCTCGTGTCGCTGTTGTCGATAGTGGCTGCGCCAGCGGTCCCCGATGGCTCCGGCGGACTCGGGTTCCTCCAGGAGTACGACGTCGGAACGAACATCGTCGGAGTCATCGCCGGGACCGGCGAGCTCGCGAACGAGTACGTGATGATCGGAGCTCACTACGACCATCTCGGGCCGGGAGAGTGCGACACCCGTGGCGAGACGGATGACGAGATCTGCAACGGTGCCGCCGACAATGCCGCTGGCGTCGCGTCGGTGATGACCGTCGTGGATCGACTGCAGAACGATGCCGACGAGGTGGCCGACGACTCCGGGCGGCGGGGGATCATCGTCGCTCTGTGGGACGGTGAGGAGGACGGCCTGATCGGTTCCCGTCGCTACGTCGAGGAGCCCGTCGTCCCGCTCGAGCAGACGGTCGCGTATGTCAACTTCGACATCCAGGGAGCGTCACTGCTGCCTGCGATGTCGAACAACACGGTGTTGGTCGGCCCGGAAACGGGTGGCGCGCCGCTCGTGGAGGCAGCGGCGCGGGCGACCGAGGCGTCGCCGCTCGACTATGCGACGTTCAGTCTGGTCTTCGGTCAGGGTCGCAGCGACCATGCTGTTCTCGTCGAGGCGGGAGTCCCGTCGGTGTTCTTCACCGATGCCAACAACGGCTGCTACCACACGGTACTCGACGACGTCGACCACTACGAGCCCGAGAAGCACCTTCAGCAGATCGACACGGCGGAGTCGTTCACCCGCGACCTGCTCACGAGCGAGCGACCGAGCTTCGTGGCGGACGCTTCGACGAGTACCCATTCCGATGCCGAACAACTGGCCTCTCTCGTGGCGGCCGGTGTGGACGACCTCGATCTCCTCCCCGACGGAGGCGTTGCAGCCACCACGTTCATGGACGCACTCGACGACATCGTCCGAGCCGGACCCGAGGCCTACGACGACGCAGCGGCCGCTGTCGTGCTCGGGGGCGCGGCGCAACTCGTGGGCGACCTCGCCGACGGCGAGTGTCGCCTCCCCTGATCAGTCCGTCTCCGGTTCGAGCTTTCTCGCCCGGCTGGGCTGAACGCGCGGCGCCTCGTTGGGCATCTTCGGGTATTGCGGCGGCCAGGGGGCATCGGGCACGCCGTCCGCGAGGTCGCTCGCGAACCGCTCGACGAGCGGGGTGATCGAGCACGGAGCGTCGTCCATCAGTTCCCACGGATCGCCGAACTCCTCGAGTCTCGCCGGCACGGTGTCGATCGTGCACGCCTCGGGATCGATCGTTTCCAACTCGTCCCACCGGAACGGAGTCGACACTTGAGCACCGACGCGAGGGCGAGCGCACCAGGCACCGAACATGTTCTTGTGTGGGGCGTTCTGGTTGAAGTCGACGAACACCCGCTCGCCGCGTTCCTCCTTCCACCACTTGTCGGTGATCAGGTCCGGGTGGCGTTCGGACAGCGTGCGGCCGAGCGCCACCACTGCCCCGCGGACGGCGAACGAATCCCAGCCCGGCTCCACTCGCACGTAGACGTGGATGCCCTTGGAGCCGGTGGTCTTGGGGAATCCGACCATGCCCAGTTCGGCGAGGAGGTCGCGTGTGAGGCCGGCCGCTTCGCGGGTCATGTCGAAGGTGACGCCGGGGGAGGGGTCGAGGTCGATGCGCATCTCGTCGGCATCGTCGGGCTCGGACGCGCGGAACTGCCAGACGTGCAGGCCGAGCACACCCTGGTTGGCAGCCCACAGCACGTGCGCGAGGTCGGAGATCACGAGTGCCCGTGACGGTGTGCCGTTGATCGTCTCGACCGTGGTGGTGGTGAGCCAGTCGGGAGCCGAGTCGGGAATCCGCTTCTGGAAGAACGACTTTCCGCGCACCCCGTTCGGGTAGCGCTCCAACAGCACCGCGCGATCCTGCAGCGTCAGCATGATCGGTTCGCCCACGGCCAGGTAGTACCGAGCGAGGTCCAGCTTCGTGCGTTCCTCCTTCGCTCCCGACGCGCCGATCACCGACGGGAACATCACCTTGTCCGGATTCGTGATCGCCACGGTCCGTCGCTCGCCTCCGGGAAGGTCGACGTCGATCTCGACGGGTGCGCCGAACTCGTTCGCCTTGGCCATGCCCGAACGCTACGTCATCGGCTGTTCTGCCACGGGTTGCGCGCTGCGGAATGGGCCGGTCGACCCCCGATCGCGGCCGGTTCCGTGCTCACGAGGGCGCGTTCACTCCCATGTCCCACACTTCGGTTCGCCCGAGTGGTGAGTGGCGGAGAGAGTGGAGTGGCCTGCGACAGGTGTGCCGCTTCAGGAGCGGGAGAGGCTCGATTCGGGTGCCGATCGCCGTCGTCGAAGTGTGAGAGATGGGAATGGTGCAGGACCTGGCGGTGGGGGAGAGGCGGCGGTCGCAGGGCCGCCATCGGCGGAGTGGTGTCCTCTTCGTTCGTCCGTCGACTCATCGGGCAGCGTGATTTCCTGTTCGGCCGCGCTGCGACCCAGTGAAGGGTGTGGAACCAGATGTCGGATGCTCCGAGACGAACTCGAACCCCAGGCGCTCGTCGGACAACACCGACCTTCGCCGAGGCGTCCTGCGCATCCTGCTGCTCAG
>JBBSOH010000260.1:0-5033 GCA_038259945.1 Acidimicrobiales bacterium
GACACCCGAGCCCGAAACGCGTTCAATGACCGACGAGCTGAGCAACACGAATCAGCTCAAGGCTGACGAGATGACCGTCGACACCGACGCCTCGCACACCACTCCGCGGCACTTGACCAATATTCGCACTCCGGAGTGCTCCATAACGCTCAGGCTGCTCCGTTCTCCCGATGGCTTCGCCGCCGTGAGAAACAAGTCCCCGAACCCTCGTCCCGGCGACCGTTCTCTTGCCTTCGACAGCCCCGCACGCTCACGGGTGTGAGCGATCACTCCCCCACCTTGAGACCACGTCTTCGCCGCCATCGCAAGCGGCATCATCCCTTCTCGCTTCTGTGAGCGATCACGTCAGCCGGGCTGCGACGCTGCACATTCCGGCAAGTTTCAGGCCGTAGTCGCCGCTCACGCACCGGATCCCACCGCTGCGCGCCGAGGGGTGGTGCGCGTTCGGCGCACCGTTGGCTTGGACAGTCTCCGTCCCGTTCGAACTGGTCTCACGCCTTTACGAGTTCATGGATGAGATCGCAAAGCAGCCAGCCCTTCACGTCGCTCCCAGTCATGATCGTTGGAGTGCGGGCGACCGGTACGTCGACCCGTCGCAGTGGGAGCACCTGAAACCAACCACGGCGCCAGCCGCCCACCGGCTTCGATGGATCGCCGAGCAACGACCTTTCGGCGGCGACCTCGACCGCGACGATCGCGCCGCCGACCTCACGGTCACGATGAACGCCGCCGCCACGACGTTCGATCGGCTGCATCGCGTCGACGTCGTGTACCGCCTGTTGTCGCAGTCGGGCGTGGCCGTCTCTGGCCCGCCTCGTTCTGGGCCTGGTGCCGGGAGGGCGGGTCGTCCGCGCTCTGGTCGCTCCTCGGGGCGGTCTGCCCGGCCGGTTCGCGTGTGGCCGGAGGTCGGGTTGGGCAGGTCGTGTGTCCGGGCGGCGGGAGGGCATACACCTTTGCAGGTTCCCCTCTGGGGAACCTGCGGAGCCGTGGGAGCCCGCTCCCACCGCGGAATCGTAGACCGAGCGAACTCGCCGGGTGGAGTGCCGTCGTGCGCGTGACGGTGACTCCGCTCGGAGCTTCGGGACAGAATGTGTCGAGCGTGGCGAGTGCTGTGGTGGACTACCTCGAAGGCACCGACCAGAGATCGGGGGTCGGTCTTGTCGACTCGCCTCCCGCGTCCTCGGCGTCGACCTACTACGCAGACTCGATCGAAGGCCCGGGTCGATGGATGGGCGCAGGCGCCAGCTTCCGGTCGCTTGACGGCCTCGTCGACAGAGACTCGTTCCAACGCGTGTTGGAGGGCCGCCATCCGGCGACCGGCGAGCGTCTCGTCACGGCCAGCGGTTCGTCTCAGCGGACACACCTCGCGGTGGGCACCGCTGCGCGCCTCGACCCTCAGGGCCGCGCGCTCTACACCGTGGCCGATACTGCGCGCCTGCTCGGAGTGACCCGGAACGAAGTCGCGGAAATGGTCGAAGCCGGTCGCCTGGCGGGAGTCGATGATCCTGGAGACGCCACCTCGGTCCGTTCTGTTGCCGATGCCGTCGAGGGCGCCCTGATCCCAGACAGCGAGGTCAGTCGCCTGCTTGCAATGGCTGCTCGCCCCGTCGATGTCGAGGCGCTACGAACCGCAGGTTCGGCTGATGATGAACTCTCGGTTCCCGAAGCGGCGAGGTTGCTACGAGTCAGCGTGCGGTACGTGCGACGACTGTGCGCCACGGCCGAGAAGGCCGATGCCAAGCGGGGTGTTGCTCGGCTCCCGAGTCGACGCGACGCTGCCGGAAACCATCGCATCGTTCGGTCGGACCTCGCCGACTATGCCGAGCAGCGCAAACCGGCGATCGCCAGGGTGGGTTTCGATGTCACGGTCACCGCGGAGAAGTCGGTCGGGCTGTTGGCCATGCTCACGAGCGGACCGGTTCAGGAGGCCTTGATCGCCGGACTCCGGACTGGAAACGACACGGCCGTTGGATACCTCGACCGGTTGGCGTCGGTGGCACGCCGTCGCGGTGAGGCCGTGGGCTCGGAGGGTTTGATCGTTGCGTCGTACATGCACGGCACGAGCCGGTCACTGGACCCTCATCCGCATCACCACAACATCGTCGCCAACGCCGTCGTGGATGACGAAGGCGGCGTTCGGACTCTCGATGCCCGAGCGTTGTACCGACACGCGCCGGCCGCAGCAGCACTTGCGACGGCAGCGATGCGCTGGGAGCTTCGAGACCTCGGACTCGGCTGGTGGCGGCGGGACAACGGCGTGTGGGAGATCGCCGGCGTCGACGAGGCGGTGATCCGAGAGTTCTCGCAACGTCGTTCGGAGATGGACGAGGTCCGTACTGCGCTCGAAGCGCGTCTCGGACGTCGGGTCACCCACGACGAGGAGAACACGATCGCGAAGTCGACCCGATCAGCCAAGCGGGCGGTCGACCCGAACGACCTGCGCACACAGTGGCTGACCAGGGCTGATCGTGTGGGCCTCGACATCGGTTCGTGCTTCGACCGGCCCGATCGTGCGTTCGCACACGACGTCTTGCCCGACGACCTGCACGACCGGCTGTTCAAGGACCTCGTCGATCCGAACGTCGGATTGTGCGCGGGGTCGACCACGTTCGGACGCGCGGACGTCATGCGAGCGGTTGCCGACTGGTCGATCGTCAACGACAACGGTGACCGAGTGAAGGTGCTCGTGCCTCCCGGCGAGGTCGAGCGGTTGACCGCACGATTCTGCGCCACCGACCTCGTCGCACACATCGACACCCCGGGTGTGATCCGTCGGCGTGACGGCACGATCGTTCGCGACGGCCAAGACGAGCCCACCTTCACCACGATCGAACTCCTCGACGTCGAAACCCGCATCGTGTCCGCCGTCGGGGCAGGCATCAGCGCAGGCCACGGAACCGTGAATCTCACAATCGTCGAAGCGGCGATCGGGTCGGCCGACGTCATCGGTGTCGAGCAGGCCGACCTCGTGCGCAGTTGGCTGACCAGCGGTGATCGTGTGCAATGCGCCGTCGGTCGCGCCGGCACCGGCAAGACCACCACCATGCAAGTCGCCGCACGAGCATGGACCGACGCCGGCTACCGCGTCATCGGCGCCTCCGTGAAAGGCGAAGCCGCCCGACTCCTCGGCCGTGACGCAGGCATCGAATCCGACACCGTCGCCATGCTCCTCGCACGATCCCGCACGGGGATCCGCGTCCTCGATGCGCGCACCATCCTGATCATCGACGAAGCATCCACCATCGGCGACCGCGACCTCCTGCGACTCTGCGACCTCGCAACCGACACCGGAGCGACACTCCGCCTGATCGGCGACCCCGCCCAACACAGCTCCGTCCCGGCCGGTGGAAGCTTCAACGAACTCGTCGACCTCTACACCGACCGCACACCACAACTCGTCACCGTCCACCGCCTCACCGATGCAGGCGAACGACGCCGGGCCGACCTCGTGCGCGACGGCAAGATCGACACGGCGATCGACGAACTCACAGCGAGCGGGCAGCTCGTCTTCACCGACAGCGAGCACGACACCCACGCCGCCATGCTCGCCCGCTGGTACACCGAACGAACGGCCGGCCGGCCGCATCCAATGGTCCACGGCCGCAACCGCGAACGACACATCGTCAACACCCTCGCCCAACAACTCCTCATCACAGACGGCGTCGTTGACGCGAGCCAGAGCGCGACGCTCGAAGGTGGGCGCCGCCTCTGCGTCGGTGACCACGTCGTCGCCCGTCATGGTGACCGCATGGTCCATCCCGTCGACGATCGCGGCGGGTGGATGCGCAACGGCACGACCGGTCGCGTCGTTGCAGTACGAACACACCCGACCGCGCCCGATGGTGATGAAATCGACATCGCCACCGCTGCCGGAATTCTCACGTGCGATCGAGCGACCTTCGACCGATCATCAGGCGGGATCGACCTCGCATACGCCGTCACCTCCTACGCAGTGCAGGGAGCGACGAACGACGTATCGACATCGGCAATCACTGCATCAACGAGCCGCAGCGAGATGTACGTCGACATCACACGCGGCCGCCACCACAACCAGCTCTACGCAACCCGCCCCATCCCGGAGGACACCGACACCGAACAACACCTCCCGCGCCTCACGAGCGACCTCGACGCAATCCTCCGCACGCGCCTGGCACGATCGACCACCCGAACGGCATTGGGCACAGCTCCGTCAGCGCCCCACGTCGCAGAATTGTCCCATGGCCGATCGCTCGACGGGCTCATCGCAGCTCGACGACGAGGGGACGACGGACCAGGCCTGACAGAAGCGATCAACTTCGCCGAGGCTGCCGTGCGCCGAGTCGCTGAACACGAGCCACCACCGAGCATCCACAAGATGCTCCCGAACCGTCCGACGTGCCCGCACCTCGCTGCCAGGTGGCGGAGGACCGTCGCGGACGTCGCCGTGTTCGTCGCTATCGAGCACCCGAAGGTGAGACACGATCGGGCCGGTCTACCAGGGGTGATCGGGTCCCGTATCGACTCCACCGATCAGGACCGATGGGACGAGACAGCGCTGTCGTTGCGCACGACCGTCGCAGAGATCGTGTACCGACAACTCACCGACCACCACGGACCATCGAGCCTCACCACGATCACCGGTCGTCGACCCCAGTGGCTCACCGACCACATCAACTCCCTCGCCGATGCCGGTGCACTGGTCTCCGTCGACGTGGGACGACTCGGATCGCTCATCCGCGACGTCCATGACTGGCGCGTCGAGCACGACCTCACCGACCAGAACGAACCAACCGCACCACTCGGACCGACACCATCCGACCCCCTCCAACGTGCCCGGCACACCCACCTTGCGCGACGCCTCGCCATCACACACGACCGCGAATCCGGCAGAGGTATCGCCTGAGCCCACGCCCGAGCGCCGCCCGACTCTTGCGATCACGGGAGCCCCGGTCGTGCAGGCAACGGCATTCACGTCGCGTTCGAGACGGCCGTGCGCGCCCGTGTCCCGCACCGTTCGTTCCGGCGCCTTTACACGAGCATGACGACACCACAGA
>JBBSOH010000261.1:0-5012 GCA_038259945.1 Acidimicrobiales bacterium
ACACATCGTCGAGATCGACGGCCTCGGCCAGCAACAGTTCGATCCGGGCGATACCCGCCTCCGCCTGGCGGATGCGGATGTCGAGGTCGACGAGTTGGTCCTAGACGTCGTCGGCGTCCTGCGACAGCCTGGACACGACGCCGACGCCGTCGAGGTCGGTGACGAGCTGGTCGAGGTCCCCCGGAGCGATCTTGATCACGATCTGCCCACCTCCGGGCACGGAGCCATCCTCCACCGCGTCGTCGAGGAACACGTCGGAGCTGAAGACGATGCCCCCAGCGGCCGCGGTGACCCGGCGGATGTCGTCGGTGGTCTGGCGTACGTCGCTCGTCGACATGGTCAGACCGACGGACGTGATGATGTCACGGTCGTCGAGCGAGATCGGTAGACCGGGCGAGGCGATACCACCTGTCTCGGGTGCGGCCTCCACGGCGCCATCCTCGGCGGCGCCCTGGAAGTCGCCGCCGGCGATCGCCTCGTTCCCGCTGAAGTCCTCGGTCGCCGGGATCGCACTCGCCGAATCGGCCGAATCGTTGTCGCTCCCACACGCCGACACGGCGATGGCCACGACGGCGACGAGTGCCGCCACTGTGCGCCGGCGATGTGCACGACGCCGTGGTCGACCGACTGCGGCCGACGTGTCCCCGTTGTTCGTGGTGATGATGCTCGTGATGCTCCCCATGTCACGTTGGACGTGCCGCGGGCCCGATCGGTTCCCGTGGCATCATCGACGGCGATGAGTTTCCCCGGCGACATCCTCGACGACTTCGCGCAGCACGAGGCGCGCCGCCGCAACGGGCCGACCTATCCCGACGTGACCGTCGAGATGGGCATGCTCGTGGAGGACCGCGGCAGCCACTTCACCGGCGACGTCGTGCGCTGGAGCGCGGAGGGTGTCACCCTGCAGAATCGCGACGACTACGTGCGCCACTTCGGATGGAAGAACGGCGGATTCCTGATCGAAGGCAAACCGGTCACGCTCGTGCGCCCGAAACAGTCGGCCACGGCCACCCAGCGGATCACCGCCTCGGGTTCCGTCGCCGGTGATGGCCGAGCGAAGGTCGCCAAGGCCAGTCGGATCTGGGTCGAAGGCAGGCACGACGCCGAACTGCTGGAGCACGTGTGGGGCGACGACCTACGCGAACTCGGCATCGTCGTCGAACCGCTCCACGGGGCCGACGACCTCGCTGCGGCCGTCGCCGACTTCGGACCTTCACCGCAACGACGCCTCGGCGTGCTGCTCGACCATCTGGTGCCCGGGTCGAAGGAGACGCGGATCGCGCAGACCGTTCGCGACGACAACGTGCTGATCACCGGCCATCCGTTCGTCGATGTGTGGGCGGGCATCCGCCCCAAGGTCGTCGGTCTGGATGCCTGGCCCGAGGTCCCCTACGACCCGGACGTCACGTGGAAGGAAGGGATGTGTCGTGCCCTGGGCGTTCAACTCGACGGCTTCTGGCCGAAGCTGCGCAACCAGGTCAAGACCTTCGCGGAACTGACACCGGAACTGGTCGGTGCCGTCGAGCAACTCATCGACTTCGTTGCCGAGGCGGGCTGATCCGGTACGACCCTTGACGGCTGACGCCCGGCGCGAGTCGCTGATCTGATCGCCCCGAGTCCACGGCGCCTACAGTCGACGCTCATGACACCTGACGTCTCGCTCGGCAACTGGATGTACCAACGTGCGAAGCGGTCGCCGAAGCGGCGGGCGATCACCTTCGAAGGTTCCACCATCACCTACGTGGAATTCCAGGATCGCGTCGACCGCACGGCGACGGTGCTGCGTGCCGGCGGCATCCGCACGGGCGATCGGGTCGGCTACCTCGGGGTGAACCACCCGGCGTTCCTCGAGACGATGTTTGCCACCGCCCGCCTCGGTGCGATCTTCGTGCCGCTCAACTTCCGCCTCACCGGACCCGAGTTGGCGTTCATCATCGAGGACGCCGGTTGCCACACGCTCGTCGCCGACAGCCAACACACCGCTGTGCTCGACTCGGTGCGGGGCGAACTGAGCGTGCGTCGCTGGCTCGGCGTCGAAGCTGCGCCGGACGGGTGGGACGACCAGCTCGCCCTGCGTGATGCCGCCGATCCGGCCACGGACACAGCGGCGGTCGACGCCGACGCCACGGCCGTGATCATGTACACCTCCGGCACGACGGGCCTGCCGAAGGGGGCGATGCTCACCCACGGCAACTTCTGGTGGAACAACGCAAATGCGTCCTGCACGCTCGACATGCTCGAGTCCGACGTGACGCTGGTGTTCGCCCCGCTGTTCCACATCGGTGGTCTCAACGTCACCACGCTGCTGACCATGCTGCGCGGTGGAGAGGTCGTGCTGCACCGCAACTTCGACCCGAACCTGGCGCTGGAGGACGTTCCGAAGTACGGGGTCACCACGATCTTCGGCGTGCCCGCGATGTTCCTGTTCATCAGTCAGATGCCCGGGTTCGCCGATGCGGACCTCGCCTCGGTCCGCATGTTGATCTGCGGTGGTGCGCCCGTGCCGGAGCCGCTGTTGAAGACCTATGCCGGTCGGGGGATCCCGATCAACCAGGGCTACGGGCTGACCGAGACGTCACCGATGGTCACGTTCCTCACGTCGGAGTTCTCGATGGAGAAGATCGGCTCGGCGGGAACGACGCCGCTGCTGTGCGAGGTGAAGCTCGTCGACGACGAGGGAGTCACCATCGACGAACCCGACGTGAAGGGCGAGGTGTGCGTTGCCGGCCCGAACGTGATGAAGGGGTACTGGAACCGGCCCGAAGCCACCGCCGAGGCGATCGACACCGACGGCTGGTTCCACACCGGCGACGTCGGTTACATCGACGCCGACGGCTTCCTGTTCATCGCCGACCGAGTGAAGGACATGGTCATCTCCGGCGGAGAGAACGTGTACCCGGCTGAGGTGGAGAGCGCGCTGTACGACCACCCGTCGATCGTCGAGGTCGCCGTGATCGGGGTCGCTGACGAACGTTGGGGCGAGGCGGTCACCGCGGTGGCCGTGCTGAAGGAAGGCGAGGAGTTGACCCTCGAAGGTCTGCGGGAGTTCGCGAACGACCGGCTCGCCCGGTTCAAGCTGCCGACCCGTCTGCACATGATCTCGGAGATCCCGCGAAATGCGAGTGGCAAAGTGCTCAAGCGAGAGTTGCGCGACACGTTCGGCTGAAAGCCGTTCGCGGTGTCAGGCTCCCTCCACCTGTTTCAGAGGGCGGCGTCGAGCAGGTCGACCTCGTAGTCCCGGAATGCTGCGTCCACGGTGACGATCGTGAGGCGTTCGATCTGTGCTTGGGCGATCAGCAGTCGATCGAACGGATCCCGGTGGTGGAGTGGCAGCATCCCGGCGCGTTCACCGTGTGCCGACGTGATGCTCAGTTCGGTGAATCCATTCGCCTCGAGACGCTCAGCCATGCCCGGTGGAACTTGGAGCTTGCCTGACTTCGCTGTGATGTTGAGTTCCCAGGGCGTCACCGCAGAGAACATGGCGTCGGTCGCCGAGCCGAGTTCGCTCCGAGCCTCGGGCCCGAGACGGTCGTCGTTCAGCAGGCTCCAGAGCGCAGCATGACTGTCCATCAGCAATCTCACGGGAGCGTCTGATTCGCCGAGTCCTCGAAATCGGCAACGATGTCGGGGTCCGAGCCCACGATGTCGTCACGCTCGACGACCTGGCCCTCCACCCACCGAAGCGACGTGCGGGCTTCTTCTCCGGCCACGCCACGATCTTCGCGACGACCTCACCGTTGCGGGCCACGATCACCTCGTCGCCCTTCTCTGCCTTGCGGATCAGCTCGGAGAGGCGCGACTTCGCTTCGTGCGTGTTCACCAGATGCGTGGTCATGGGACGAGCTGAGCCAGACCGGACCAAGTCGATCAGCCATTCGGCGACCGGGCATCGCTCGGCTCGTCGATCCGAGCTACGTTCGACCGGATGAGATGGAAGACGCTCTGGTCGACGATGGCGGCTGCGCTCCTGTTGTCGGTCACCGTCGCATCACCGGGTCAGGCGTTGGTGCCTCGCGTCGACGGGAGCGCTTCGGTCGGCAGAACTGCCGAGCGCATCGGACCGCCGCAGGCACCGGGAATTCTCGGCGGTGCGGAGAGTCGCCTCGAGTGCTCGTGGACGGTCGAGGAGGTCCGCTCCGCAAGGCCGTCGGGGCTCAGTGAGCAGCGGGGCGACGTGCTGACGGGCGCATACATCGGGTTCAGTGAGCAGCCGGGACGGGTGCGCCGAGCGACGGTGATGTTCATCGACTCGAACGTGAAGGCGTGGTGCAACGACGAACTCGCGATGTCGCCGGAACCGACCAACACCACCGGACTCGCGTGGGATTTCGACGATCGGCTGATGGTCGTGGTGGAGGCTCGAACGGACATCGCCGGCGACCTTGCTGTTGCGGCTGCGGGTGGCTGGCTCCGGAACTTCTCCGATCGAAACGAAACGAGCCGGCCGGCGAAGTCGTTGGTCATCGCCACCATCGACGTCGCCACGGGTACTCCGACGGCGGCGACGTTCATCACGGCCATGCAGCGTCGATCGTTCCAGGCGGCCGATCTCGTGCTCTCACGTCTCGGCTTCGAAGGTGGCGGCTACCGGATCGACACTCTGTCGATCGAGCCCCCGAGACGCGCCGACCGCTCGACCTTCGCGTGCGATGACGTGTTCCCGTATCGGGCGACCTACGTCTTCCCAGCCGACTTCTCACGAACCGTGGTCGCCGGGGCCCCTGGTTGCGGCTGACCGGAGCGTCGTGGCGAGAACGCTCAGGCGTCGATCGCGACATCTGCGTCGGGCACGCCCGACGCGGTTCCGGCCACCTGCGTCGCGGCCGGTACGTCGGTCGTCACCGCGAGGACCTTCGCCTCGACCGGTGCGGAGTCGGCAGCCTTCGCAGCGACCGCCTCTGCGTCGGGCTCGTCGCCGCGGAGAGCGTCCTTGAGTTCCTTCTGCGCGATTCCGAGATTCCGCGCGAGCTTGGGGATCTGGGAACTGCCGAACAACATCATGACCACCGCCA
>JBBSOH010000262.1:0-5000 GCA_038259945.1 Acidimicrobiales bacterium
CGGTGATCTGGCTGCGATGGCAGCGCATCGAAGCACGCTTGGCAGCGGCGCGGTCCGTCACGTCCACGCACAGGGTCAGCGCCTCCTCGGGCTCGCCGAACGGGTTGCCATCATCGGCGGGGCCACCGGGGTCGAAGTCGTCATCGCTGTTCTCGTCGGGCGAGCCCATGGCGACGCCCGATTCGCGTGCGGCCGTGATCATCGCCACCATCGCGTCGCGGTTCGACGTGGCCTGCATCGTGCGCAACGGGTGCTCCACCATCTCGGCGGCGCGCGTCCCCACCACGTGCACCTTGACGTGGTCGGGGTGGCCGTAGGTGCCGTGCCAGTCGTAGTGGGTGAACACGTCGGCGCGTTCCTCGGTGAGGATGTCCGCAACACGCCGGGCGGCAGCGTCCACGTCGGCCTGGTGGAACGACTCGGGGTCGGCATTGCCGTCCCAGCCCGTCATGCCCGAGTCGCGGTAGTCGAGCATCACCACGCGGGCAATGCCGAGGGCCCGCGCCGATGCGTCGGTCTCTGCTCGACGCCGGTCCGCGAGCGTCTCGCCATCGGCGAGATCATCGGGTACTTCACCGAACTCGCCGTTGGTCGCCACGATCAGCACCACCCGGTGGCCTTCGTCGGCGGCACGACGCATGGTGCCGCCGGTGGAGATGCACTCGTCGTCAGGGTGGGCGTGCAGGCAGACCAGTGTTCCCATGCGCGCCAGTCTGCCAGCGACTGCGTCGTGAGACGCTCGACGGCTCGCCGTGATCGGGTTGGTCAGTCGGCGTGGCGGACGGCGCCGGATTCGACGAGCGCATCCACACGATCCGGTGTGATCCCCCAGTCGGACAACACTTCACGCGTGTGTTCGCCGGGCCAGGCGGGTGCCGATGCGATCTCGTTCACGGTGCGACTGAACCGGGGTGCCGGGGCCGGCTGGGTGACCCCGGCGACCTCGACGAACGTCCCGCGTTCGACGTTGTGCGGGTGGGCTGCGGCCTCGGACATCGTGAGCACCGGAGCGAAGCACACGTCGGTGTGCTCCATGATCTCGCACCACTCGTCACGCGTCTTGGTCGCGAAGATCGCGGTGAGGCGGTCCTTCAATTCGACCCATTCACCCTGGTCCATCTGCTTGGCGAACTGTTCGTCGTCGGAGAGTCCGGTCAGGCGGAGCAGTTCCGCGTAGAACTGTGGCTCGATCGATCCGATGGAGATGTACTCGCCGTCGCCGCACTCGTAGACGTCGTAGAAATGAGCGCCGGTGTCGAGCAGGTTCGTGCCGCGTGCGTTCTCGTCGAAGATGCCCATCGAATTGAACGCCCAGAACATCGACATCAGCACCGCCGAGCCGTCGACCATGGCCGTGTCGACCACCTGGCCCTCGCCACTCTTCGAGGACTCCAACAGTGCGGCGACCACGCCGAGGGCGAGGAACATGCCTCCGCCGCCGAAGTCGCCGACCATGTTCAACGGGGGCGTCGGTCCTTCGCCGCGCCGGCCGAAGTGGGCGAGGGCGCCGGCGAGCGAGATGTAGTTGATGTCGTGGCCTGCGGCCTGGCTGTACGGGCCGGTCTGGCCCCAGCCGGTCATCCGACCGAACACGAGCTTCGGGTTGCGCTCCAGGCACACGTCGGGGCCGATGCCCAGTCGCTCCATCACGCCGGGTCGGAAGCCCTCGATCAGGGCGTCGGCGTGCTCGACCAGATCGAGGAGCGTGGCCACACCGTCGGGATGTTTCAGGTCGATCGCGATGGTGCGCCGACCGCGCAGGAGGATGTCACCGTGGGCCTGGTCGGGAGCCGGCCCGCGGACCGCTCCCGCACGCTCGACGCGGATCACCTCGGCGCCGAGGTCGGCGAGCAGCATCGCTGCGAACGGTCCCGGCCCGATCCCTGCGATCTCGATGATGCGATGTCCTGCGAGTGGTCCTGACATGTGGTGACTCCTGTGTCGTGCGTTCGGCGGGGTCGGCGGGGGTCAGACCCCAGCCGGCCCCTCGGTGTGGGTGCCGGTGATGCGGATGTGGCCACCGATGGCTTCGGCGAACACCGGCCAGAGTGGCCGTGGAAGGTCGTGGCCCATGTCGGCGAGGACGAGCAGCTTCGATCCGGGGATCATCGCGGCCGTGGCCTCGCCTCCCCCGGGGGTGATCAGCGTGTCGTCACGCCCGTGGATCACGAGCGTGGGCACGTCGAGTGTGCTCAGTGCATCCGAGCGGTCGCCGCTGGCGTAGATGGCGGCGAGCTGTCGGGTGGCGCCCGGTGGGGAGAACATGCGGTCGAAGTCGGCGGCGGCGCGTTGCTTGATCGCATCGAGGTCGACGTACTTCTTCGAGGCCCACACAGCTCCACGTGTCGACGCTTCGATGTAGGCCTCGCGCTCCGACGGCGGCGCCGCGAGGAGCGCCTCGCGGGCCTCGGGCGTGGGCGCTCCGACGCGCGGCGCGCCCGTGCTGGACATGATCGAGGTGAGACTGGCCACGCGATCCGGGTGCTCGATGGCCATGGTCTGCACGATCATGCCGCCCATCGACACTCCGGCGATGTGAGCGCGATCGACGCCGAGATGATCGAGCAGACCGATGCCGTCGGCGGCCATGTGCGACAGCGTGTAGGGCACCTCGGGAACCGGCTCGCCGGCCATCATCGCCTTCAGCACCTTCATCGGCTGGGCGGATCCGGTCAGCTTCGACGACAGCCCGACGTCACGGTTGTCGTAGCGCACGACGTGAAGTCGCTGCCCGACCAGTTGTTCGCACAGCGCCGGGTCCCACCCGCTCATCTGGCTCGTGTACCCGCACACGAGCAACAGAGTCGGATCAGCGGGGTCGCCGAACGTCTCGTACTCGAGTTCGATTCCCGACGACAGTGCGGCTTGCGGCATCGGCCGATCATGGCAGAGGCGGGCACCGAC
This sequence comes from Acidimicrobiales bacterium, assembly GCA_038259945.1. Classification (GTDB taxonomy): domain Bacteria; phylum Actinomycetota; class Acidimicrobiia; order Acidimicrobiales; family Ilumatobacteraceae; genus Ilumatobacter_A. The sequence goes on from JBBSOH010000262.1 coordinate 2,905, forward strand.
TCCGAAGCCCGGAACGTCACGGACGGGAGCCGACACCACCGGTCGACCCGCCGAAGGGCCGAGCGCACTACCTTCACGCTCGTGACGAACGACGGGGCGATCCGGGTCCATGCACCGGGGCGGGTCAACCTGATCGGCGAACACACGGACTACACCGGCGGTCTCGCCTTCCCGATGGCGATCGACCGTGGCACCACGCTCACCGGACGACCGGGCTCGCGTACGATCTCCCTGACGTCCGACTCTGCCGAAGGAGTCGTCGAGTTCGCCGTCCCCGTCGACGTCGACCCGAAGGAGGTCGCGCCGGACTGGGGGACCCGCGTCGCGGCGATCGCCCGCGACATCGGCGCCTCCTCGGGGTTCGTCGGCCGCCTCGTCTCCGACATCCCCGCGGGCGCCGGCCTGTCGTCGAGTGCGGCGCTGATGTGCGCCGTGGCCCTTGCGCTGGGGTTCGACGGGACACCGTTGGCGCTCGCCGAAGCAGCACGTCGCGCCGAACATCTGGCAACGGGGGTCCCGACGGGGATCATGGACCAACTCTGCATCGCGTCGGCCACACCAGGCCATGCGACCTTCATCGATTGCCACACCAATGGCGTCGAACAGGTACCGGTCCCTCGCGATGTCGACATCGTCGTGCGATTCGTCGCACACCGGACGCTGGTCGGCTCCGCGTACAGCGACCGGGTGGACGAGTGCTCCCGTGCCGAGGCCGAGATCGGCCCGCTCCGGCTCGCGTCGCTCGACGATGTCGCCCGTCTCGCCGATCCCGTCGTTCGGCATCGAGCGCGCCACGTCGTCACGGAGAACCAGCGGGTCCGCGACTTCGCCGACGCCCTCCGGCGAGCGGACTACGCCGGCGCGGGCAGGTTGATGTCGGAGAGTCACGCCAGCCTGCGAGACGACTACGACACCTCGACCGATCAGATGGATGCAGCGGTGGCCGAGTTGCAGTCGACGGCCGGCGTGTTCGGTGCACGGATGACCGGAGGCGGGTTCGGCGGATGCCTCGTGGTGATGTGCGACCCGGGTGCAGTGGTGGACGGGTGGGTGGTCAGTGCGTCGGCGGGAGCGCGAGTTCTCGGGCCAGACGATCGAGTGCCGCCGGGGTCCTGATGCCCCACCAGAACAGGTCCTGTCCGTCGACACGGATGATCGATGCTCCGGGGACCGCATCGGCGATCTCGGAGAGGTGACCGTCGTCGAACTCGTACGGCTCGCTCGGAACGAGCACGACATCGGGCGCAGCGTCGGCCACGTCGCCGAGGTCGACGGTCGGGTACGCATCATCGCCGAACAGCACGACATCGACCCCCAGCGCGTGGAGCAGCGATGCCCCGTACGTCGCACTCCCGATCGTCATCCAGGGTCTCCGCCAGATCGGAACGAAGGCCGTCCGCCTCCGGAGTGCAGCGGATACGTCGTTCGGGATCGACCGGGCGAGTCTGTTGCTTCCGACCGTTTCGACGCCGGAGGCGGCTGCGAGGTCGTCGACGACGGCGAGTGCGGTCGCCAGGTCGGTCACGTCGGACACGAAGACGGCGAGACCGGCGGCCACGAGCGCATCGTGGTCCTCGATCCGGTTCTCCTCACGGTCGAGCACGACGAGATCGGGCGCCAGGTCGACGATGGAGCCGATGTCAGGATTCTTCGATCCGCCGACGTGGGCGATGTGCGGTTGCTCGCAGAACTTCGTGCACGCGACGACCTGCGCGCCGAGCGCCAGCAGCGTCTCGGTGCTCGATGGGACGAGGCTGACGATCCGCGTGCTCAACTGCCGAGCAACTTGTCCTTCTGCGCCTGGAACTCCTGTGCGGTCAGGCTGCCCCGGTCGAGCATGCCTTCGAGCTTCTCGAGTTGCGAAGCGACGTCGGTTCCGCTCGTGCCGGAGATGGTGAAGCGTCGCGCTTCGTTCGACTCCATCTGTGTGTGGATTTCGCGCTGGACACGGTCGGGGTTGTGGATGTCGGTGAACCGCTGCTGACCGTCTTCGCCGCCGGATTCGATGACCAGGTCGCCGGCGCCGAGCACCCGCTCGAACACAGACTGGTGGAAGTGCACGGTGTTCACGCGCTCGAGTGGAATCTCCACGCCCC
>JBBSOH010000263.1:0-4959 GCA_038259945.1 Acidimicrobiales bacterium
ATCGGGCCGACCCCGTACGCCTTGTTCAGGAACGTCCCGATTCCACCGGCCGACGGGTACGTGTTCGAGAGTTTCACGTAGGAGTACGAGGTGATGCCCGCCACGGCGGCGGCTGCGAGGAACGCGAGGGGGAACCACTTGCCGGCGGTCCCGGCGACCTGGCCCATCAGCGCGAACACGCCGGCGCCGATCATCACGCCGGTTCCCATCGACACCGCTCCGCTCAGGGTGATCTTCGACTCGGTGGACTGTTCGGATCGATCGGTTTCGTTCACATGAGACTCCTTCTCCTCGGCATCGACGGCATGGGTTGGGCTGGCCCCCGACTCCGTGGCTCAGGAGAGATGCTCGGCGCCCATCCAGACCGCCGCTCCGGTCACGGCACCCAGCGCACTGCGTGGAGGTCGTCGTTGACGAACCTCGTCGAGAAGCTCCCGACGTCGCGGATCTCGAGGTAGCCGAGCCCGCACATCAGTGGACCAGGTCGATGGCGAACATCAGACTGTGGTGGAGCTGGTACATCGTCAAGGTGAGTGTCGCTCCGACGATCGCGACGGTCTGGACGCGGGTGGCGATGCCGGCATGTTGGATGGGCTGCAACAGGGCGGTCGCTCGCGCGGCGACCCCGTGGTCGGCGATGCCGAGAGCGGGTCGGGGGCTCGGGCTGGCGAGCGCGACCTTGGCGATGGTGCGTGCTGCGAGGCGGCGGTCGGCACCGGTGTGCTCGAGTGCTTCTTCGTCTGCCCATCGTTCGAGGTAGAAGTCGAGTCGAGCCATGACGGCGGCCGCGGGCGGAATGAACGCCACCGTCAGGAGCGCGAGCAGTTTGAACCGGTCGTGGCGGTGCCGTGCGTGAGCCTGTTCGTGGGCCATCACGACGTCGAACTCGTCGTCGTCGAGAGTGTTGCGGAGCCCGTTGGAGATCGCGATCGTCCGGGCCGGTCCGGGCAACGTGTAGGCGTACACCTCGTCGGTGTCGATGTAGTGGACCGCGCAGGTGTCGGCGCACCGGAGTCGGCGGTGGTGGGCGAGCACACGTCCGGCTCGGATCGTCCCGGCGAGCGCTGCGACGAATGACGCGACGCCGATGACCGCACCGAACGGCTGATGGTCGGGAAGGAGGTGCTGCGACCAGTCGGTGGCGGGGTTGTGGAAGCCGAGGTGAGCGAGCCCGCTGAGGCCGATCAGCCAGAGCGTCGGGACGGCCGCGATCGCGACCGCGATGAGCAGCACGGCGCTGCAACGTGCGGCCGCTGCCGGTCGGAGCCCGTCGAGGCGACGGCTTCCGGCGAGGGCCACGCCGAGTGTGGCGACAAGGGGAAGGGCGACGAAATTGATCATGCGTCACCGTTGAGAATCGCCGCGAGTTGCGCTGCTTCGGACGGATCGAGCGACTGTGCGAATCCGGCGAGGGCCGACTGGCGATCAGACGTGGCATCGAGGACGGTTCGCAGACGCTGCGCCGTGAGTTCGGCCTCGCTGCTCGCTGCGGCGTACTCGAAGGCCCGACCGGCACGTCGACGGGTGGCGAGTCCCTTGTCGCACAGCCGCCCGAGGATTGTCGCGATGCTCGTGTATGCGAGGTCGGTGCCCATCTCGTCGATGACATCGCTGGGCGACGCAGGTCGGTCGAGAGTCCAGAGGGCCCTCAGGACGTCGGTCTCGAGTTCGCCGTCGGCTCGTCGTGTCACGGTGTGGATGTCATCTCTCTTGAGTGCACCGGGCCCGCTCGAGGGCCCGGCGCTGGTGCGGTTCGAGTCGTGCTTCGTTCGATCGTATCGAGGTGGCGATCTCGGAGCCGGAACGCCACATCGTGAACTCGACGCCGACGAGGACTCTTCACTGCGGCTGTGACTGAGTTCATGGCTGCCTGACGAGTACGTGACCCTGAGTAATTCTACAGTGTGTCGTAGTCGCGATCGTGCGGCTCCGAGAGTTCGAGAAAGAACCACCACGATGTCCACGTCCATTCACCCGGTTGCGACCGTTCTGATCTCTGCGACGCTGTTGCTGTCCGCCTGTGGTGGCGGCGACGGTTCCGACTCTGCCCCAGCATCACCCGGCTCGGTTGCGGCAGCGACGGATGCAGGCTTCAACGACGCTGACGTTGTATTCGCCCAGGGCATGATCCCTCACCACGCACAGGCGGTCGAGATGGCCGCGCTGGCGCTCGACCCGGCGGCCGGCGCGAGCGCCGAGATCCAGGCACTCGCCACAGAGATCGAAGGGGCCCAGGACTCCGAGATCGAGTTGATGACCGGATGGCTCCAGGAGTGGGGCCGACCGACCGAGATGGCCGGAATGGAGGGCATGGACGACATGTCTGCGATGGAGGGGATGGACGGGATGATGTCCGACGATCAGATGACCTCGCTGGCCGGCCTGTCGGGACCCGACTTCGACACTGCGTGGGCAACGATGATGATCGCTCACCATCAAGGAGCGATCGCCCAGGCGGAAACCGTGAAGGCGAACGGGTCGGACCCCGACGCACTTGCCCTCGCCGACGAGATCATCGTCGCGCAGCAGGCGGAGATCAGGCGGATGGAAGCGATCCTCGCCGGCTGACCGGTCAGTCCGACACGGCGTAGGATCTCAGGGATGACCTTCCACACGATGTCAGCGACTCGACGCGCCATCCAGCGGCTCGGGGCGTCGCTGGTCATCGTTCTGGTCTCGTTGGCCGGGTTGTCGATCGGGGCGCCGGTCAGTGCCGACACCGGATTCTCCGGCTCGACGCCGTCGGACGGTGATGTCGTTGCCGAGCCGGTCACGCTGGTCACCTTGGTCTTCTCTGCCGTTGCCGAGCCGCTCGGCGACGGGTTCGTCGTCCTCGACGCAACCGGTCAGACCCGGGTTCCCACCGAGGTGTCGACGCTCGACAGCAAGGTGTACACACTCACCTTCGACCCACCGCTCGCCGGTGGTGAGATCGGCGTGAAGTGGAGCGTGGCCGGCGCCGACGCCCATCCACTCGAAGGTGCGTTCTCGTTCACGGTGTCGGCGCCGGCCCCTGAGTCGACGACGACTCTTCCTGCCGCTGCCCAGACCGCCCCCTCCGACGCGGTCGACGCGGGTGGCGACATGTCCCAGATGAGTGCACAGGACATGGCGTCGATGGACGACTTCCTCGCTGTCGAGACCTCGCGGCCGGGAGAGTCGCTCGCAACTCTCGGCCGCCTGATGAGCCTCGCCGGGATCGCGCTCGCGATCGGAGGGATCGCATTCGCCGCCACGACCCTGCGGGGCCAGGCCACAGAAATCGAGACCCTCGTCGGTGGGGTGCGGATCCTTGGTGGAGTCGTCGCCGTGGGCGCTGTCGTCGAGTACCTCGGTGTCACTCGGATCTCAGGGGAATCGTTCGTCGGATACTGGTCGTCGTCTCCTGGCTTCGCGACGATCCTCCGCCTGCTTGCCGGTGTGGCGATCGCCGCCGGGCTCGCAGCGACGACGGTCGGTCGTGGAGCGCCACGGCCGCTCAGGCCGTTGTCGTCTGCGCCGAACACCACCGACGCTCTCGATCGAGTCGACGATTTCTGGGCACTCGCCGACGAACCGTCGCGACGACAGTCCGAGACACGCCGTCCGCCGTCGACCGACCGGCGCGACGACGCGAATGGCATGCGAGGAGCCCAGAACGGACCTGTGCGACGCTGGGTGCCCGATCGGTCGTCGGCGTGGGCGTTCGCCGGTTGTGGGCTCGCCGTGATGTCGTTCTGGTTCGACGGCCACACCGTGTCGAAGGGCTTCCGGCCGCTGCACGCAGTGGCGAACAGCGTCCACGTGATCGCCGGTTCGGTGTGGGTCGGCGGTGTCGTCGTGATGGCCGTCGTGTTGTGGAGTCGCCATCGCCGCGGTGTCGCGTCACGGGCGTCCGAACTCGTGGTGCGGTTCTCGTCGGTCGCGACCGTGGCGCTGGGCGCCGTCGTGGTCGCCGGGCTGGTCATGGCGGTGTCGGTCCTCGACTCGTTCGGCGGTCTCACGGGCACCGAGTGGGGGCAGGTTCTGCTCCTGAAGACCGGCGCTGCTGGACTCGCGATCATCGGTGGTGCGTACAACCACTTCAGGCTCCTCCCAGCACTCGAAGCCGACCCCGACGACCCGATCTTGCACGAGCAGATCCGATCCGTGGTCTCCGCCGAAGCGATCATGTTGGGTTTCGTGGTGGTGGTGACGGCCTGGCTGGTGGCGTCAGCCTCGTAACGATCCCATCGTACGATCGTTCCCCGGGCGAGGTCGTCGACGATCACCTCGCCCGACGAGCACGTGGCCACCGTATTGGACCTCCGGATTTGATCGCAGAAGTCTCGACCCTTGCGCACACCGGATTGGTGCCACAGCGCTGTCAGCGGCGACGTAGCAGAACCGACGAGACGCTGAAAGTCTCCACGCATTCGAACTGAACTCGAAGCCATCCTCGTGAACTGAGACCTCCGAGGCGATTCGTGGCAACGGGAGCCGCTGAGGCGAAAGCACGACGGCCGGGCCAGGGTATGCGCTCTGTGAGGCCGCCGGGCCCACTCCCGTAGGAGATCGCTTCGCAGGTGGCTGCAAGGATGGGTATCCACCATCTGAGGACCGTGTCCTTGTGTTGGGTGCGTCGTTCTCGGAGTCGTTCGCCAGGGGATTTCGGACCGTTGGCGCAGGGGTTGATTCGGCCGGCGACGTTCTGATCTTCAAGTCCGGGTGGGTTCGTGCCGAAGGATGATCCGTGGAGGCCGATCATCTTTCGCTACCTCCTGCAACGCTCAGCGCAGACGAGATTGCCGAGGTGTTGGTGGGTCTCCCTGACTCGGTGTTCCTTGTCGACTCATTGCTGCAGGTGCTGTGGGCGAATCGGAGTGCCGAGCGTCTGTTCGGGATCGACCTTGCCGATTCCGGTGGTATGAGCGGTCTCGACTTCATCCATCCCGATGATTTGCAGATCGCAGCGCTTGCGATGTCGAGCGTGCGTTCGAA
>JBBSOH010000264.1:0-4944 GCA_038259945.1 Acidimicrobiales bacterium
CGGTAGCTCGTCGCGTGCGCATTCAGGAACTCGAGTGCCCCGTGGACGCCGCTGGTCTCGTAGCCGTGCACACCGCCGGTGATCAACGCCCACGGTGCACCGGCTCGATCGGACGCGACCGTGACCGCCATCAGCGGATATCGCTCCGGATCGATCGACAGAGCGCCGTATCGGGACACCTCGAACGAGTCGTCGAGTTCATCGAGTTTCGCCAGAACGTCGTCGCTGTAGCTGCGCTCCACCGACTGGGACTCGAACCATTGCTGTTTCTCGGCCTCGCCCCACGGCTCGCCAGGGGTACCGATCGGATAGAACCGCTCCATGATGCGGCAACGTATCAGCGCACTCCGAGCCGCATTCCTGCTTCACAAGCCGGATACGCGACGTCATTCGACGACGTCGTCCGCCTTCCAAGCTGATGATGCGGTCTCGATGCCCGTTGTCTGCTCCCCGGGCCCCGTATCGGCCGAGGATCGCCTCGCGCGTCAGCGAGTCTCGAGTCGCTGACGTAGCCATTGACGGGCGACGACACCCTGGGCGGCCTGAAATCGGCGCACGGTCGGCAGGCCCGGCGGTGGGAGCAGCAGTGACATTCGGGTGAAGTAGCCGGCGATCGACGCCAGGAACACGTCGACTGCGTCAGCGTCCGCGGAGTGGCCGATACGGCTCGCCCGGAACATCGCCTCGGGCTCCGGCGCGCCGTCGAGGTGCAAGGAGGGCAACAGCGCGACCAGATCGATCCACGGTGCGCCACGACACGCCCCTGGCCAGTCGACGATCACGTCATCGGATTCGGTCGGCCCGAGCAGGATGTTGTCCGTGCGCAGATCGAGATGGACGATGTGGTCGCCCTCGATCACGGTGGAGTGATCCGCCTCGAGCCTGACGAGGTCACCGAGATGCGCCGACGTCCACGCATCCAAGCCCTCGACGGGTTCGTCGTACAGACGTCGCCAGTGACCCGACAGATCCGGGTGGGCGACGCCGACCGGCGCCAATGCACCGCCTGCGATTCCCCACTCGAATTCGCCGAGCCGTTCGACCAGACCGACGACGCGCCCGCAGTCCGCCGAGGTCAGCGGCAACGTGGGCATCGTGCCGTCGTTCCACGAGGTGACGATCGCAACCCAGTCGCCGTCGTCGACGAGTCCGATCAGGCTCGGTGCGGGGATGCCGAACGGAAGCGCCGCGAGCACCTGCCCCTCTCTGCGATGCATCAGAGGACTGATCTCGTTCAGGACGGTCCCGGCCGCCTTGACGAACACCGTCCGTCCGTCGTCGAGGTCGCAGCGAGCTGCCGGACCGGGAGAGAAGCCGCCGTCGATGTTGCGGGCGGACACGATCCGAGCCCCGGCGATGTGTTCGACCTCGGCCCGGATGTGGACCGGCACGTCGATCCACTCACACCGGATTCCGCTCCGTCCCATCTCGTCATCACAGCACACACCGTCGGCGCGGGTCCGATGGATTGTCGAACCCGGTCTACGAACGATCGGTCGCCACGAACCCCGGAGCCGATGCGGGGCTTGACGTTTCCACATCCGAGCGCCTGCGGACCGTGCGACCCGCGATGGATATGGTCCCTGAAGACCGACGAACGGAGACGACATGAACGGTGACCAGACGATGCGGGCCCACTCGGCGACGCTGCCCGCCCCCGAGTTCCCGAACCCGGCGTGGGTCAAGCCGCCCGACCTCGCACAGGCGACCGTCGCCATCGTGACCTCGGCTGCGCTCTACGCCAGCGACGACGATGCGTTCACTGCGGGCGACGCCGGATACCGGCTGATCGACCGTGAGCGTCGCGACCTCGTGATGGGCCACTGGAGCCCCAACTTCGACCGTGCTGCGGTCGCCATGGATCTGAACGTCGTCTACCCGATCGACCGCCTCGAGGAACTCGCTGATCGTGGCGTCCTCGGCGCCGTCGCTCCTCGACACGTCTCGTTCGCCGGCAACCAACCCGACGACGTCGCCACCATCCGGCTCGACACCGGGCCCGCCGCAGCGGCACAGTTGAAGGCCGACGGCGTCGACATCGCGATCTTCACGCCCGTTTGACCTCTCTGTACGCGCACCGTGAGTGTGCTCGCCCACGTCTTCGAAGCAGCCGGCATCGCCACCGTCGTCTTGTCGTCGATTCGCGAGATGGCCGTCGCCGTCGCCCCGCCCCGCGCGCTGCACTGCGAGTTCCCGCTCGGTCGCCCGTTGGGCAAGCCGGGTGACGCCGACTACCAGCATGACGTCCTGGCACGAGCATTCGCACTCCTCGATGCCGCATCGGGCCCCGTGCTCGTCGATCACCCCGACGTGATCGAGGCCGACGACGAGGCGGTGTCGTGCACCCTGCCTCCGCGTTTCGACCCGTCGCTCCCACCATCGGTCGACGAGGCACGAGGCCTGCGCAAGGCCTACGACCGAGGCGTCGCTCGACGAGGATTCACGTCGGTCGGGCGGGTGGTCGATGCCGACGGCATTCCCGACGCACTCGCCGTCCTGCACTCGATCGCCAACGGTGAGGACTGGACCACCGCCGGTATCCCGGGCGGCAACACCACGGCGATCTGTCACGACATCCGCACGTACTACGAGGAAGCGTCGCTCGAACTGGTCGACGGTCCGTTGCCAGGTGGGCGGGCGCTCGAGGACTGGTTCTTCGACCAGACCGAAGCGGGCGTCACCGTCCTCGCCGCTCGTGCGGCGATCCGAGACAGCGGCGCGAAGTTCCCGATCTGGTTCTACATGACCCCCGGTCAGCGCTGATCGCCCGGCGGCGTCGCAAGGATCTGCTCGCGCAGGATGTCGGCATGCCCGCAGTGCTGCGCGAGTTCGCGCAGCATGTGCAGCAGGATCCAGCGCAGCGGCAGATCGCCGCGACGGTTGCCGGACACGACGACGTCGAGCGTCTTTCCTGTGACGGCTGATTCGGAGTGGTCGACGGCCTCCCGATAGCGCGCCTGCACCGACTCGAGCGTGTCATCGTCGTCCAGCCGGAACGACTCGTCGGGGTCGGCCTCGATGCCGAGCACGGACCGTGAGCGGCCGGAGAAGGCTTCTTCGAACCACACTCGTTCGACGAACGTGGCGTGCTTGACGAGACCCAGGAGCGTCGTGTTCGACGGCACCACCCGGCGTCGGGCCTGCTCCTCGGTCAGACCGTCGAGACACGCGACGAGCGTGCGGCGATGATCGTCGAGGAACAGGTGGATCTGATCATCCAGCGACAGTGCGTACGCATCGGGATGGTCGGGGTCACGGACGTTCACGACTGCGTCACCGATGAACGTGGCGGGCGGTCAGGCGGGCGCACCGAATTGTCGGTCACCGGCGTCACCGAGACCGGGCACGATGAATGCCTGGTCGTTGAGGCGTTCGTCGACCGACGCGGTGAACAGGGTGACGTCGATCCCGCACTCCTCGACCGCAGCGATGCCTTCGGGCGCACACAGCGCGCAGATCACGGTCATCGGCTGCTGCGCCCCGCGCTCCACGAGCAACTGAAGTGTGTGGATCAGCGAACCGCCGGTGGCGAGCATCGGGTCGACCACGATCACGGGACGCTCCGCGATGTTGTCGGGCAGCTTGTTCACGTACGGCTCGGGCTCGTGCGTCTCCTCGTTGCGGGCGATGCCGATGAACCCGATGTCCGCTGCGGGCAGGAGTTGCTGAGCAGGGGCCAGGAACCCCAGCCCGGCGCGCAGGATCGGGACGATCACCGGCTGGACCGCGAGGCGCGTGGCCGCCGTCTCGGTGAGCGGCGTGGTCACCGTCCCCTGCACGGTCGGCAGCGTCTGGGTGGCCTCGGCGATCAGCAGCGTGCCGATGCGTTCCAGATGCTGACGGAACAAAGCGTTCGGCGTGTCGACATCGCGGATGCGCGTGAGCGCATCGAGCACGAGCGGATGGTCGACGATGACGGTTTCGACGGACATGGACGACAGCTTCTCAGACGCCGAGCTGCTGCTCCGCTTTCAACATGGCGTACCGCGGCTTGACGATGCCGTCGATCAGCTTGATCCGCTCCGGGAAGGGCGCGAACGCCGACTTGACGGCATTGACCGTGAGCCACTGCATGTCGTCGAGCCCCCAGCCGAAGGCATCGTGGCAGGCGACCATCTCGCGGGTCATCGAGGTGTCGCTCATCAACCGGTTGTCGGTGTTGATCGTGACGCGGAAGCGCAGGCGTCGCAGCATGCCGATCGGGTGGTCCGCGATCGTCTTGGCGATCCCCGTGTTGACGTTGGACGTCGGGCAGACCTCGAGCGGGATGCGTCGGTCACGGATGTAGGTGGCCAGCTGGCCGAGGGTGGCCTCGCCGTTGTCGTTGATCTCGATGTCGTCGACCAGACGCACACCGTGCCCGAGGCGCTCGGCGCCGCAGAACTGGACCGCCTCCCAGATGGACGGCAGGCCGAACGCTTCGCCGGCGTGGATCGTGGCGTGGAAGTTCTCACGGTTGATCAGCTGGAAGGCGTCGAGGTGACGGGTGGGTGGGAACCCCGCTTCGGGGCCGGCAATGTCGAAGCCGACGACACCCTTGTCGCGGAACCTGATCGCGAGTTCCGCGATCTCGTAGCTGCGGGCGGCCTGACGCATTGCGTCGAGGATGGCGTAGATCGTCAGGTCGGTTCCCGCCGACCCTCGTTCGAAGCCGGCAAGCACCGCTTCCACGACCTCGTCGAGCGTCAGGCCCGCCTCGGTGTGGAGTTCCGGGGCGAAGCGAACTTCCGCGTACACGACGTTGTCGGCGGCGAGGTCCTGGGCACACTCGTATGCGACCCGTTCGATGGCGTCGCGATGCTGCATGACGGCGCCGGTGTGGGCGAACGTCTCGAGGTAGAGGACGAGGTCGTTGCGCTTGGCACCCTTGTTGAACCACAGGCCGAGCTCGTGGACGTCGGTCGTCGGGAGGTCGTGGTACCCGTATTCCTGCGCGAGTTCGAC
>JBBSOH010000265.1:0-4916 GCA_038259945.1 Acidimicrobiales bacterium
CGATCTCGTACATCGGCAGCACCATCACCATGTTCAGTTCCTTGGCGAGTTCCTGGAACCGCTTCGTGGTGGGGCCGTCGGGGATGTACTCGGTGTACTCGTAGTACTGCTCGTCCTGCACCTGGCAGAAGTACGGCCCGTAGAAGAGCTCCTGGAAGCACATGATCTGGGCACCCTGGGCTGCGGCCTCACGCGCCTGCTCCTCGTGCTTGACGATCATCGATTCCTTGTCGCCCGTCCAGTCGGTCTGGAGCAGTGCGGCCTTGACGATTCGTGACATGGTGTCCCCTCTTGCTGATTCCCCGTGTGAACGGTGTGCTGACTGGTCGGTGGGTGGTGGCGGTGATCTCGCCGGTCCACGAGTGCGGCGCCGGTGAGTGTGGCGATGATGTGTTGCCGGTCGGTTTCGGGCGTGTGGCCGGTTGATGGCTGGGTTGATTGCGTTCGATCGCCTCGCTGAGGTCTCGTCAGCCGATCGCCGCCACGGTGGCGGCGATGATGTCGACGGCTTCGTCGATCTCGGATTCGGACACGTTGAGCATCGGTGCGATGCGCACCACGTTGCCATACAGGCCCCCCTTGCCGACGAGGAGGCCGCGCTCCTTGCAACCGTCGGCGACAGCGACGGCCTTGGCCGGGTCCGGATGGAGGCTGTCGTTCTGCACCGTCTCGATCGCCACCATCAGACCGCGTCCTCGTACCTCGGCGATCCACGCCACATCGGCGATCAACGGATCGAGACGTTGTCGGAAGCGTTCGCCCATGCGCAGGGCATTGCCCTGCAGGTCGTTGTCCAGGACGTGCTTGAGTGTCGCCCGACCGGCAGCAGCTGCGAGCGGGTTGCCCCCGAACGTGGAGAACGAGGTGACCTTGATCGTGTCCATCACCTCGGCGCGAGCGACCACTCCGGCGAGGCCGACACCGTTACCGACGCCCTTGGCGAAGGTGAGCATGTCGGGCGTGACGCCGTGCGCCTGATAGCCCCAGAAGTGCTCACCGGTACGGCCCCAGCCGGTCTGCACCTCATCGGAGATGAACAGGATGTCGCGGCCTTCGAGGATCTTGTGCATCTGCCCGAAGAACCCGTCGGGCGGTGTGGCGAACCCTCCGACGCCCTGGATCGGCTCGGCGATGAGACACGCCACGCCACTCCCCGCTCCGCCCGCCGAGGTCATGTCCAAGATCTGTTCGAGGTCGTCGCAACAGGCCTGCGTGTAGGCATCGTCGTCGAGTTCGCGGAACGGGCTGCGCAGTCGGTAGCCGCCCTGCACGAACGTCACGTCGAGACCCGAGATGCTGCTCGACCGCCACGACGAATGCGAGGTGATCGCCTGCGTGGTGAACGAGCGACCGTGGTAGCTGTTGCGCATCGCCAGCACCTGGTTGGACTGTCGGTACGACGTGGCGAGCAGGAGTGCGGTGTCGTTCGCCTCGCTGCCCGATGCGGTGAAGAACACGCGTGCGTCGGGGATGCCCGAGACCGCTGCGATCTCCTCGGCGAGCGCCACCATCTCCTCGTTGAGGTACAGCGTCGAGGAGTGCATCACCTTGGCTGCCTGGGCCTGGACCGCGGCGGTGACGTCGGGTTGGTTGTGGCCGATCATCGTGGTCAGGACGCCGCCGAAGAAGTCGAGGTAGCGGTTGCCTTCGAGGTCCCACACGTAGCCGCCGTCGCCGTGGTCGATCGAGATCGGATTCTCGCCGTGCAGTGGACCGAGCCAGGACGGGAACACTGCCCGGTAGCGCTGGGCGAGTTCGGCGGTGGACGTCATCGCGCCGACAGTATTGCTCGGCGCGAATCGACACAAGGGGACCTTTGTTGTAGACAAAGGAATCGAACGATCGGTCACCACATCCAGCCGCACGCACCACGCGGCCGCCGAGAGTTCGACAACGGCTGCGCCTGAAGCGCTCCACATCGACGTGAACTCCCACGTTGTGGACTCGCCCCATGCGGCCGGTCCGACGCTGGCGGATCGGATCGTGTCCCGGTGCGGCGCGCTCACGGCCGACGGCATCGCGACGTCGATCGGCGCGTTGGTGCGTCAGGGCGACCTCGGCCACGGCGACCGGTTGCCGACCGTGCGTCAACTCGCGCGCCGGGCCGGCGTGAGTTCGAGCACGGTGGCCGAAGCGTGGCGGATCCTGGGTCACCACGGACTCATCGAGACCGCCCGCCGCAACGGCACGACCATCCGGGCGGCCCGAACGGAGATGACCGGCCGCTTCTGGCGGGTCCCCGCCACCGTTCCTGCCCACGGCAGCCCGTCGATCCTCGACCTCAGCACCGGCACGCCCGACACCGAACTGCTCCCCACGATCGATTCGATGCTCGGCGGACTCCGGGCCGACGTGTCGATCACCTCCTACATCGATCGGCCGGTGTTGGAGGAACTCGATGTGGTCCTGCGTGCCCGAGCTCCTTTCCCACCCGAGGCCGTCACCGTGCTCGACGGATCACTCGATGCTCTCGACCGGATCATCTCCGCTCTCGTGCGCTTCGGCGATGCCGTCGTCGTGGAGGACCCGACGTTCCCGCCGATCCTCGACATGCTGGAACGGGCCGGAGCGGTGGTCATCGGCGTTCCGATCGAGGCCGAGGGCGTGGATCCCTCCAGGCTCGCTGCCGCGCTGAGCACCGGACCGGGAGCCGGGCCCGTGCTCGCCATCCTCCAGCCCGCCGCACACAACCCGACCGGCCGCTCGATGAGTCGCACGCGCATCGATGCCGTCGCGTCGGTCTTCGCCGAACTCGCTCCCGACACGTGGATCGTCGAAGACCACCACGCCGGCGACCTCGTTGCCGGCCCCGTTCCGTCGATCGGCGTGCACCTCCCCCATCGTGTGGTCCACATCCACAGCTTCTCCAAGTCACACGGACCCGACCTGCGGATCGCCGCGGTCACCGGAGCCGCCGAACCGATCGCCGCCGTGGTGGACCGCCGACGCCTCGGTCCCTCCTGGACGAGTCGCCTGATCCAGCACATCCTGCTCACGCTGCTGCAGGATCCCGACATCGACGATCTCGTTCGACACGCCGCTGCGGTCTACGACACCCGACGCATCGCCGTGGGTGCAGGTCTCGCCGAACACGGCGTCGCAGTGTGCAGTTCGGCTGGCCTCAACCTGTGGGTACCGGTGGCCAACGAACAGCGCTCGGTGCTGGCGTTGGCACTCGCCGGGATCGGTGTCGCACCGGGTGCCCCGTTCCGCGTCGAGGCGTCCGCCCCGTCGAACCACATCCGTATCAGCCTCGGCAACGCCCGGACCGACCTCGACCGCATCGTCGACGCGATCGCCACCGCAGCCACCGCATGAACCACCATGTCCCCACGCCGGGCACCGCCACCGCAGCGTGCGTCCCACCAGTCGCTCGACCGGCAGGAACGTCATCGATGCTCGAGGGAGCGGTCACCGCATGACGAATGATCCCACCGACCGGCCACGACGAGGGGTGTGGGGCCAGTTCTGGGACTACTTCTGGCGCAAGGACGACGAGGACACACCCGACGGCAGCCGCAGTGCCGAGGCCGCGTGGCTCCCGCTGTGGCAGAGCCAGATGATCACCGACGAACTCGTTGCATCGGGCGTCCCCGCCGTGGTCACCGACGACTTCAACCTGAACATGACGATGTACAGCCGCGAGCCGATGGCACGCATCTTCGTCACCGAGGACCGACTCGCCGAAGCCACCGAGATCATCGAGGAGATCCTCGGCCACCCCCCGAGACACCGCCCCCTGTAGCCACCCATTTCGGTTTGCGTCGGAGTCCTTGCGGACCGGTCCTCCCGGAATCCGACGCAAACGATTTCCCCTCGCGGTGTGCGGGGACCCATTGAAGGGTGTGAATCCGGAACTCAGTGTGCTCGCCACGGATCAGGACGGTCTCGTCTCGTCGGCCCAGATCGACGCGTCCACCACACCGTGGGGTCGACGCCGGCTGCTCGAGTCGGGCTGGCTGGAGCGGACGGTGGCAGGCGTGTACAAGGTCGCCGGCGTGCCCGAAACCCATCGATTCGAGCTCCGCCGAGGCCTTCTCGCCCTCGGCGAACCCAGTTGGGTGAGCTTCGAGAGTGCCGCATCGCTCCACCGTCTCGACCGATCGGATGACACGGCGATCGAATTCACCGTGTTGCGCAGTCGACGCGGCTGCGCGGATTCGTCGATCGGAACGATCCACACCAGCCAGTCCGTCCCGCTCCTCGACCGGGTGACCGTCGACGGTCTCCCCACCTTGTCTGCGACGAGAACCGTGCTCGACCTCGCGCTCGCACGCACACCTGACGCTCGTCTCGAAGCGGCGATCGACAGCGCAGTTCGGCTGGGCCTGTCGTCACCGTCGGCAATCGAACGTCGACTCCGGACACTGCGGGGATCGGGTCGCTGGGGGTGCCGGCTGGTCGACACGCTGCTCGACGACAGCGGAGGCCACTCCATGCTCGAGCGTCGCTTCCTCGAGTTGGTGCGCCGAGCAGGAATCGAGCGACCTGCAACACAGGTCGTTCACCGTCAGGGCGACCGGTTCGTCGCTCGAGTCGACTTCGAGTGGGTCGCCCTCGGCGTCGTCGTGGAGGTCAGTGGCCAACTCGGCCACGCCGAGCGGGCGGGGCGAGCCCGCGACGCCCAACGCCGCAACGAACTGCAGGACCTCGGGTTGCTGGTCTTCGAGTTCACCTACGAACAGGTGACTCGTCGCGGACCGTGGGTGACGGGCCAGCTGAAAGTGCATCTCCGACGGGCTGCTGATCGTTTGCGTCGGGTGTAGGGGTGGACCCGGGGCCACCCAGCCCACGCCCACGCGGGGGGCCCCGCGGGGGGGGGGGGGGGGGGGGGGGGACGCACGTCATCGGGGGTCATCCCCACGGAGGCCAGCTGCTCACGGACCTCCGGGGAGTCGTACTCGAAGTTGTTCACC
>JBBSOH010000266.1:0-4911 GCA_038259945.1 Acidimicrobiales bacterium
GCCGGCAAGGAGATCCTCAAAGGCATCGATCTGACCGTCTCGTCCGGTGAGGTCCACGCAGTGATGGGTCCGAACGGCGCCGGAAAGAGCACCCTGTCCGCCGTCGTCATGGGCAAGCCGGGCTACGAGGTGCTGGCCGGCAGCGTCACCCTCGAGACTGGTGGCCGGACGATCGACGTCCTGGCCATGGCGACCTGGGAGCGGGCGGTTGCCGGGCTTCACCTGGTGATGCAGTACCCGACCGAAGTGCCGGGGGTGCGCCTCGACGCAGTGCTCGCCGAGGCGTTCACCAGTCGCGAGCGCTCGACCGACACGCTCGCAGAGTCGATCAGGTCCGAGGCCGGTCGGATCAACTTCGACGAACGTTTCCTCGACCGCTCGCTGAACGTCGACCTGTCCGGCGGTGAGAAGAAGCGCAACGAGACGCTGCAACTCGCCATGCTCGCCCCGAAGATCGCGATCCTGGACGAACTCGACTCCGGCCTCGACATCGATGCGCTGCGCGACTGCGCCCGTCGCGTGGAGGACATGAGCAACGATCCCGACCAGCCGCTCGGCGTGCTCGCCATCACGCACTACAGCCGGTTGCTCGACGAACTACAGCCCGACTTCGTCCACATCCTCGCCGACGGCCGCATCGTCGAAACGGGCGGAGCAGAGTTGGCGGCCACGCTGGAGTCCGACGGCTACGCAGCATTCGCACCCGCCGCGCAGGACTCGGCCGACGCGAGCGCAAGCGCTCTCGCGGACCTGTTCTGAACTGTTTCTCTTCCACCGTCTCTCTCCCACCCACCCGCCCTCGGCGCTCCACCCCTCGCTTCGCTCGGCGTCGCTGTCAGTCCGCTTCGCTGCGTTCCCGAGGCGGCGCACGAGAGCTCGGCGTTTCTTCTTCTCGGGTTGAAATCGTCTGACGGGTCGCAGGTACGGTCGCCCCATGACGTGGGTCGAGTCCGATGGTGCTCTGGAACGGGAGTTCACGTTCGGGAGCTTCACCGAGGCGTTCGGGTTCATGATGCGGGTGGCGTTCATCGCCGAGGATCTCGATCACCATCCGGAGTGGACGAACGTGTACAACCGGGTCACCATCCGGCTCACGACCCACGATTCAGGGAGCACGGTCACCGACCGCGATCGGACGATGGCCGAGCGCATCGACGCACTCGTCCCGTGACGGCTCCGACCGAGTCCGACGTCGATGACCTCACGGCGGGTTCGTTGCCGTCGTTCCCCGGCTGGCGGGTCGTTGCCGGGTGCTTCATGGTGCTGCTGGTCAATGCCGGGCTCGCGTTCTACGGGCTGTCGGTCTACCTCAACGCCTTCAGCAAGGAACGGGACTGGCCGATCGGGTCGATCTCGTTCGCCGTCACGATCTTCTTCGTGATCGGTGGTTTGTTCGGGCTCGTCGCTGCCCGACTGATCGAGCGTTTCGACGTCCGCGCGGTGATCATCGCCGGCGCCGTCATCAGCGGCGCCTCGCTCGCCGTGGTCGGCCAGGTCACCCAGCAGTGGCAGCTCTACGTGACCTATGCGATCTTCGCCGTCGGGTACGCACTGTGCGGCCTCGTGCCCGCCACCACCGTGGTCACTCGCTGGTTCCATCGGCGGCGCTCGGTCGCACTGTCGGTCGCGTCGACCGGACTGTCGGTCGGGGGCATCGTGCTCACGCCCGTCGCAAAGAGTCTGATCGACGATCGTGGCCTCGCTGCGAGTACACCGTGGTTGGGCCTGATCTTCGTGGTGATCCTCGTACCGGTGACCCTGTTCCTCGTGCGGCCCGATCCGGTGGCCGACGGCTTCGCTCCGGACGGGGAACGGCTCGCCGTGGGAACCAGGCCGCCCCCGGCAACGGGGACACCGTACGCCGAGGCGCGCGCCAGCCGCTTCTACCGCTTCGTCACCTACGGCTATGTGCTCGCTCTCGGATCGCAGGTCGGGGGGATCCAGCAACTCGTCAAACTGGTGGAGGACCGCACCGACGAGGCGACCGCATCGTTCTCGATCACGGTGCTCGCAGCGACGTCCGTGATCGCCCGACTCGTGGGCGGTCGCTTGGTCTCGATCATCCCGATGACGCGCTTCACCGCGATCGTCGCAGGGATGCAGGCCGTTGCACTCGTCGGAGTCGGTCTGTCGCAGTCGCGACTGCTGATCTTCGCGTCGATCATTCTGTTCGGGATGACCATCGGGAACCTGTTGATGATGCAGCCGCTGTTGATCGCCGAGCGCTTCGGCGTGCTCGACTATCCGAAGATCTTCGGTCGGTCCCAGGCGATCGCGATCGTCGGTGTGGCGGGCGGCCCGCTGCTGATCGGTTGGTTGTACGACGTGTTCGGTTCCTACCAGTGGCCGTACATCGTCGCGGCGTCACTGTGCGCAGTGGGTACGGCGGTCATCGCGATCGCCGGCCCGGCGACCGTGTCCGAGTCCTGAGCTCGAGGACCACGTCCACGACCCGAATCGAAGCGAGGGTTCGAGGTGTGCGGCCGTCGAGCACGGTTGCTGTTCCGTCGGCCTCGCTGATCGTCGACGTCGATAGTTTGCGTCCGTGAGCGAATTGCACCGCAACGTCGTCAAGGTGATCGCAGCGGGGGAGCGCCTCGGTGTCACGGTCGAGCCGCGCTCGTATCCGCAAGGTGCCAAGACCGCCCAGGATGCGGCCGACGCGATCGGCGTGCAGGTCGGCCAGATCGTCAAGAGCCTGATCTTCGGTGTGGCGATCAATGGCGCCGACAACGACCTCGAGCTCGTGCTGGCGTACGTCAGCGGTGCGAATCTGCTGGACGAGAAGAAGCTCGCCGCCGCAGCCGGTGCAGCCGAGTGTGTCCGGGTGGATGCGGACGCCGTTCGTGTGGCGACCGGGTTCCCGATCGGCGGCGTCCCGCCGTTCGGCCACGACACCCCGCTGCGGATCTTCATCGATCCGGACCTGCTGCAGTACGACGAGGTGTGGGCGGCGGCTGGCACCTGGAACGACGTCTTCCCGATCGGTCCGAGCGAGCTCGCCGCAGCGAGCGGCGGCGGCGTCACCGACCTGAAGCGAACCTGACCGACACCCGCGTAGCATGACCACATGGATGTGCGGCCGACCTTCGAGGACGAACGTGGTGTCGATGTGACCCAGATTCGTCAGCTGCTGGGAATGACCGTTGCCGACCGGGTCGCCGAGATGATCGCGTCCAGCAACACCGTGCTCGACGTGCAGGCTCATGCGCGACGTGCATCGACTGCTTCGTCTGGCTGATGTTCGATCCTCTCTCGATGTGCCGCATCCTCAACGATGAGGGTGTCGAGTATGTGGTCCTCGGCGGCTTCGGAGCGATCATCCACGGCTCGCCGCTGACGACGCGCGACCTCGATGTCGTTCCCGGGCGGACAACGGACAACCTCGAGCGGCTCGGACGTGCGCTCGGCCGAATGGGTGCGCAGATCCGCATCGAAGGTGGCGCTGTCGACACTCGGATCGATGGTCCGTTCCTCGCGAACATGCCGCACATGCTGAACCTCGTGACCGAACTCGGAGAGATGGATCTCACATTCACTCCCGCAGGACCCCGGTCCGACTTCGACGACTGGCGCGAACGGGCGCAGGAGAAGGAAATCGGTGAGGGCCTGGTGGTCTGGGTTGCGGCGCTCGATGACATCATCGCGTCCAAGCGCGCCGCCAATCGGCCGAAGGATCAGATGGCGTTGCCGTACCTCGAATCCCTCCGCGACGAGTTGGGTTGAACAGAGCGACAGCGGCGCGTCACGCTGCGGTCTCGTGGTTCGGGCTGGAGTCTCGTCAGAACTGATCGAGGAGAGCGAATGCGTCGTTGTCGACGGCGGCGAGGAGCGGACGCAGGTGTAACTGCCTCAGCAGATCCTGGCCTCGATCGTTGCCACCCTGGAGGTCGCTCGTGATCACCTGTGCTGCACACTGCTGCAGGAGGCAGACGCGGTACTCGAAGTGCGCCTGCTCCATCGAGTAGTCGATCCCGGCGGCGTTGATGGTGTCGACATAGTGCTGCAGCAGTTGCGTCTCGTGGGCCGTGCGTTGTTCGGGCTGCATCGAGCCTGCGAGCAGGTTGGTCACGTCCCACATGCCGATGTGTCGCGTCGACAACTGGAAGTCGATGACGGTGATCGCGTCGACGCCGTCCGGGCCGCCGAACAGGTAGTTCTCCGCTCGGCAGTCGGTGTGCGTCATCGTCGCCTCACCGACCGACGTGACGTAGTCGAGCAGGTCGGAGTAGCGCTCGCACGTGACCCCGATGGCCGCCATCGCGTCGGCGGAGATGTTGCTGCCGTAGTGCTCGGCGAACGCAGGGAACATCGCCGTGGCGAGCGGTTGGCCTCCCTTGTACATGTCGTTGTTCATCGCCGGCAGCCACTCGAGTGCGTCGAGTTCGTCTCGATCACCCCAGAACTGGACGTGCAGCGGTGCCACGGCCGAGATGATCGCCTCGGCCTCGTCGACCGTGATGCCGGCGATCTGGTCGGGCGTGCGCGCTCCGGCGATGTCCTCGATCAGCAGCACGAACGGAACCCCGGTGTCGGAGGCATCGGCATGGAACGGTCGTGGCACACGGATGTCGACTCGATCGGCGACCTCACGGTAGAAGTTGACCTCGCGGGTGTAGAACCCCATCGCGACGGCGAGGAACTGATTGGCCACCTCGGGTGACGCACACTTCGCAACGATCGTGGCCGGGCCGGACTCGCCCGGTGCGTAGGTCAACGACAGTCGCGCGAGTTCGCCGAGGATGCCGACCCCTTCACCGAAGTGCGTGGCGACCACGGCTTCGATGAGTCCGAACTCGTCGCCGAGAACCTCGTTGAGCCAGTCGGCCGTGATGTCGTCGACCTGAGCGGGAATCGTTGTGGTGATCTCCATTCCCGGAAACTAATCGGATGGTGACATCGGACAACAGC
>JBBSOH010000267.1:0-4888 GCA_038259945.1 Acidimicrobiales bacterium
CCTTGCCGACACCGCCGAAGCGATCCGCTACCTCGAGACCGGACGCGCCCGAGGCAAGGTCCTCATCGACATCGTCGAGGCGGCGACGTGAAGTCGGGGGACCTGGGCGTCCGACGCTTCTTCGGAGTAGCGACTGAGGCGCAGACCTACCGCAATGCGCTCTACCTGCTCCTCGGGCTACCGGTCGGGACGCTCTGGTTCACGCTGATCGTCACGTCGCTCACCGTGTCCGCCAGCCTCGTCGTCGTTGCGCTCATCGGTCTTCCGATGCTTCTCGGGTCGTGGTACGTGGTCCACGGACTGGCTGTGGTCGACCGGTCCGTCGCTGTCGAATTGCTCCGAGTCGAAGTAGCCCCGATCACCTCGATGCCGACGGGATCCACGGGATTCTGGAGACGTCTTCGGCACGTGTCGACCGACCGGCGACGGTGGCGCGAACTCGGCTATCTCCTCCTCCGGTTCCCGGCCGGGATCGCAACATTCACCGTCGCAGTGACCCTTCCAACCGTCGCCGCAGCAGTTTCGTACACGCCGTTCTACTTGTGGCTCGATGACGACGGATGGGGAGAGTGGCCGCTCAGCGACACGCTCGAAAGCATGGGTTCCACATGGCCATGGTCCTGGGTGCTCGTGCCTGCTGGGGCACTCATCGCTGTCGGGTCACTCCACGTCATGAACGCGCTCGCCCGCAGTTGCGGGCGTTGGACATCGAGCGCGCTGTCCGGATGAGCCGATTCGTCATTCGGCGAGAGGTTCGATGACACCGATGGCCGACGGAAGGATGTCGGCCAGCAGACGGTCCCAGTCGTCGATGGCGCACCCGTTGCTGCGATCAACCGTGGTGCTCACCGGTTCACCGTCGAGAGTTCCGTCGATCGTGGCGAGGTCCGGGCCACCGTAGATCTCCGTGCACACCTGGTCGACCGGCGCCCCCTCGATCAGGCGGGTGCGTACGTCCTCCTCTGCAAGGGCGCCACATGCCTGCTCGCCGTCGACGGTCGGTCCGCCTGTGATGGTTGCGGTGTCGCCGAGGCAGGAGATCGAGTAGCTGACATCGTCAGTTTCTGGATGGGTGACGGTGATGTCGAGCATGGCGACGGGATCCAGGCTTGCCCCGAGCGAGCCGACCGGAGACGTCGGATCAGCCTCGACCGGATCGACGACATCGCTGGAGCCGCACGACACTGCGACCAGAGCTGAGAAAAGACACCGGCGAAGAGTTTCATGCTGGTGAGACGATCGGCCGACCCCGCCGGTTCCCGACGGCCCGATTCCGATGTGCTGCTCTCATCCGTTGAACAGCGTCAACCCGAGTGGTGCGAACGAGGCCTGGGTGTTTCCGATGACCATCAACATCAGGACCAGCGAAACCATGACCGTGGTCAGTCCTGACGCCACGAGCGCACGCTCACCGACCGTCCTCCTTCCACCCGCACGAGACCGGTGGATCAGGGTGCGCCACACTCGAACGCTGAGCCAGACGAACAGGACGAGCAGAACGCTGCAGATGGCGGCCTTCGGGCGTTGCCACGCGAGACGGTCGTCGATCGCCGATTGGACCGGTGATGTCAGCGAGGAGTCGCCATCTTGCAGCCAGGTGTTGAACGCCTGATACAGGGTGTCGGTGCGGGTACCGGCCGCCGGTGTTCGGAGCATTCCGAGGGATCCGGCGAATCCCTGTCGCGGTTCGAGGACGGTGCTGACGTTGGCGGCGACGATCACCGCCATCATCACGCTGATCACGGTGCCGCACATCGCGAACCAGAAGTACGTCGCGCGTTCGAATGTCCACCTCCTGCTGCCGAGCCGTGGTGCTCGCCTGAACCGCGTCCATGCCATCACGCTGAATAGCGCGATCGCAGCGAGGAAGAATCCACCGACAACCACGAGGACGACGTGGTACCCGGTGTAGTCGTCGAGGAGTCGGTCGAACGCGGGATTCGAATCCGAGTTCGATCGGACGAGTTCGTCGAGAGTGTCGTGGAGGTCGTGAGCTGTCATGTCCCCAGCTTCGGGAGATCGGGCCATCCGGACATCGGCGCAACAGCCGAATCGTTGATCCGATCGGCAGATCTTCGGCTCGCCGAGAACCGGCCATTCGGCTGATTCGCCGAGACCGCGTGCGCCATACATTGGACGGGTGATGCGTGGACGTGTCGAGGAGTCTGCAGCAACGCTCGCCGACCGGAACAGCGCATCCGCGAACTCGCTCGACCGCATGTCGGATCGTCTGCACGCGGTCGCTCCGAAACTCACTCGAACGTCGGACGTGATGCTGGTCGTCGCGACTGCGCTCCTCGCGCTCGTGGATGTCACGGTGTGGCTCACCGATGGCGACGTCGACACCGGCCGGATCTCGACATCGCTTGCGTTCCTCGTGCCCGTCCTTGGAGCGGTCGCCACCGTCGCAGTGGCCGTGCGTCGCCGCCACCTCACTTCTGGCCTCACGACTGTGGCTGCTCTCGGGATGCTGGTGACTGCGGTGGCCTGGGCGGTCGGGAGCGGCCTTCCTCCTTCGTTCGCGGCACTGTTCGCGCTCGGTCTGTTGACGATCGGGGTGTTGCGAAGCGAGCCGGATGGCCTCGCGATGGTGCTCGCATCGGTGGCGGCTTTCGCCGTTGCGTCGGAGTCGCTGCGACCGATGGTGAGCGCCGCTGCGTACCTGCTGGTCCTGTGCGAAGCGGTGTTCGCTGTCGCAGTAGGTGCCGGCACCTACCTCCGATGGTCCGACTGGAGATACGCCGCTGCAGCGCGCCTGGCTCGAACGGAGGAACGCCTGGAGATCGCTCGCGAACTGCACGACCTCGTCGGCCACTACGTGTCGGGCATCATCGTGCAGGCCCAGGCTGCACGACACGTCACCGAACGCCGACCTGCCGCGGCAGCGGCCGCGCTCGAGAACATCGAGGCCGCGGGGGTCGATGCGATGACCGCAATGCGGCGAATGGTCGGAGGCCTGCGCAACGACCCCGCCGTCCCCACCGGCGCGACGTGGGACGACATCGACCAACTCCTCTCCGACGCAGTCGACCGAGGGCAGCCGGTGTGCACCACGATCGATGCCGCAGTCCGCTCCACCACTCCGACGCTGATCCCCTCCGTCCACCGCATCATCACCGAGTCGTTGACGAACGCACGCCGACACGGGCAGGGAATCACCCGCATCGACGTCTCCGTGCGTCGCTGTGACGACAACGTGGTGGTGACGGTGCACGACGACGGCTCCGAGACAGCTTCGACCGGGCACGGCACGTACGGGATCATCGGTATGCGGGAGCGCACCGAGGCCCTCGGAGGTTCGCTCATCGCCGGCCCGGCACCCGACGGCGGATGGCTGGTCCGCGCCGAACTGCCATTGGAGCATCATCGGTGACCATCAGCGTGTTGATCGCCGACGATCAGGAGATGGTGCGTGCCGGGTTCCGCATGATCCTCGACGACGCCGACGACATCGAGGTGGTCGCTGAAGCAGCAGACGGCATCCGGGCCGTCGCTCTCGCCCGGGACCTCCGTCCCGACGTGTGTCTCATGGACGTGCGCATGCCGCGAATGGGCGGGCTCGAAGCGACGCGGCGTCTCGCCGGTCCCGACGTCACCGACCCGCTGCGCGTGGTCGTCGTGACCACCTTCGATCTCGACGAGTACGTCCACGAAGCGCTGGGCAACGGCGCGGCCGGTTTCCTCCTCAAAGATGCGGGTCCCACGCTGCTCCTCGAAGCGGTCCGAGCTGCGCATCGTGGCGACGTGCTCGTTTCGCCGTCGATCACCGTTCGTCTTCTCGCCCACTACAGCGACGCAACGTCGTTGTCGGGCTCTGTTCAGCCGGCCGTGCCGTTGACCGACCGGGAGGAACAGGTGCTCCGCACGACGGCGCTCGGCCGGAGCAACGCAGAGATCGCCGCCGAACTCTTCATCTCTCTCGGCACCGTGAAGACCCATCTGTCGAGCCTCCAGGACAAGGTCGGTGCCCGAAACCGAGTCGAGCTGGCGGCCTTCGCCTGGAAGAGCGGGCGCATGCGGTAGCGAGTCGTCGATGCTCGTGCCTCGAACTCAGTGTCAACCGGCGCCGACGACGATCTTGATGTCGGGTTCGAGCAATGCATCAGCGGCGTCGTCGATGTCGACGATGCGATGCGGGATCGCGAGCGGGTCGAGTGCGCCGGTACCCATGAGATCGAGAACGGCGGGCGCGGTGGCTCGTGCATGGACGCGGCCGATGTCATAGGTGACGCCCGTGAGGTACATCGATTGCAGGGGGAGCGCTGCGGTCGAGGTCACTCCGCCCGACACGCTGGTGCAGTGTCCGCAGGGGCCGGTTGATCGTAGAGCGTGGTTGCGGCCGACGTCGGCCGCACTGGCATCGACCGTGATCGGGAATCGCTCGGTGGCACGCAGGTCGGCGAGCGCGCAATTGTCGACCGTGGCACCGAGCGCGTCGGCGGCGTCGAGGCGTCTGGAATCCTGGTCGATGTAGTGGACGCGTCGGGCACCGAGTGCAACGGCTGCCGCGACGGCGTAGAGGCCGACGGACTGCGCGAGGCCTCCGACGACGAGGACGTCGGCGCCCGGTGTGCGGTGGAGGTGCGCAGCGACGCAGCGGAAGCCGTCGCTGACGTTGTCCGGCACGCCTGCTGCCTGCTCGGGTGTCAGTCCGTCGGGGAGTGCCAGCAAGAGATGGTCGGCGAACGGGACCCGCACGAGGTCGGCGAACGCACCGCCGAAGTCGATGCCGTCGTGCGGACCGAGCCCGAACGCCGCGCCCGCCGGCACGGCAGTGCAGGCGTTCGTCAACCCGCGTCGACACATGTCGCAGGCGCCGCAGCTGATCTGGAACGGAACGATCACACGGTCGCCGACAGACCAGTCGCCTGCGGCCGGGCCGATGTCG
>JBBSOH010000268.1:0-4886 GCA_038259945.1 Acidimicrobiales bacterium
CGACCACGTCGAGCACGACCACGTCCTCGACGACCACCACGACCGCGCCGCCGGAGTCCACGACGACGACGACCCTGGTCCCCGTCGACGACTCGATCCGTCAGCCGTTGACCGGTGAGATCGTCGAGTCCGAGGCCGACCTGTCCACCCTGCCGGCGCTGATCGTCAAGATCGACAACAACGATGCCAGCGCCCGGGAGAACCATTCCGGGCTGGCCGTCGCCGACATCGTCTTCGAGGAGATCGTCGAAGGCGACACCCGCTTCGCCGCAGTCTTTCAGTCCGAGGGTTCTGATCCGGTCGGCCCGATCCGGTCCGGACGTGAGCAGGACGTGAACCTGCTGTCATCGCTGAACCAGCCGTTGTTCGCCTGGAGCGGCGGCAATCCCGGCGTCACCCGACTCATCCGGGAGTCGTTCCTGACGGACCTCAACCCTTCGACGTTGGGGAGGGGCGCCTACTACCGAGGGCCCGGGAGTGCGCCGCACGACTTCTACAGCTCGACCGACAGGCTGTACGAGCTCACCCCCGTCGATCATCCCGGCGCACCGGCCCAGCAGTTCACCTACGTCCGGCCCGACGAGGAGTTCGAAGGCGCCGAGGCGAACGAGGTCGATCTGTCCCTCGACGGCAAGAGCGTGCGGTGGGAGTGGGACGCAGAAGCAGCCGGATGGGCCCGGTTCCAGTCCGGTTCTCGCCACACCGACGTCGTGCACGGCGACATCTTCGCGACCAACGTGATCGTGATGATCGTCGACTATCGGCCGAGCTCGATCGACGCCGGGTCTCCTGATGCGCAGACGCTCGGCTCGGGACCGGTGTTCGTGTTCAGCAACGGCCAGGTGCAGACCGGTCGCTGGGAACGCGAACTGGCCGTCGGTGCAATTCGCCTGATCGATGCCGACGGCGAGCCGATCGGTCTCACTCCGGGCAACACCTGGGTGGAACTCGCCGAGAACGAGGACGATGCGTTCACGACACGCGTCGAGGACGTCGTCGAGCCGGGGACCATCCCTCAACTCGACCTCGGCAACCCTGACCTGTTCCCCACGGCCATCACCATCCGCTGACCCTCGGCGTGTCGACGTGCCGGCACTCGTCGGGCGGTCGTGGGCCGGGCAGCCGTGACACCTGTCTGATCCCTGCAGAGGACCGGACAGATCAGGGGTCCGGGAAAGTACGATCGTCACCATGAGCGAAACCGGCACCTTCCCCGTCAAGCGTGGCTTGGCCGAGATGATGAAGGGCGGCGTGATCATGGACGTCGTCAATCCCGAGCAGGCGAAGATCGCCGAGGACGCCGGTGCCGTGGCGGTCATGGCGCTCGAGCGCGTGCCCGCCGACATCCGCAAGGACGGCGGCGTTGCGCGTATGTCCGACCCCGAGATGATCCAGGGCATCCAGGAGATCTGCTCCATCCCGGTCATGGCGAAGGCTCGGATCGGCCACTTCGTGGAAGCGCAGATCCTGCAGGCGCTCGACGTGGACTTCATCGACGAGTCCGAAGTGCTCACGCCGGCCGACGAGGCGTACCACATCGACAAGATGGCCTTCGACGTGCCGTTCGTCTGTGGTGCGACCAACCTTGGTGAGGCGCTGCGGCGCATCTCCGAAGGTGCTGCGATGATCCGCTCGAAAGGCGAAGCCGGCACCGGCAACGTCGTGGAAGCCGTGCGCCACCTGCGTTCGATCATCGGCGACATCAAGCGCATCACGCAAGCCGACCAGGCCGAACTGTTCGGTTGGGCGAAGGACCTCCAGGCGCCGCTGTCGCTGATCCAGGAGATCGCCGAAACCGGAAAGCTTCCCGTCCCGCTGTTCTGTGCGGGTGGCCTCGCCACACCGGCCGACGCTGCGCTCGCGATGCAACTCGGTGCCGACGCCGTGTTCGTCGGTTCGGGCATCTTCAAGTCCGACGACCCCTCACCACGTGCGAAGGCGATCGTCGAGGCGACCACCCACTTCATGGACGCCGACATCCTGGCCAAGGTCAGCCGTGGTCTCGGTGCTCCGATGACCGGCATCGGCATGGACGAGGTCAACGTCCACTTCGCCGCCCGCGGCTGGTGACCCGGCACGTCGGACCCCGGACCGAACGGTGAAGATCGGCGTCCTCGCACTCCAGGGTGCGTTCGCCGCGCACCAACAGCGCTTTGCCGACATCGGTGTCGATGCACCGATGGTTCGCACCGCTGGCCAACTCGACGACGTCGATGCCCTGGTCATGCCGGGCGGGGAGAGCACGACGATGTCGCACCTGATGCGCACCAACGAGCTGTTCGAACCGATCGCCGCCCGCATCGCCGCAGGCATGCCCGTGTTCGGCACGTGCGCCGGGATGATCATGTGTGCGAGCGAGGTGCTCGACGGGCGGCCCGACCAGCGCAGCTTCGGGGCTCTCGACCTCACCGTGCGCCGCAACGGCTACGGCCGCCAGCTCGCCAGCTTCGAGGTCGACCTCGACGTGAAGGGCCTCGACTCGCCGTTCCACGCCGTGTTCATCCGGGCGCCACTGGCCGAACGGATCGGCTCCGATGTCGACGTGCTCGCCGAACACGACGGCGCACCCGTTCTCCTACGCCATGGAGCATGTACGGTGGCGTCGTTTCATCCCGAGCTGACTCCCGACGCACGACTTCACCGGTTGTTCGTCGATTCGCTCGGCTGACGCCATCCCGACGAACACCTCATCTGCATCCTCACCACACATCCAGAGCGGAGCCGCCATGTCCGGCCATTCCAAATGGGCAACCATCAAACACAAGAAGGGCGCTGCCGACGCCAAGCGCGGCAAGATCTTCAACAAGCTCGCCCGCCAGGTCGAGGTCGCGGCCAAGGGTGGCAGCGATCCGGACATGAACGCCCCGTTGCGCACCGCAGTTCAGAAGGCGAAGTCGGCGTCGATGCCCAACGACGCCATCGACCGCGCCATCAAGCGGGGGAGCGGTGAGGGGGCCGACGGCGTCGTCTACGAGACGTTCATGTACGAGGGGTACGCGCCGGGCGGCGTGGCGCTCCTCATCGACGTGCTGACCGACAATCGCAACCGGATCAGTGCTGACGTGCGCCAGGTGTTCACCAAGCTCGGCGGGTCGATGGCCGAGCCGGGGGCGGTCGGCTGGCAGTTCGGGCGGCGTGGTGTGATCATCACCGCCGACGGGGTGACCGAGGACGACGTGATGATGGCCGCACTGGAGGCGGGCGCCGACGACATCGTCGCCGAGGGCGATGCCTGGCGGATCATGACCGACGCCTCCGACGTGTACAACGTCAAGGAGCGGATCGAGAGTGCCGGCATCGAGGTCGTCTCGGCCGACTCGCCGATGGTCGCCGAGAACCTCGTCCCGGTCACGGAACTGAAGGACGCGAAGGCGATCCTCAAGATCATGGAAGCGCTCGAGGACAACGACGACATCCAGGACGTGTTCTCCAACTTCGACATCAGCGACGAGCTGATGGAGCAGGCCGTCGAAGAGTGAGCAACGCATGAGCCTGTCCGTCGGTGACCGTGCACCGGACTTCACGCTGCCCGGCACGAACGGCTCCACCCACTCGCTGGCCGACTACGTAGGAGCACCGCTCGTACTCGTCTTCTACCCGGGCGACGACACGCCGGTCTGTACGCGCCAGCTGAACAGCTACAACGACGGTCTCGACCGGTTCGCCGAACTCGATGCGCAGGTCGTGGGCGTCTCGGCACAGTCCGTGTCGAGTCACGACACGTTCTCCGACAAGCACGGGTTCGCGTTCCCCCTGCTCGCCGACGTCGACAAGGAGGTCGCCGGCCGCTACGGCACCCTCGGGCCGATCGGGTTCCTACGACGCAGCGTGTTCATCATCGACGCCGATGGCATCGTGCGCTACGCCCACCGGGCGATCGCCGGATTGACCTTCCGGCCGGTCTCGGAGTTGGTCGCCGAACTGGAGAAGCTGAAGGGCTAGAGTCGAACTTGTGTTCGTCACGACTCGCGCTCGCAGCGTCCACCGTGTCCATCGGGTCCTCGGGATCGACCCCGGGCTCACACGGTGCGGATACGCGGTGATCGACGGAAAGAACGTCACGTCGGCGCGGGCGGTGTCGATGGGTGTCATCCGCACCTCACCGTCCGAGCCGTTGGCGAACCGCCTCGCCACGTTGCGCACCGAGTTCACGTCGCTGATCGCCGAGTTCGAACCCGACTCGGTCGCGGTGGAGCAGGTGTTCTTCCAGGTCAACGTCCGCACGGCCATGGCCACCGGTCAGGCCAGCGGGCTCGCACTCGCCGAAGCAGCTCTCGCCGGATGCGAAGTGATCCAGTACACGCCGAACCAGGTGAAGGATGCCATCGCCGGATGGGGTGGCGCCGGAAAGGAGCAGGTGCAGAAGATGGTCCAGGTCCGGCTCAATCTGTCCACCCTCCCCAAGCCGGCCGATGCCGCCGACGCCGCAGCGATCGCTCTCACGCACCTCGCCATGTCGCCGCTCGGTCGCCAACTCCGCCAGGCGGCCAGCTCGTGAACCGTTCACTGCACTCCGGCGTCCCCGTGGGTGTCGGACACCGGTGGGGACGCACGTCGTGATCGGGTCTCTGCGCGGTGAAGTACTCGATCGCAACCTCGACGTCACCGTGCTGATCGAGGTCGCCGGGGTCGGGTACATCGTGACCGTCACCGAACGCACGCTGGCCGAGCTCGAACCCGGCACCGACACGTTCCTCTACATCCACCACCACGTCACCGAAACCGCCGAGACGCTGTTCGGGTTCCGTGCCAAGGACGAGCGGATCACGTTCCAGACGCTGATCAAGACCAACGGCGTCGGCCCGTCGATCGCCATGGCGGTCCTGGCCACTCATCCGCCCACCGCACTCGTCGACATCGTGGCGAACAACGACATCGCGGCGCTC
>JBBSOH010000269.1:0-4880 GCA_038259945.1 Acidimicrobiales bacterium
CCAGCGGGGGGCTTGGTCGAGGAGCCAGTCGGCGCCGCTCCCCCACGCTTCGGCCAGCACGTCGCCGTCGCCGGACCAGGAGAGCCGCAACGTCCCCGGACCGCCAGGGGTGAGAACGGCCTTGGCGAAGTGGCCGCGACCCGTGCGGAACGTGGGATCGGATCCGTAGATGCCGATCATCTGCAGCGTGTTGACGAGATCGATGCCTCCGGTGCGCAGAGTGCGGGTCGTGACGTCACTCATCGTCGGGGCTACCGGTTCGCCGGCACCGAGCTCAGAGTCCGAGCAGGGAACGCCACTCGGCCGGGAACGCCGACGTGACCTGAGCGGGAGTCTTGCGCAAGGTGTCGAGTGGGACGTGATCGACGACCACGCGCGACTCCGCATAGTGATGCCCGACATGGCGCAGGCCCTCGAAGAGCGGCTTGCGTAGTTCGACGAGCTCAGCGGGCGGCTCGGCATCGAAGTAGCCCCAGACCGTGAACGCGATGGTCAGATCGTGGACGACGGGAGCTCGGGAGAACATCGAGGCGCGGCGCAGAGCGACTCCGAGGCACCCGCGCACGACGTCGTCCTCGTTCTCCCCTGCCACCAGGTGGAGCTTCGTGCGCAGCGAGTTGGCGATCTTGATCGCGTACCCCTGATCGGGGCCGGGCGCCCCCAGGCGCTCACCGTGCGGCTGGAAACCGACGATCTCTCCGGGTCGATCGGGAATCCACGACGACGGCACGTGATCGGGCGACTCGTAGTAGCGCGGCGCGTCGGTCGGGTCGACAGGAGTGAACTTGGGAGCAGCCATCGCTGAACAGTCAATACGATCGAGCACCGCTCCGCACGGATCGGCGCCGAAACGTCACACCCCGGGCGCGGGATCCGTTCGCAGACGGGCGATGCAGCACTGCAGATGTTCCACGAGGATCGAGCGCATCTCGCCCGCCCGGCCCTCGGTGGCGGTCCACAGGAACTCGATCGAGTCGAACTGGAATGCGAGTTCGGCGGAGATCAGCGTTCGGTCTCGGGCACTCGGCGCCAGGCCGTCGAACTCCTCTGCGAAGTACCTCAGCAGCGCCGTGCGCAGCATCAGCCGACCGATCTCGAACTCCTCCGCGATGATCGGTTCGCTCACAGCGGCGATCTTGGCCGCCCGAGCGATCGGGGCGAGACGGTCGTACATCCGCAGCCGTCGATCGACGAAACGGTCGACGCGCTCCTCGAACGAGCCGTCAGCGCCGTCTTCCAGACTCAACTCGGGTGCGACCCGTCGCAATGCGTGGCTGATCGCCGCCCGGATCAGTCGATCCCGGTGGTCGAAGGAGCGGTAGATCGACCGGTTCGACACGCGCGCCCGCTGGGCGATCGCATCGATCGACGGGTCGAGGTCGCCCTCCTCGAAGATCGCGATCACCGCATCGAGCACGGCGTCGCGGTTGCGGACCCGGCGCAGCGAGCGGCCGTCGGGTGTGTGGATCTCCACGGTGGCGACCATACCGACGAGTGTGCCACCCCGATCCGGGTTGCGGGGCACGGGGGGCAGGATCGCCCGACCGGATGAATGCTCACCCCCTGTCATCCGGTGTCAGCGGCCGGCGGCATGCAGCAGACCGAACACCAGACTGTCCTCCAGAGCACGCCATGACGCCTCGATGATGTTCGGGCTCACGCCGATCGTGGTCCAGTCCCGCCGACCGTCGGTGGCCGACAGCAGCACCCGGGTCGTTGCACCCGTCGCCGTGGCACCGTCGAGGATGCGCACCTTGTAGTCGACGAGGTGGATGTCGGCGATGTGCGGGAGCGCGTCGGCGATGGCGGAGCGAAGTGCACTGTCGATGGCGTTGATCGGACCGTTTCCTTCGGCGACGCACACGTGACGCTGAGCATCCTCGCCGTCGGGGCCGTCGGTGCCGACCCACACCTTGACCGTGGCCTCGGTCGTGAACGATCCACCCGGGAGTTCGTCGGTGATGACGCGCATCGACTCGACCCGGAAGAACTCCGGCACGCCCCCGCTCGCCTGACCGATCGCACGGCGCATCAGCAACTCCAGCGACGCGTCCGCCGCCTCGAACTGGAACCCCTCGTGCTCGAGACGCTTGAGGTCGTCGACGACCTCGTTGATCTGCGCGCCGTCGAGTTCGATGCCGATCTCGTCGGCCTTCATCTGGATCGTGGCGCGACCGGCCATCTCCGACACGACGAAGCGCGTCCCGTTGCCGACCGCTTCGGGGTCGATGTGTTCATAGGCGTCCTTCGCCCGAACGATCGCCGACACGTGGAGGCCGGCCTTGTGGGCGAACGCCGACGAGCCGACGAACGGCGCCTGCGGATCGACCGCACGGTTCAGGGTCTCGGCGACGTGGTGACTCACCGACGTGAGTCGCTGGATGCGACCTTCGGGGAGGCAGTCGTAGCCCATCTTCAGTTGCAGGTTCGGGATCACGGTGGACAGGTTGGTGTTCCCGGTCCGCTCCCCCAGACCGTTCAGTGTGCCCTGGACATGGCGGGCCCCGGCCTCGACGGCGGCGATGGAGTTGGCCACTGCGCAGCCGGTGTCGTCGTGGCAGTGGATGCCGATGATCGCGTCGTCACCGACGTGGTTCCTGACGTCGGCGACGATGCGTCCGATCTCGTGGGGCAGCGTGCCACCGTTCGTGTCGCACAGCACGAGGTGCGTGGCGCCGCTCACCACGGCGGACTCGATCGCGCGGAGCGAGAACTCGGGGTTCTGGAGGTAGCCGTCGAAGAAGTGCTCGAGGTCGACGAGCACCTGTCGGCCTTCGCCGTGCAGGAATCGGACGGAGTCGGCGATCATCGCCGCGCCCTCGTCGAGTGTGGTCTGGAGCGTCTCGACGACCTGGTACTCCGAGCTCTTGGCCACGATGCACACCGCAGACGTGTTCGCCTCGATCAGGTTCCTCAGCGTTGCGTCGTCGTCGCTGCGCCCGCGAGGACGCCGGGTCGAGCCGAACGCCACGAGCGTCGAGGTCGACAGCGTGAGTTCGTTGCGGGCCCGGGCGAAGAACTCGATGTCCTTCGGATTGGCACCCGGCCAGCCGCCTTCGATGAAATGGACACCGAGGAGGTCGAGTTGTTCGGCGATGCGCAACTTGTCGTCGACCGTGGCCGACACGCCCTCCACCTGGAGTCCGTCGCGCAGCGTGGTGTCGAACACTTCGACCAGTCGTTTCGTCATGCCGAACCCAGTGAAGTCGCCCGACGCACCGAATTCAACGCCTGGCAGCGAGCCGTCTCGACCGACCTCGTCGCCTTGCCTCCGAGCGGGAGACGGGGTCGAGGGAATCACAGGGGTGCAAGATGTGGACGACGTTGTGCTCAACCGGTGAGGTGACGGCCGTCCGCGGTGGATGAACGGTGGATGAACACGATGTTTCTGGGCACAAACGAAATTGTTCTGTGGAGAACCCTGTGAGTTGAAAAGTACCGCTTGACCTGCTCTTTCACGAGGAGCAAAGTGATCCTCGTACCGAAGAGCGCACGCCGAACCGGCAACGGGGAAGCACAGCGGAATCGGGACATGGACACAGCACCGCCGGTGCGACGAACAGACACGGGTGACCGTGAGGACACGTCGAACCGGAGGAGGACCGAAGGATTCCGAACCTCCCCAACAGGCGACGAGGACGACGGCTCTCCGATCGGCACCACATCGAGGGCACGGGAAACCGGGTCAGCGTGAACGGTGACGACGGTTCCACAGTCGGGGAGACCCGGCCGTGTGATCCGAAAAGCGGCTTCGCCCGCCACGCAGCTCCCTCGGGAACGGCGAGACGGGCGAAGTGATTAGGTCGAGCAGCAGGCTAACGCCCAGCATTCGACCGATGGTGGATGTGTCCATCCGAGAGCCCCGGAGGGCGCAACGGCTTCGGCCGGTGCAGCCGCCCGGGGCTCTCCTCGTTTTCGAGGACCACACCCACGGGCGGGAGCCTGTCGACATGACTGTCGACCGATGTGTGACGTCGGGTCTACGATGCCGGCATGAGCACCACCATCCGCGTCACCGATGAAGCTCACCGGCGGCTTGCCGCCATCGCCGAACGCGACGACCGCGCGATGACGTCGATCGTCGACGAGGCCATCGATGCGCTCGAGCGTCGACGCTTCTTCGATCGGTTCAACGAGCGTTACACGGCATTGGCAGAGAGCGACGACGAGTGGACGCACATCCTCGACGAACGTCGGCACGAGTCGGGTGCCCTGGGCGACGCCAGCTGATGCCCGCTGCGCGACCACGACGGGGAGACATCTGGCTGGTCGACTTCGGAACGCCGATCGGGCGAGAGCAGTCGGGCCGTCGACCTGCGCTCGTGGTGTCCGACGATCTCATGAACGATGGTGCATCCGGGCTCGTGATCGTCGTCCCGCTCACGACTCGCAATCGCGACCTTCCATCCCATGTCGAGATCGATTCCGACTCGGGACTGGATGTCACCTCGTACGCCAAGTGCGAGGACGTCAAGTCCGTGTCGACCGAACGACTCGTCCACCAACTCGCCACCGCCGGTTCCTCCGAACTCGATCAGGTCTGCTCGATCCTGATCCGCCTCATCGGCCGCTGAACTGCAGCGCGCGGCCTACCGTTCCGGCTGCGCTGGCCGGCACCGTCGCGGTCGATTCCGGCCGGATCGAAGCAATGCCGCCGACAGCCACGGTCGGACTGCTGCCGCAGGAACCGAACCGTTCGGCGACCGAGACCGTCCGGGCCTTCCTCGGTCGGCGGACCGGTCCCGGTCGACCTCTCGATCGCCGACGGAGATCGGATCTCCCTCGTGGGCGCGAACGGTACCGGCGAGACGACGCTGATCGAGTTGTTGCTTGGGCAGATCGGGCCGACCTCTGGCACTGTTGATACGCACGGGTGCCAA
>JBBSOH010000270.1:0-4842 GCA_038259945.1 Acidimicrobiales bacterium
CCCAGCAGAAGGCCGGACATCGCGATGGCGTGACGACGCTGCATGACGGAAAACGTAGCGAGCCACGGCGCCCGACGGATCTCACCGGCGCGTCGCGACCCCGACCCCGCCTCGATACTCGACGCGGATCGACCTGACGGCCGACGGCGGGATCAGGCCTCGGACTGCTCGGCCAGTTCGAGCCAGGCGGCTTCGAACTCGTCGAGTTCGATCTGGGCCTCGGCGAGCGAAGCGCCTCGTTCGGCCAGCACCGAGTGATCGGTCGTGGCCGCCAACTCATCGTTCAGTGCGTCGACGCGCTTCTGTGCTTTGACCATCGCCTGTTCGGTCTCACGGAGTCGGCGACCGATCGTCGATGCGCTCGGCCCCGTTCGTGAGGCCTTCGGTTTGCCCGACGAAGCCGCCGACTTCTTCGGCTTCGCCGCTGCCGGGGCACCCGATCGGGCTGCGCCCCCGGTGGTTGCCCGTTCGTCGAGCCAGCCGCGTACGCCGCCGGGGACGCGTCGCATCGACCCGCCCGGCTCGATCGCCAGCACGTGATCGGCGACGCGATCGAGGAACGCACGATCGTGGCTGGCGACCACGAGGGCACCGGGCCAGTCGTCGAGGAACTCCTCCATCGAGCGCAACGTGTCCAGATCCAGGTCGTTGGTCGGCTCGTCGAGGAGCAGCAGGTTGGGTTTGCGGGCCAGCACCATCACCAGTTGCAGACGACGCTTCTCACCACCCGACAGCATCCGCACCGGCGCATACTGCGCCGTCGAGTCGAACCAGAACTTCTCCAGCAGCGCCTTGTCCTCGTGGTCGGGTTCGCGCAGCGGCCCGGCGACCATCTTGCGCACCGTCATGTCGGGGTCGAGCGACGCCGAGTGCTGATCGGCGTATCCGATCACGACCGTCTTGCCCGTGCGGATCTCACCGAGCGCAGGCTCGCGTCGCCCGGCGATGATGTCGAGGAGGGTGGTCTTCCCGGAACCGTTCGGGCCGACGACGGCGAGGCGTGCGCCCGGTTCGATCACGAGATCGACACCCCGGAAGATCGTCGTGGGCTCGGCACCCGGATTCTCGAACTGCTGGCCGACATCGATCAGTTCCACGACCTGATTGCCCAGGCGGGTGGTGCCCGCGCCCAACTCGAGGTCGTTGGCGCGCACGCCGAGGTCACGAGGTCCACCGGCGACGATCTCGTTCGCCGTCCGCAGGCGGGCCTTCGGCTTGGCGGTGCGGGCCGGAGCGCCTCGTCGCAGCCACGCCAGTTCCTTCCGGGCGAGGATCTTGCGGGTGGACTCCTCTTGCTCCTCCCGTTCGAAGCGCTCGGCGCGGGCGTCGAGATAGGTGGCGTACGCACTCGAACCCGCTGCTGCCTGATGAACGAACGACCGGCCGTGATCGAGTTCGACGATCTTGCTCGGCCCCACCTGCGTGGTGAGGCGGTCGAGGGCGTGGCGGTCGTGGGTGACGAGTACGAGGGCTGCGGACATCGACACGAGCCGAGCCTCGAGCCACTCGATCGCTTCGAGATCGAGATGGTTGGTCGGCTCGTCGAGAACAATCATGTCGTGCGCGTTCTCGGCGTCGCCCGACCCCGAGTTGTCGACGAGCATCTTGGCCAGAGCGACGCGCTTGGCCTGGCCACCGGACAGCTCGTCGGTGCGACGCCCGAAGAGGGGCTGCACACCGAGCGACGTGGCGACCGCAGCGATCTCCCACCCGTCGCCCAGGTACTCCTCGACCGTCCCGGGCGGCAGGACCGGGTCCTGTTCGAGCATCGTGATGCGTGCGCCGCGCCCGAAGCGGACGTCACCGCGATCGGGTTGCAACGCTCCCGTGAGGATGCGCAGCAGCGTCGTCTTGCCCGAGCCGTTCACCCCGACGACGGCCACCCGGTCGCCACGCGAGATCGTCACGTCGAGATCGTCGAACAGGACCTTGTCGGGTTGA
Source organism: Acidimicrobiales bacterium (assembly GCA_038259945.1). Classification (GTDB taxonomy): domain Bacteria; phylum Actinomycetota; class Acidimicrobiia; order Acidimicrobiales; family Ilumatobacteraceae; genus Ilumatobacter_A. The sequence goes on from JBBSOH010000270.1 coordinate 1,942, forward strand.
GCGAGGTGGACGCCCGAGACGTCGACGCAGATCACGCAGCGACGATACGCAGCACTCGGCGGATTCGTGGGGAGGACGGACGGAGCGGGGCAGCGTGGTCCGTAGCCTGGCCCCGTGGCCAGCCGAGCATCCAGCGGAACCGACGACGCACGCTTCTTCGGATCGATCGGCCCGGCAACCCGTGCCCTCTCGGCGTTCGGCACCTCGGCGCTCGTCCCGCTCCTGCTGATCGCGATCATCGTCGGCAACGCCATCGCGATCATCGGGTGTGTCGTCGCGATTCTGCTCCTCGTGTGGTGGACGATGCGGGCGCTGCGAGTCGGCTACCGCCTCGATGGCTCCGTGCTGACCTCCAGCCACTCGTCGAAGCGGACCCCGGCCCAACAGATCGACCTGCGCGACGTGCGACGAACCGCCCGTCAGCGGCGCGGCCAGTTGGCGCTACAGATGAAGGACGACGCAGGCCAGGCGACCGACGAACCGTCCGTCCACCTCGATCTGACCAAGCTGTCGTTGGATTCCATGGTGCGGCTGCGTTCCGTGATGGACGCCGAGTTCGGCATCGACTGCTCGACGTGGGGCGCCACCGGATACGAGCGGGCACGCCGCGATCGCGATCCCGATGCCGCCGTGGGCGGCACGACCGACGCATCGCCGCCGACACCGCTCGTCTGATCCGCCCGTGCGGCGACCCTTCGAGGCGGCCGCACCCGATGACCTCGATCGTGATGGGTCAGTCCACCTCGATGCGCCAGGATTCGCCCGACACGCGGAAGCCGAGGCGCTCGTAGACACGTCGTGCCGGATTGCCGACGGTGACGACCAGGGTCATGTTCGGCCGTGCGGCCGCAGCCAGCCGGTTGGCCGACTCGACGATCAGAGCGCGTCCGATCCCGTTGCCGCCGGCTGCCGGATCGACGCACAGATCCGTGACGAACGGTCCGGCCTCGAACGCCTCGCTCGCGCCGGTCTCGTTGACGAGGATCAGGCCGACGATGCGATCCGATGGGTCGGTGACGTGCAGCGAGGCCTCGCCGATCCAGGGTCCGATCTCGTCGCCGCGCAGGTAGCGCTCGAGGGAGACGGCGACGACGGCCGGATCGGCATCGCCGGGCTCGTGATCGGTGTGTTCCGGCGGATATGCACGGCTGATCACCTCCCCGTACTCCGATACGTGCGCTGCATCCATCGATCCGATCGAGAAGCCGGCCACCAACGGCGTCGACGGCGGGGCATCGGCCGGATCGAGCACCATGATCACCGAATGCCGATCGAGTCGGCCCCCGGCGGCGATCAACGCCGCGGCCCGTGCAGGGTCGTCCAGGATCCGTTCCACAGCCATCACGTACCCCCTCCGGAGTCGGGCGGTGCCGGTTCAGTGCCGTCCACGATGCTTCATCATCGCACCCGGAGACCGCCCCGACGATGCGTCGTGTCCTGCGATGACGAGGCCGGCGCCCGCCTGAACGAGGACTCGGTCGGCCGATCGATCATCGAGCAAGCAAACCGGCTGATGGAGGACGACGGGCGCTGTTGCCGTACGCGGTGGCGGGTGAACGAGCCGCTCGATCGACGCCGACGATTCGGACGGAGCGGACCGCTGCGGTCGAGCCGGGCAATGTGGGGTCGACGGGGATGGTCGGCGGGTTCGTAGAGTTCGGTGGGTGACGACCGCTGCGCGCGAACCCGCCGTCTCGGGCGCCCGCTCGACGCTGGCGGCCGCAGGTGGTGGGGTCGTCGGAGCGAGCGCACGATGGACCGTCGGCGAACTGTTGGCGGATTCCGGGTCGACCGGCCTGCCGTGGGCGACGCTCTCGGTGAACGTGGTCGGCTGCCTGCTCGTGGGTGTGATCGCCACTCGATTCGAGCGGGGCTCGATGGCCTGGACGCTGCTCGTGACCGGGGTGCTCGGGGGCTTCACCACGATGTCGGCCTTCGCCGTCGAGCTGAACCGGTTCGCCGACGAGGGCCGGACCGGTGCCCTCGTCGTGTATCTCGCTGTCACGATCGCCGGTGGCCTGAGTGCGCTGCTGCTCGGCGAACAGGCGAGTGCGCGCCGGGCTCGGGTGCACGAGTGACCGTCGCCCTGTTCGTCGTCGCCGCTGGGGTCGGTGCCTCATTGCGGCACCACGCCGAGGTGTGGGTCTGCACATGGCAGCGCCTGCTCGCCGTGAACGTGGCGGGGGCTGCGCTGCTCGGTTGGCTCGTCGAGAACGACGTCGGTGTCGCGACGCTGACGGTCCTCGGCGTCGGGTTCTGTGGCGCGCTCACGACGTTCTCGTCGTTCGCGCTGGAGGTCAGGTCACTCGGCCCTCGCGTGGGCGGTGCCTACGCAGCTCTGACGGTCGCCTGCGTCTGCGGCGCTGCGGCACTCGCCGCCACCCTCTGACCCGCCTCGTCCAGAACGGCGCATCCGAAACTTGTGCGATCGAACTCGCTGAGAGAGTCCAGGCGCACACGTTTCGACGGGGCATCACGCGCCGGAGCTCAGCGCCGGCCGGGCGAGTCGACGTCGGTCGGGTCCGAGCGACGGTAGGCGTCGACGATGTCGCGCGGGACGCGGTCGACGACGCCACGCTCGCGTTCGCTCCCGACGTACAGGACACCGTCGATCGCGAACCATTCCCGGCACACCACGATCTCGCCGACCTTCGCCTGGTACCACCAGAACCACGTCCGGCCGGTCTGACCGTCCTCGTCGACCACCACCGCCTCCGAGCCACGACGCTTGCTCGCCACGACCTCGATCACCCGCAACGTCGTCAGGTCGTCGCGTCGAGCACGTTCGAGCGTCCCTTCGACGTACGCGACCGCACGCTGCGTTCGTCGGATGGCGAATCGGCGCAACACGATCAGACGAGCATTCCACGGCTGCTCCGACGGTGTCTCCCCGAGCATGAA
>JBBSOH010000271.1:0-4790 GCA_038259945.1 Acidimicrobiales bacterium
CGGGGGGGGGCGGGGCCCCGCACCTGGCCTCGCCGGGGGGGGTGTTTTTTTTTTGGGTGGGGTTCGGTCGGCCCGGGCCCCACCAAACCCCGACGCAAACGAGGAGGCCACGGATGGGCGGGGGAGGTGGCGGGGTCTCACATGGCGGGGCGGGTGAGGAGTTCGGCGGCCACGGGGCATTCGGGGCGGGCCGCTGGTGGGCCCATCGGCATGCGGCCGTGGGGGCCGACGACGTCGGTGACCAGGCGGGTCGGGAGGATCTCGACGTCGACCGACCAGTCGTCGATGTCGGCGGCGATCTCGGCACGGCGTGCTTCCATCGCGTCGATGTATGCAGTGGGGAGGCGGCGCCCGACACCGGCCACGAGCCAGACCGGGGTGCCCCACGCCGACGCTGCGGCTGCGATGGTGGAGGATCCGGACGGCACGACCACCCGGGACTCGTCCATCGCCAACGCTTCGACCAACACGACGTCGGCCACACGGGTCGCAGCACCCGCTGCGCCGGCATCGACGGGTTCGTAGTCGACGTCGTAGCGCTCCAGCCGACGGACGAACGACGTGGCGGAGTGATCGACGTCGAGAGCGAGCACCCGGACGTCTCCGCGTCGGGCCAGGCCGTGACCGATCACCGATGGGTCGCCGATCGTGACGACCGTCGACTCGTCAGGCAGCTCGGCCGCGAGTTCGGATGCGGTGCGATCGGAACGGATCTGCTCGGCCAACTCCCACACCGCCTCGAACGGCTCCGCCGACGTGGTGACGTTGGAACACAGCCACCACAGCGCACCGGTGAACGGGTGCCGCTCGACGATCCTTCGGCACGCGACCACCAGGCCGGCGGGGTCGAAGTGCAGCGAGCCGAGGGCATGCGCCGTCTCCTCGACCAGCGCCGACGGATCGACCCCGTGGGCGCGAGCGACGTAACGGAGGTGTTCGATCGGGTGCACGACGCGACCGTACGCCACCGGGCGCATGACTGGACAGCGCTGCACGAGAGCCGTTCGCCATCGGACGAACGAGTGGACAGCGCTGCACGAGAGCGGGACGACGAGAGGAGCTCGGTGGAGTTCGGCGCCGGAGCCACAGCGCTCTTCTCCGTCCGACCCGCTCACCGCTATCCTCCCTGCGTGGCCGCAACCGACCTGAAGCTTCCCACCGACCTCGTCCTCACCCCGCTGGTGAAGGGCGCCGCCGGGAAGGGCCGTCCGGTGATGGAGTGGCTCACCACGTTCCACCTCGCCTCGGTGGTGCTCGATCCGTACACGAACGAGTCGTCGTGGATCCTGCGCACCTCATCGCGGGTGCTCGAGGAGTTCCGTGGGTGCGACGTACGGATCAACATGATCGTCACCGCCGGCCCGGCCGACGCTGCAGCATTCCTCGGGCCACTCGCCGACAAGTTCCTCGTGTTCTGCGACCCAGACCGCGCCGCCGTGAAGGCGATGGGTCTCACCGAACTCCCCGCCTTCGTGCTCACCCAGGTCGACGGCGTGATCGGAGCGAAGGCCGAAGGGTGGGACCCTCGCACGTGGGAGGAAGTCTGCGATGCGATCGCCGACATCACCAAGTGGTCGTCGATCGAACTCCCCTCCTCCGGCGACCCGGTTCCCTTCCGCGGCTCGCCGGCACTGGGCTGACCAGGACCACAACGGCGTTCCTCCCGGTGTCCGACAGCCAGCGGGACGCCGGCCGGCTGCCGAACACGATCCGATGAGCACTCGACGACCGCTGCCCGACCTTCCGGTCCTCGAGGCGATTCCAGCAGTGGAGGCGGCGCTCGCAGATGTCGGCCGAGCGATCCTCGTCGCCCCTCCGGGCGCGGGCAAGACCACCGTGCTGCCGATCGCCCTGCTCGATGCCGACTGGCTCGGCGACCAGAAGATCGTGATGCTCGAACCGCGACGCCTCGCCACACGCGCCGCAGCCCGACGCATCGCGGTGCTGACCGGGACGCAGGTCGGCGGTCTCGTCGGCTACCAGACCCGCGATGAACGCCACATCGGTCCGGACACACGCATCGAAGTGGTGACCGAAGGCATCCTCACCCGCAGGCTCCAGCGGGATCCGGAGCTGCCGGGCGTCGGCGCGATCGTGTTCGACGAGGTCCACGAACGGAACCTGCCGACCGACATCGGCCTCGCACTCGCGCTCGACGCCGCCGACTCGATCCGGCCCGACCTGCGCATCCTGGCCATGTCGGCCACGCCGGACACCGACGGTCTCGTGCGTGCGCTCGGAGCCCCGGTGGTCACGAGCGAGGGCCGCACGTTCGACATCGAGATGCACTGGCTGCCCCGTTCGACTGGTGCGGCGAACAAGGGTGGCGGCGGACGCAAGAGCCGTGGGCCGCGTCGACCGAGCGGGCCCGACCGCATCGAGCCGGCCGTCGTGGCCGCTGTCCTCCAGGCCCTCGGCGAACACGACGGCGATGTCCTCGTGTTCCTTCCCGGCATCGGGGAGATCCGCCGCACGCAGCAGCAACTCGGCCAGGTGCTCGGCGATGGCATCGACGTGTACCCCCTGGCCGGCGCGCTCACCCAGGACGAGCAGGACCTCGCACTCCAACCGTCGCCACCGGGCCGTCGTCGTGTCGTGCTCAGCACCGACATCGCCGAGACATCACTCACCGTCGACGGCGTGAAGATCGTCGTCGACGCCGGGCTCGCACGTGAACCCCGTTTCGACCCTCGATCGGGCATGACCCGTCTGACCACGGTGGCCACGAGTCGAGCCTCGGCGGAACAGCGCGCCGGCCGCGCCGGACGCACCGAACCCGGTGCGGCGTACCGCCTGTGGAGCAAGCTCGAACACGGGACGCGACCCAAGCACCGCTCGCCCGAGATCCTCCAGGCCGACCTCGCCGGGTTCGCACTGGAACTCGCATCCTGGGGCGTGGGCAACGACCCCGAAGCACCCACCGGCGCGCTGACCTTCATCGACGAACCACCGACGGCGGCGCTGCGCCAGGCGCGCGAGCTGCTCGTCGACCTGCATGCGCTCGACCCCGACACCGGTGGCCTCACCCCGCTCGGGCGCGACATGCTGGCACTGCCCGTGCACCCGCGGCTCGCCCGGATGGTGGCCCTCGATCGATCTTCGCTCGCCTGTGTGATCGCGACGCTCGTGGACGAGCGCGACGTGTTCCGGGGCCGCCCCGACGACCTCCCCGTCGACCTCGCCCTGCGGGTCGCCGTCGTTTCGGGTGCGGCCGGGCACGACGCCGCAGACCGAGGGGCGGTTCATCGTCTGCGCGAGCGCTCCCAGGAGTTGGCGAGGCGGCTGGGAGTCGGCTTCGACCGCCAGTCGATCGACCACGACCGGACCGGTGCGCTGCTGCTGCTCGCGTTCCCCGATCGCCTCGCCGGTCGCCGCAGGCCCGGCCAGTTCACGATGCGCAACGGCAGCGGTGCGTTCATCCGCGAGGGTGATCCGCTGGCGGAAGAACTGTTCGTGGTCGCAGCCGACCTCGACGGCAAGGCCGATCGGGCGCGCATCCGCCTCGCTGCAGCCGTCGACGGTGACGACGTCATCCGCTCGGGAGGTGCCGACATCAAGGACCAGCGAACGCTGGTGTGGAACGCCGACCGCGACGATCTGGTCGAGATCGTGGAACGTCGCCTCGGCGCCATCCGACTCGGGAGGCGCGAGGAACGACCCGCGGCGTCGGAGGAGACCACCGCCGCACTGATGAAGCGCGCACGCGACACGCGCCTCGCCGTTCTCGGCTGGTCCGGAGCTGCAACTCGGCTCCGCCAGCGCGTCGAGTTCCTCCACCGCACGGTCGGCGACCCGTGGCCCGATTGGTCGATCGACTCGCTGGTGGAGAACGTGGACCACTGGCTCGCTCCCTACCTTCCCGGCGCCGTCGGTCGGCGGGACCTCGACGGGCTCGACGTTGCGATGGTGCTGCGTTCACAACTCCCGTGGCCCGAGGGCTCGGACCTCGAATCGCTGGTGCCCGATCATCTGGAGTTGCCGACCGGGCGGTCGGTGAAGGTCGACTACTCGGGTGAACTTCCCACGGCTGCGGTTCGGGTGCAAGACCTCTTCGGTGTGACCGAGCACCCCACCGCCGGCGGCACCCCGATCCGACTCGAACTGCTCTCCCCCGCCGACCGCCCGATCCAGGTCACCGCCGACCTGCCCGGCTTCTGGACGGGGACATGGGCGGACGTCAAGAAGGAGATGGCCGGCCGATACCCGAAGCACCGCTGGCCCGACGATCCCGCCAACGCCGCGCCGAAGCGGATGAAGGACCGCTGACAGCGAGACGGCATCACCGGATGTTTGTGGCGGAATCAGCCGGTTCTGCGATGATCTCCTGATGCGTCGTCTGACTGTTCTGTTCGCTGGTTCACTCCTCGTCGCAGCCTGCGGGGGCAGCAGCGACGGTGGCGCCACCACGACCCCCGAATCCAGCCCGGCCACCGAGGCGCCCGCCGTCACCGCAGACGCCACGGACCCGACCGACCCACCCGCGACCACCGAACCCGCGACCACCGAGCCCGTGGCCACGGAAGCGCCGGCAACAGATCCACCGGCGACCGAGCCGCCGACGACGGAGGAACCCGAGCTGGCCGCTTTCACCCCGGTCGGGCTCGGCGAGTACGAGGTCGGCGTCGCCACGATCACGATCACCGACCCGGCCCGTGACCGGCCGCTCACCACCGACGTGTGGTTCCCGCTCGCTCCCGATTCACAGGGTGACCCGCACCGCTACACGTTCATCACCGGCGACTACTACGAATCGCCCCGAGCGATCTCGGCCACGCCCGAACTGATCTCAC
>JBBSOH010000272.1:0-4786 GCA_038259945.1 Acidimicrobiales bacterium
AACCGTCATCTCGCTCGCGAACACACCGGTCGGCTTCGCGATCTCCAGCCAGGCGACGTTCGTGGCCACGACCAGCGCCCGCTTGCCGGCGAGGTCGAACATGGTCGCCTCGGGATCGGCGGGGTGCATCCCGACCTTCTGCAGCACCTTGCGGAGCAGACGGGCGGGTGGAGGCGGTTGTTTCACGGGTGCTCCGGCGGTCGGGGTGCGTGACGCGTACGGCCACGGTTCGTTTCGCTCCGGAACGAGCCGAGCGCGTTCCCCCTTCAGCGCGTGGCGCATCGCTGTGAACACGTCCGCTGCCGCATGGTCGTCCCAACGGTTGTCCGCTTCGATCGGGTCGCCGTCGAGGTCGTACAACTCCCACTGGTCGGGCAGCGGTTCCGTGCGGTACTGGTCGGCCGCCGGACCACCACTGGCAGCGAGGTGGCGCACACCCGGCTCGGTCCATGTGGCGGGGTCGTCGAACACGCGGACGATCTTCCACAGCGTGCCGTCGATGCGGTGCACGAGGCCTTCGAAGTTGGCCGCTACGTGGGCGGGGGTGTTGATGCGCAGCGGGAGCGGCGGCTTGGTGGCTCGACCGAGGCGTCGAGCCATCCCCGAGGCCCCGCTGTCACCTTCGAGCATGTTGTCGTTCGTCATCATGTAGATCGGGCGATCGACGTCTGCGCTCGTCGGGTCGTCGACGACCGGCATCAGGTCGGTGCCGGGAAGCGGATGGACTTCGGTGAACTCCTCCCGCAGTGTCGCTGCGGCTGCGGCCTGGTCGATCCCCGCTGCGGCGAGCAGCGTCGGGACGATGTCGACGTGCGATGTCGGTGCGTCGACCACGACCGTTCCCGTCGTTGCGCGATCCCCGACGCGAGCGATCGAGAACGGCACGCGGGTCGCCTCGTCGTACAGGTTGAACCACTTCTGGTGCAGCCCGCCGTGCGCGCCGAGCAGATCGCCGTGATCGGAGGTCCGCACGATGACCGTGTCGGTGACCTCATCCGCAGCGCGGTCCGTGATCGCCCGCCGGACCCGGTCGAGCGGTGCGTCGACCTCGGCATGCAGGCGGTGGTAGAGGTCGCGGTACTGCTGCGCCTTCTTGTCGTACGTACCGAGCACGGCGCGCACCGGGCCGTACCCCGACGGATAGGTGTCGCGATATGCGATCTGGGCGGCGGGCTTCGTGGAGAGGTCCTCGTTCTGGGTGGGTGCCTCGGGAACGTGCGGCGGGTCGAGCGGCGATGGTGTGATCGGGTTGCCGCGTCTCGCCCACGCGGGGAACAGCACGATGTCGTGGGGGTTCACGAAGCTCGCCACCAGGAGGAAGGGCTCGAGGGCCGCAACGTCACCCGCAGCACGACGGGCGTAGCGGTCCTCCAACCAGGCGACGACGCGGTCGGCGATGAGCGGATCGCGACGCACGCCTGCATCGCGCAATTGCCCACCGTGCGGCTCGGGGCCGACCCAGCCCGAGAACCCGTACGGGTCGAGGGCGTCGGCACGTCGGTACCGCTCCACTCCGTCGGGGAGGACGTTGCCGTCGTCGTCGTTCGAGTCGACACGGTGGCCGTCGGCATGGTGCAGGTCGGCGTGGCTGAGGTGCCATTTGCCGTCGTAGTGAGTGTCGTAGCCGGCGGTGCGGAACCAGTGGCCGAGCGTGGGCACCTCACCCTGGCGGAGCCATCGCATGCGTGAGTCGTCGGCCATCTTGCCGAGTCCGTCGGTCTGAGTGACGCCATGAACTGCGGGGTACTGACCGGTGAAGATCGTCGGGCGACTCGGCACACACGCGAGCGAGCCCGTGTAGTGGCGCCGGAAGTTCACACCGTTCGCCTCGAACCACTGCGCGCCGGGCAGCGCCGCTTGCCGCCACGCGGCGACGGCGTCGGATTCGTACGGCGGGGCGGCACGTTCCTCGTCCGTCATGATGATCACGACATCAGGACGACCGGTGCTCATGCGGCCACCCGCTTTCGCGATTCGATGTGCCGGGTCAGCCCGGCGATCATCTGATCGGAGGCCGACGCGAAGCGCTTGGCTGCCAGCCGGGCGACGATCTGTTGCGGTGGCCGGGGGCCGGCGTCGACCTCCGTGGTGAGCGTGACGCGAGTGGCCTCGGCATCAGCCTCGAGTCGCCACGTGTTCACCACCGACCTGATCACCGGTGGGAGCCCGGTGATGGAGTACGACAACGTCGAATCCGCTTCCCACGCTTGGACCGTCTCGACGATGGTCGACCGGTCGGTCTGGATCCGTCGAGTCGTACCGGCACCCTCGGCCTGCTCACTGAGCAGGCAGGAGTGATCAACGTTCGGCGCCCACCCACTGATCGCACCGAAGTCGGACAACACCGACCAGACGTCATGCCGAGTCGCGTCGATGATCGCACGTCGCTCGACGGTTGCCATCTCAGCCGTGGGCGATCGCATCGAGGAGGATCTGGGAGAGTTGCGGCGCTGCGTCCTCCTGGAAGAAGTGGTGCGCATTCTCGACCGTCGTGTGAGGTTGGCCCTGTGCACCGGGCACCAGTTTCAGGAACGGCTTGTCGCCTCCGGCGGTGACCGGGTCGCTGTCGCTGAAGCAACAGATCAAGGGTTTGTCCCACTGCTGGAAGACCTCCCAGGCCGCCCGGTTCGCCGCCGCAGCGGGATCGTCCGGTGACGTCGGGACGAGCGTCGGGAAGATGCGCGCCCCCGCCTTGAACGTGTCGTCGGGGAACGGTGCGTCGTACGCGGCCACTTCCGCGTCGGACAGATCGGTGATCGTCGCGCTGTTCAGCAGGAAGCCGATGTCGAACACCTCGGTGGTCTGGCTGAACTTCTGCCACGCCAGGAACGCGTCGGACGGCGCGTGCTCACCCGTCGGCAAGCCGGTGTTGCCGATGACGACGCGGGCGAAGCGATCCGGGTTCTCCGCGACGAGGCGCAGCCCCACGAGGCCACCCCAGTCCTGCCCGAAGAACGTGGCGTCACGGATGTCGAGGAGATCGATGATCGCCTCCTGCATCCAGGCCACATGGCGGGCGTAGGTGTAGTCGCTCTGCTCCGTCGGCTTGTCGCTCCTGCCGAAGCCGACCAGGTCGGGCGCGATCACGCGGACGCCGCCGGCCACGAGCAGCGGGATCATCTTGCGGTACAGGTAGCTCCACGACGGCTCGCCGTGCATCGCGAGCACGATCGGGCCGTCGGCGGGCCCTTCGTCGAGGTAGTGGACGCGCAGCGTGCAGCCGTCACCGCTCTGGTCGTCGATGTCGACGTAGTTCGGCGCGAACGGGAAGCCATCCAGGTCGGCGAAGCGTTCGTCGGGCGTACGGAGTGTTTCCATGGAGAGGGTCCTGTTCAGGCCGGGACGAAGAGTCCGGTGGTTTCGATGTCGAGGGCGGCCGATCCAAACGGTGTTTGGTTGGCGCCAGGCACCATCGGGCGATGTCATGACGGCTCGACGACGATCCGATGGAGGTCGTCGCCCAGTTCGATCGTGCCGTCGAAGTGCTCGGCGCCGAGCGCTCGCCAGTCGTCACCGGCGCCGCCCGCCGGGATCGGCGGCACGTAGTGGGTGTAGATCAACGTGCGTAGCCCCGCCCGTGCAGCGGTCTGTGCGGCTTCCTCGGGCGACGAGTGGTAGTCGAGCGTGTCCTGCATTCGCTGCAGCGGCACGTTGGCGATGATGTCCTTGCGGATCACGGTGTGGACCAGGGCACCGGCTCCGTCGCACAGCGCATCGAGGCCGGCGCACGGCACGGTGTCACCCGCGGCGACGACCGACGCACCTTCGAAGTCGAACCGGTAGCCGACACTCGGTTCGACCGGCTTGTGGTCGGTCTGGCCGCACGTGATCGTGACCCTGCCGCCCTGACCGTCGGGCAGTTCCACCGGCCCGGACTCCACCTCGATCACCGTGACCGGAGGACGATGATCGAGGTCCTCGTGGTGCGCGATGCGGTACTCGATGTCGGGGTCGAGGGAGGCGATGATGTGGTCGACGACCTGCTGCGTGCCGACCGGCCCCACGATCGTCAGCGGGGTCTCGGTGAAGGTCATCACCCAGCGCGTGGTGATGACGTCGTTCAGGTCGGTGATGTGGTCGCTGTGCAGATGGGTGATCAGCACCGCCGTGAGGTTCGGCGCACCGAGCCCGATCGCGGCCAGGCGCATCAGCACCCCCCGTCCCGCATCGACGAGGTAGTGCTCGGCGTCCGGCGAGTCGGCCCCCGCCGAGATCAGCGTCGCCGGCCCGGCCCGATCCGCTGATGGCATCGGCGAACCCGTGCCCAACAACGTGACGACCAGGCTCACGTCGTTCTCCGCACGACGTCGAAGGTCGCGGGCACCGCCGACGCGTCGAACAGGAGCCAGGATCTCACTGGCGACTCATCTCCGCAGCGGCCTCGGCGTCTCGGGCCTCGACGTCCTGTCGGGTGAGGAGTTGGATCTCCACCTCGTGGAGCGTCCCTTCGAACGGGAACGGCGCCGCATATCGCGTCGACACCGCCGACCCGTGGTCGTACGCCACGCTCGGTCCCACCGACGACATCATCCGCATGAATCGATGCAGGTCGACCCGCCCGGCCGGCGTGCCGTTGACGGTGACCGCCATCTCGCCGGTCATCCCACCGCGCCGGCGGAGTTGCACCACGAGCGTTGCGTCTCCGTCAGGGACCTCGATGTCGGATTCGAGGACGGTGTGTTCGTCGAACGCGTTGTAGTCGACGACGAGCCGGTCGTTCTGCACGAAGATCGACAACCCCGAGTTCTCGGTGCCGGTCGCGTAGATCACACCGCCGTCGCCCGTC
>JBBSOH010000273.1:0-4741 GCA_038259945.1 Acidimicrobiales bacterium
GGTCGGTCAGGCCGTTCAGCACGAGTTGGGAGAGTCGAGGGTCACCGGTCGATCGGGCGATGAGTTCGGGGTCCCAGTCGACGTGTCGGGAGCCGGCATCGGCATCGAAGCCGGTCGGTTGTCGTCGTTGGAAGCTCCAGGTGACGGAGATCGTGGTCGAGCCGGCCGGTCCGAGCGTGACGGGCCACCGAAGGCAGAGGCCACCCTCTCGGGGAGCGACGACCTCGGCGGGGGTGGGATGCGCGACGATTCTGGTGTCGTGGCGCTCGTCGCTCCAGCCGAGAGGCTCCCGAGTTGCGCTGATCGGCGAACCTGCGGGGAGGCCCTGTTTGATCGAGCTGACGTCGGCACCGTCACCATCCATCAGGATCGTCACCGTCGTCGAGACTGCGCTCGCATTGCGAGATTCGATGGTGATTTCTTCGGTGACGGTCAACCCGTCGATCAACCGATGGCGGTGAACCTCCACCGTCGGGTCCGGCCCGGGGTCCCCGAGGTGTCGGGCTGCGCCCCAGTAGTCCGATGTTGCACCGATCACGGAACTTGCCACTGGCACGCATGCGGTGTCGTCGAGCCGGAGCGCAACGTTGGCGACCACGCTCCGATCGGCGGCCATGATGCCAGCGCCGGGTGCGCCGAGATCCCCGTTCCGTTCGGCGACGACGGTGAGCGGGCACGACGAGGATTTCGACAAGCGATGCGCACGGGCCACGAGAAGCGCACGCCACGAACATCGTTGACGAGAGGAAAGGTGCCTATTCGATCGTTGGCATCGCGCTCTGTCTGTTAGACGAGACGCAGTTCGCGGCGCCCGCCGATGCCGAGCTTGCGGTAAACGGCGCGAAGGTGGGCGTTGACGGTCCGGACACTGATGAACAGTTCTGTCGCGATCTGGTGGTCGGTGAGCCCGGCGATCGCGGCACGAGCGACCTGCTGTTCACGCACAGAGAGCCCGAATCGAGCGCCCATGTCGCTCGTGGCCTGCTTGACAGGTCGTCCGGACGATGCGGTTTCGCAGCGTGTGGTGAGCGCTTCGATCGTGACAGCACTGCTTGTGTCGCGCGTGTCGACGGCGAGGTCGGCACCCGCCTCTGCGAACGCGAGCGCCAACCCGAAGCAACCGGCATCGGCGGCTTCCTCGCAAGCGTCGATCAGCGGGGCGATGTCGTGGTCGACGACGCTGCGGGCGTGAGCCGCCATCCATCGCACCGATGGCGCATCGGTCACCTCGGCCAAGTGTGCGAGGGAATCGAGGACATGGGAAGCGCAACCGGCGCGAACCAGATCGTGCGCCACGAAGGCGGCCGTGACCAACTGAGACGCATCGATCGCTGAGGCGACGGCGGCGAGGGCGTGCTCTTGCGAACGTTCGAGGTCAGCGGGCGTGATGAACGACGGCCCTGCGACCAGGCAGCGATGTTCGAGGCCGGCACCCCAGTACTGGACGATGCGCACGTGATCGTCCCCCATTGTCTCCAGCGAGCATCCGAGGGCTTCGTCGGCGCGTCCCGACTGCTCCAAGATTCGCGCAAGGTAGTGATTCGCCATTCGTCTGATGGAGACGACGTGCGCCGGCACGCCCAGTGCCTCTCGGGCGAAGAGTTCGGCAGTGAGGAGATCGCCGGCCATCCACCTGTCGATCGCACGCGGCAGCGCCCACACTGGTTGCGAGAGTCCGTCGTCGATCACCATGGCCGTGTCGTAACGCTCGTGGAGGATGTTTCGAACCCGTTCGAGGTTGCCGGCGGACAGCTGAGACGACACCCACCACGGATCGACGAGCTCGCGTGCGAGGGGGTGGGCCCAGCCGTTGCGCGGCGAGAGCTCGAGATGGAGCTGGTACTCGTCGACCATGTCGCTGATCCGACCGGCGAGACCGAGCGCTGCAACCGATGACTGAGTCAACCGGTACCGGGCTGCCTCGAACTCGGCCGAGGGCACCCGGGGCGCGTTCTTTGCGGCCCATGCGTGCACGTCGAGAATCAGGTCGATCTTTCCGCCGTACAGCCACTGCTCGCAACGGGCGCACAACACGTCGAGCCGCTGGGCCGGATTCTCGAGACCGTCCAGTTGCGCTGCATGTACGGCGTCGGCTTCGTCCGCGCGGCCCAATCCGATACCGAGTGTGCGTGCCCGTGCTGTCGCGAGAGCGATCCGGTCGGTGTTGGAGTCGCACAATGCCTCTGCGGCAGCGAAGACCTGCTCGGCCTGGTGCATCTGTTGGGTCAGATGCAATGCTTCGCCATACGCCAGACCGGTCGTTGCGTCGGGGCACTCCGCCCATGCGCGTTCCATCACCGGAACCATCTGTTTCCACAGACCATGAGCACGACCCCACGCAACGAGGTCGCGCAGGGCGACGGCGTCGACGTCGGCGTCCACCTGCACCCCGAGGACAATCCGGAGACGTGCGAGGTCTGCGTCGCTCGTGCCACTCAGTTCGCTGATGAGTCGACCGATCAGCTCTCGACGACGAATCGGCGCAAGCAGGGACAGCGACGCGTCGCGCAACAACGGGTGTGCCACGGTGACCCACCCAGGGCGTGGCGCTGCCGAGATCAAGTGATGCTCCTCGAGAGCGACGACGTCGACGCCCGGCGCGAACGAACGGACCGTGTCCGTGGGGAGTTCGCCCACCACCGCCAGGATGTCGACGGCGTCGCGGTCGGTCTCTGACAGTTCGTCGACACGAAGTCCGAGCAGCGAGGCCAGATGAGGATCGATGGAGGAGTTCGGGTCCCACCGCAACAGGCCCGCTCGATCCACCAGCGAACTGCGACGCACTGCGTGTCGCAACAATTCGACAATCGCCAACGGCAGCCCGTCGGTGGCTCGATGTACACGTTGCGAACTCGGTGTGTCGAGCCTCATTCCCAGCACTGCATACGACAACGCGGCGGTTTCGTCGAACGACAGGCGCTGGATGTCGAGGGTCATCCCCGGATGTCGGCCGACAGAGGCAACGGCCGCTGGGAGCGACGTCGACCCACGACTCGCGAGCACCAGACGAGAGCCTCCGCCCGCACGACACTGGACGAGCGTGTGGAGCGACCAAGGATCGAGTGCGTGCGCGTCGTCGACCAGGATGACCGCACTGGACCCGGGCGCCAGCGCACCAAGCCGTTCCACCGCGAAAGCCACGAGATCAGCACCCGTACGGTTGGCCGGATCTCCGGTCAGATGGGCGAGAGCCGTCAACGGCTGTTCGACGAGCGCCGAGACCCCGGCGACGCGAGCAACGACGAAACCCTCGTGAACCAGTCGCCGTGCGAGTGCGTCGAGCAACGTCGACTTTCCGACGCCGGGCTCCCCCGTGATGAGCACCTGGCCGAAATCGAGCACATGGCGCATCGTGACATCGAGTTCCACCGAGCGGCCAACGATCACCGAATCCGTTCTGGGATCGAACGACGACATGCAGCGAACCGTACGAAGCAGTGACCGGATGCGCAAGCACAGAGTGGTCTCACGAACGCGTTCCGTCCGATTTGAGTTCGACGGAGAGTTCCTCCATCTTCCTCTCGGCAATCTCGAGCAATTTCGGCACCGCGTCGACCTCCACACCGAGCGCCCCGGCGATTGCGTCGTGAGCGCTCCCCGTCGCTCGCAACCGCCATGCGACGGCATACACCGTCGGCAGGCGGTTGACCAGTGAATCCTTGTCATTCGAGTCAGAGCCCATGACGAGAGTTTCATGTAGTGCGAATCGGCCGACATCGGCAATCACTACCGATCCGAAGAATTGGTCGATATGCGCAGTGTCGAGACGACCGATACTGCGCTCGGCACCGAGCGACATGCCCAGCATCGCCAGCGCCTGGGGTGTTTCTCGACTGACGACACACCTGCGAGTCGCCGACTGAGTAGGCAGTGACTGCCGATGACCAGGCCGGCTTCTACGTTCAAGATCGTCTCATGCAGACACGACGGACGTCATCTACCTCATCGGTCACCCCACCTCGGTCGTCGGAACCACGATCGCAACGGGGAGGCGACCATCGGAACCTTCCGGAACGACTGCGTCGCGGTTGGCGGTCCCGGTGGGCCGCCATCGGCGCTGCGGTTGCCGTCAGCCTCGGGGGAGGCGGACTCTTCGTGGCGAATGCGGCACCGAGTGCACCGTCATCGTTCGTGGGAGACACGCCGATCCGCATCCTCGACACCCGAACCGACGTCGGCCTGCCCGGCCCGTTCGTCTCCGGCGTCGCTCAGAAGCTCCAGGTCACCGGAACCGTGTCGACACAGCCGCCGAACAATGCTCCAGCGGTCAACGCTGTGGTGGTTCCCACAACCGCCACCTCGGTCGTGCTGAACGTCACGGTGGTGCGCCCGTCGACGGCGGGCTTCATTTCCATCCGCCCCGGTGACGCAGCGGGAGTTCCGGCGACGTCGAACATCAACTGGGGTGACGGCGGACCAAACGTCGCGAACTCGGTCACGGTCCAACTCCCCGCAGCGGGCAATCTCGACATCTATGTGCAAGGCGCTGTTGGAGAGGTGCTGGTCGACGTCGCGGGATACTACGAATCAGCCGCCCCTGGCTCTCCAGGGCCTGCCGGGCCGATCGGTCCCGTCGGGCCGGCCGGTCCCGTGTCAGCGCAGATCGTGCCGATCAATTACCGGGCCCCACTCAACGACGCCGACGCCCCGCTCGTCACGTTGAACGGAATCACCGTACTGGTCGACTGCGTCGGCGGCCAAGAGACGATCAAGGTCACCACGACCAAGATCGACGGCGAGA
>JBBSOH010000274.1:0-4732 GCA_038259945.1 Acidimicrobiales bacterium
AAGCGATCATCGCCCGCGAACTCGCACTCGCCGGCCAGCGTTGACTCGAACTCAAACGGTGGCAGACACCGAATGAACGTCGTAAAGATCTCGAGGCCGTCGCGCAGCTCTCAGTCGGTGTCTGACACCGGCTGACAGCCTGATCGTCAGGGTTCGACGAGGTTGGCGCTGATGAAGGTGTCGAGCGAGGTCAACAGGGCGTCGACGACCGTTCGATCGCCGCTCACGATCTCGATCGTGCCGTTCCCGATGCGTTCGTCGAGTCGCTCGGGGTAGGCGATCACGTCGACCATCGCCTCGCGGTCGCAGCGGACGTGGGCATCGGCCGGCAGCTCGTCCGCCTCGCCTGCGTCGTGGTGGATCGTCGAGTTCTCGACCGTGCACCGGTGGCTCAGTGGGCCGTCGCTCGGGTCGAGGTCCGTCACCGTCCAGGTGATCGACAGCGTGTCGAGCGCACACTTCGTCGGGTCGAAGCGTGAGGCGACCATGTCGATCAGTTGCTCCCCGGTCATCCCGCTGGCCATGCCGGGCGGGCCGCCACGGCCGAGTTGAATCGTGCCGTTGCGCAACTCGTACGCACCCATCAGGTACGCGTTGCGCCACGTGGCCGACTCGGCCTGGTAGCCCAACTGCTCCATCGCATCGGCCGACAGTGAGCGTGCCTCGCGATGGGTCGGGTCGTGGAAGATCAGATGCTTCAGCACCTCGACGGCCCACCGGTAGTCGCCGTCGTCGAACGCCGACCGGGCGCCGCGCATCACGCCGTCGGCGCCGCCCATCATCTCGACATAGCGGTGGGCCGCTTCGACCGGCGGGTGCGGCTGGAGGTTGGCGGGGTTGCCGTCGTACCAACCCAGGTACCGGTTGTAGACAGAACGGACATTGTGCGACACGGTCCCGTAGTAGCCCTGCACGTGCGACTGTTTCGAGAAGCAGTCGGGCAACTGCGACAGCTCGGCGGCGATCTCGTCGGGCGTGTGTCCGTGGTTCGCGAGCCGCAGCGTCTGGTCGTGCATCCACCGGTACACGTCCCGCTGCAGCTTCAGGAAGCCTTCGACGTCATCGGCGCCGAAGCGCGGCCAGTGGTGGCTGGCGAACATCGTGTCGGTGTGCGATCCCCACATCCGCATCGCCTCGTGGATGTACTTCGACCACGCCAGTGAGTCGCGTACCTGCGCCCCGCGGATCGGATACAGGTTGTGCAACGTGTGGGTGCAGTTCTCGGCCATGCACAGCAGGCGCTTGTCCGGGAAGAAGAAGTTCATCTCCGACGGCGCTTCGGCGTCGGGCGTGTTCTGGAAGATGATCCGCACACCGTCGACGTCGAGTTCGGCACCGGTCTCCAGGATCAACTCGGTCGGAGCGACGAGGCCCGACGTGCCGAGCGGGACGGTCTTGCCCAGGCCGGCATCGACCTGACCCTGCGGTCCGAACGGCAGCAGCGGCCCGAACTGGTACATGGATCGCCGACCCATGATCGGCCCGGCCAGCACGTTCTCCCCGACCGCTTCGTGCATGAAACCCTCGGGCGCGATCACCCGCACGTCACCGCTGGCCACGGCCTCTCTGGAGGTGACACCCAGCATCCCGCCGAAGTGATCGAGGTGGCTGTGGGTGTAGATCACCGCGCTCACCGGACGCTCGCCGAGGTGTTCGTTGGCAAGATCGAGGCAGGCCCGGGCGCACTCCTCGGCGGTCAGGGGGTCGATGATGATCCAGCCGCTGTCGGCTGCGATGAACGTGATGTTCGAGATGTCGTAGCCACGCGCCTGCCACACACCGTCGGCCACCTGGAACAGGCCGTGGATCGCGTTGAGCTTGCCCTGGCGCCACAGGCCGGGGTGGACGGTGTCGGGTGCTGCGTCGTCTGGTCGAGCGCGCAGGAAGTCGTGATGCGCGGTGTCCCACACCGGCCGACCGTTCTTCTCGATCCTCCCTGTCGGGTGCTGTGCGACGAGGCCGTGGTTGGCTCCGGCGAAGTCGACGCCGTCGTCGAAGTCGATCATCGCCGCCGAGTTGCGACGCGCTGTGTACTCCGTCGCGGGTTTGGGCTGGTTCGTCTCGGCATCGGACATGACGCCAGTTGAGCAGAGCGACGACGGCTGTGACGAAGGCGGTCGGGCTGTCCGGTGAGACTTCATCGGGCTGGGGGCGACGAAGACTCACCGAACAACGGTTCCCCGATCGACACTGAGCCTGGTCGCACGGGTGGACGCGTGCCGTCAGCCTTCCTCGGAGGCGCCGGGGATCACCTCGAACTCGGCTTGCTGGCCGAGTGACCGGTGGTTGTCGATGTCGCAGATCACGAGATACACGCCGGGGGCGTCGAACGTGGCCACGACCGTGTCCGACGAGCCCGGAGCGATCCGTTCGGTGATCCCGAGTCGCCGACTCGCATCGGTCAGAACCTCCATCTGGTGCTCCACCGCACCCTCGTTGCGAACCCGGAACTCGACGGTGTCACCGGCCTCGATCGTGATGCGAGCGTCGGCGCGGAAAGCGAAGTCCGTGGCAGCGAGTTCGACCACCTGGGTCGGTCCTCCACCGGGCGCGCCGGTGTCGTCCGAACCGCACGCCGACATGGAGAGTGGCGCGGCGAGAAGGACGCCGACGAGGGCGATGGCGCGGCTGGATCCCATGGGGAGAGCGTAGATCCGCAGCCTCGTGCAAGTAGGTTGCCGACGTGGCCGACCCGACCCGATGCGAACCGACCCTCGTCGGATGGCGGGAGTGGTTGGCCTTCCCGGAGTGGGGCATCCCGGCTGTCAAGGTCAAGATCGACACCGGCGCGCGGACATCCGCACTCCACGTCGACGACCTCGACGTCGTCGAGCGAGCCGGCCATCGCGTCGCCACGTTCACGGTGCATCCCTGGCAGCGATCCGAGCGCGACGGCGTCGAGGTCACCGTGCCGCTCGTCGACGAACGATCGGTGACGAGTTCGTCCGGGGAGACGTCGACCCGGCCCGTGGTGATGGCCGTGATCGAACTCGACGGCGAGCCTCACGAGATCGAACTCACACTCACGCGTCGCGACGACATGGGGTTCCGCATGCTGCTCGGACGCAAGGCCATGGAAGGTCGCTACCTCGTCGACCCGTCGCATTCGTACCTGACGGGCCGGCCCGACCTGGCGACCCGTCGTCGGAACAGGAAGCAGGCATGACCGGGTTCGAGTCCGTTCAACAGTCGCCGCCGATCTCGACGGGATCGGAACTCGACGACACCTTGGTCGCCCCGGTGCCGTCGGGGCGCCGACGACTGATCCGTCGGTCGTCGTTCGCGATCGGCGACCTGGACGTGGCGGCGGGGAAGTCGGCGATCGGCGAGATCCCGGTATCGCGCCTCGTCACCGGCAACCGCATGTCGATCCCGATCAACGTGCTGCACGGTCGGCACGAAGGGCCCGTCGTCTGGCTCAGTGCAGCGGTGCACGGCGATGAAATCGGTGGCGTCGAGATCATCCGTCGGTCCCTCCAGGGACTCGACCCCAAGACGCTCGCCGGCACGGTCGTGGCGGTGCCGATCGTCAACGTGCACGGCTTCGTGAACGGCGACCGCTACCTCCCGGACCGGCGCGATCTCAACCGCTCGTTCCCGGGGTCGGCCAACGGCTCGCTCGCCGCGCGGATCGCGAACCTGTTCCTCACCGAGATCGTGAGTCGGTGCGATGTGGGGATCGACCTGCACACCGGCTCGGATCACCGCACGAACCTGCCTCAGATCCGTGCCGACCTCGACGACCCGCGCACTCGCGACCTGGCGATCTCGTTCGGTGCGCCGGTCATGATGCACGCCAAGCTCCGCGACGGCTCGATGCGCGCCGCCGCCACCGCCACGGGCTCGACCGTCCTGCTGTACGAAGGTGGCGAAGCGTGGCGGTTCGATCGGGCCGCCATCGAAGCGGGCGTGGTCGGTGTGGGTCGGGTGCTGTCCCGGCTCGGCATGGTCAAGACGCTCGACGAGCCGGTCGGGCTGGACGGCGCAACTGCAGCGCATCCACCTGTCGAGAGCAGGTCCAGTGGCTGGGTCCGTGTGCGCCGCAGCGGGATCGCCGGAATCGACGTCGAACTGGGCCAACTCGTCGAGCGTGGCCAGATCCTGGCGACCGTTCGCGACTCCGTCGGACGTCGCCTCAGCCAGGCCCGGGCGAACCGATCTGGCCTGGTCATCGGCCTCACGCGGCAGCCGCTGGTGAACCAGGGTGACGCGATCATCCACATCGCCGAACTCCTCGATCCGCCGGTTGCAACTGCAGCGCCCGCCGACCTGCCCATCCCCCCATCCGTCGCCTCGCCATCAGAAGGAGCAACACCATGAAGCTCGCGATCCTCTCCCGCTCGCCCGGTGCGTACAGCACGTACCGCTTGAAGACCGCCGCGCTCGAGCGTGGTCACGAGTGCAAGGTGCTCAACACCCTGCGCTTCGCGATCGACCTGTCGGGCCACAACGAGCCCGACCTCCAGTTCCGAGGCAAGCAACTGTCCGACTACGACGCGGTTCTCCCGCGTATCGGTGCGTCGATCAGCTACTTCGGCACCGCCGTGGTGCGCCAGTTCGAGCAGATGGACGTGTACACGCCGAACACGGCGAACGGCATCGCCAACTCGCGCGACAAGCTGCGCGCCACCCAGATCCTCAGCCGCCACGCGATCGGGATGCCGGCAACGTCGTTCGTGCGGGACAAGAACGACGTGCTGGCGGCGATCGAACTGGTCGGCGGTGCGCCGGT
>JBBSOH010000275.1:0-4714 GCA_038259945.1 Acidimicrobiales bacterium
CGGCGTTCCAGTGCCGGGTCCTTCTCGACGTACTTGCGGTACTCGTCGAGCGTGGTGGCGCCGATCATCCGCAGTTCGCCACGGGCGAGCATCGGTTTGATCATGTTGCCGGCGTCCATCGCTCCCTCGGCGCCGCCGGCACCCACGATCGTGTGGATCTCGTCGACGAAGGTGATCACCTCGCCATCGGCATCGGTGATCTCCTTGAGCACCGCCTTCAGACGTTCCTCGAACTCGCCGCGATATTTCGCACCGGCGAGCATCGATGCGATGTCGAGCGCGATCAGGCGCTTGTGCTTGAGCCCCTCGGGCACGTCGCCGTCGGCAATGCGTGCGGCGAGGCCTTCGACGATCGCCGTCTTGCCCACGCCGGGTTCGCCGATCAGCACCGGGTTGTTCTTGGTGCGCCGCGACAGCACCTGGATCGCACGACGGATCTCCTCGTCACGGCCGATGACCGGGTCGATCTTGCCGGCCAGCGCGAGTGCGGTGAGGTCCTGGCCGTACTTCTCGAGCGCTGCGAACTTCTCCTCCGGATTCTGGTCGGTCACCCGGTGCGAGCCGCGCACGGCCTGCATCGCCTGCATGACCTCTTCACTTCCCACGTCCAGGCGGTCGTTCATCGCGAGCAGCAGATGCTCGACGGACAGGTAGTCGTCCTTGAAGTCACGCATGGTCTTCTCGGCCATGGCGACCTTGTTGTTCAGTTCCTTCGACATGCGGGGCTCGTCGCCGCCGTATGCGTTCGGGAGTCGGGTGACCGCCGCATCGGCATCGTTGCGCACCATCAGCGGCGCCTGACCGAGCTTGGCGAGGATCGCCGGGACGATGGTGCCCTCCTGGCGCATCATTGCGCTCAGCAGGTGGTCGGGCGTGAGCTCCGGGTTCGAGCGCGCCTTCGCGTCGTCGATCGCCGCGGCGAACGCCTCCTGGGTCTTGATGGTCCACTTCTTCGGGTCGAATGCCATGTGCGTACTCCTCTGCACGATCCTCTCAGGTGTCCGGACGATCCACCACACCCACTCACTAATGCTGAGTACAAGCGTATCAAGATTTTCGCCTCGGCTCTGCGCCCGCCCGTCATTTTCTACGAGTGAGGTTCTGACGGTCCACCGCCGCAACAACCTCACGCGTTGCTTCGGCTCGGGCACGGGGCGCGACGCCACGACGCGGAGGGCGTGCGACGCAACGTCCGGTCTTCTCCGCACCCACGCGTTGCGAGAGGCGTAGCGCCCGGTGCAGGATGAATCATGACCGCTGAGACCGACACCCGGAACGACCCACTGCCGCTGTCGGTGCTCGACCTGGCGATCATCGGGGCGGGTGAGACGGCGAGTGATGCGTTCGCGAACAGCGTGGCGCTGGCACAGCGCGCCGAGGCTCGTGGGTATCAGCGGGTCTGGTATGCCGAGCACCACAACATGTCGGTCATCGCATCGTCGTCGCCGAGCGTGCTGATCGCGCACATCGCCAACCACACGTCGACCATCCGCCTCGGCGCCGGCGGCGTGATGCTGCCGAACCACTCGCCGCTCACGATCGCCGAGCAGTACGGCACACTCGCCGCGCTGCATCCGGGTCGGATCGACCTCGGACTGGGCCGGGCTCCGGGCAGCGACCAGACCACGGTCCGGGCGATGCGTCGTGACCCCGCCGCGTCGGACCGGTTTCCCGAGGACGTGCTCGAACTCCAGGCCTACCTCGCAGGTGAATCACGGGTTGCAGGCGTGGAGGCCGTGCCGGGCGCGGGCACCGAGGTGCCGTTGTGGATCCTCGGGTCGTCGCTGTTCGGCGCACGTCTCGCTGCGATGTTCGGACTCCCGTATGCCTTTGCGTCGCACTTCGCACCTGGTGCACTGCTCCAGGCGATCGACGTGTACCGCAGCGAGTTCCGACCCTCCGCGCAACTCGCCGAGCCGTATGCGATCGGTGCGGTGAACGTCATTGCCTCCGAGACCGAGGACGATGCCGAGCGACAGTTCGTCCACGTCCGTCGTCAGCGGGTCGGTCGATTCCTCGCCCGGAGGGGTCAGGAACTGTCCGACGACCAGATCGACCAGCTGATGGGCACTCCCCAGGGCCAGCAGGTCGCTCAGATGATGCACTACTCCGCGGTCGGCACCGCCGACACCGTTGCCCGCTACGTCCGCGAGTTCGCCGCTGCGGCACAGGTCGACGAGGTGATCACCGCCCACGCATCGGCCACGATCGACGAGCGCCTCCGATCGGTCGACCTGCTGGCCGATGCGAACCAGATGGCCGACGCCCCCGTCACCGTCTGACCATCAGCGAGCGAGCAGGTCGACCAGCGCGTCGGCCTGGTCGGCGAGATCCTTGTAACCCCGGATACCCGGGTTCATGGCCGACAGCGCCGTTGCGATCGGCGCGGCCAGCGACTGGTCGGACGACACCGAGGAGATCGGTGCGACGTAGGTGCGGATCGTGAACAGCACGCATCCCGTCTGCGGGAAGCGTCGCAGCGTCTCGCGTTCCACGCGGACGAACATCTCGGAGGGGTCCGGGTCCGTCGGACGCTCCGGCGCCGTCCCGTCGGTCGGGGTGTAGCCGTCGGCCACGTCGATGATGCCCCAGCCGAGGCGCCAGAAGGGCCGGTCGGGTCGGAGGCGGTCGAGGAACTGGTCGATGTTGGTCTCGAGTTGCTCGTTGAGTCCGGCGACCGGCGCATGGACCTCGGCCATCGTGCGCCCGAGCTTGGAACGCAGATCCCACCGGTTGGGGAAACACACGGAGCCGCCGCCGAAGACGAGTCGCCCCTCGCGCTCGACCATCATCACGAGGTCCTCGGGGACGAGTCGGCTCGCTGCCTCGAGCGGGTGCAACAGCGGGTCGATGTGGCGCGGGCGATCGGGCGCGTGCGCTGCGAGGTGCTCGACGACCGCGTCCGCGATCTCCGTGGCTTCCGGTTCGATGCCGTCGACAGTGGCGAATGCGGTCTCGTGATGGTCGGCCAGGATGCGCGCCTTGTCGGCCAGCCATCCGTCGGGTCCGTCGGAGTCGGAGCCGAACTCGATCCAGTCGGCCAGGTCGAGCGGTCGGATGCCGAGGCGCCAACGGAACTCGCCGTCGACGACCGACCCTCGCTCACGCCACGGCGCATACGGCAATGAGTCGACGACCGGCACACGGCGATCGTAGGGCGCACGGTGTCGCCGCTCGACACTCTCGCTCCGGTCGGCGACACGACGATCGATACGTCACCAGCCGCTTCCAGGTGCTCGACCATTCCCATCGCTCACACTTCATGCCCTCCCGAAGGCCAAGTGTGAGAGATGGGAGTCGAGGCTGGTCCACCGGCCTCCTCGATCACGTCCCGCAGCGGCGACGCCGGACCGGGCGAGATCGTCTGGAGACGACCGAACCGGTCACCCTCGAACCGGTGCGGGCCCGAACCGGTGCCGACTCAGATCAGGTCGAGGTCGCGCATCCGCTCGACGAGATCGTCGAGACCCGATCGGCTCTCCGTGAACGAGTTGTAGACGAGGTGGTCAGCACCGATGTGCAGGAGGCACGCCCGCTCGCGTTCGGCACGGTTCACGATCTCGAACCCCTCGTCGCTCCACCGGCGGTCGAGTTGGGCGCGCAGCAACCCGACATCGATGTCGGGGAACCACGGTGACCAGAAGTCGAACCAGGCGAGGTCGTACAGGTGGTCTCCCCAACGCATGCATCCCCAGTCGAAGATCCCCGAGACCGCACCGTCGACCACGTGCACGTTCCGGTTGATCAGATCACCGTGTGTCAGCGTCGGTCGAACGCCGTCGAGGTCGATCGCTCGCAACTGCAACATCGACTCGGTGAGCGCTCCAGACGCTGCGGGCGATCGCTCGATCCTCTCCCGCCAGCCGCTCAGACGCGTCCCGGCGTGGTCCGAGTCGACGGCGAGCAGAGTGTCGCGCCACGCCCGTACCGGAGCGTGTGGCTCACAGCGCCGCATCGCTTCGATTGCATCCGCGAGTGACGGCACAACCGCATTCCATTCCGGTACCGAGCACAGCTCGAGGGGTGTGCCGGGGGCGAAAGTCGAAATGCAGCAGTGCTCGTGTGCGAACGGACCGATGTGCAACACCTCGGGAATCGGGAGCAACCTCGATCGATGGGTCGACGCAGCACGGTCCGCATCGAAGTCGTCGACGTGTCGGCCGATCCGGATCACCAGATCGCGGCCTTCGGCGACGAAACCATAGGCCGTCGACCATGCACCTTTCCCCACCTCGGCGATGTCCGCAACGGTCCAGCCGAACTCGGCGAGCAGGAAGCTCCTGATGCCCTCGGGCTCGTGCACTACAGGATTCTGACAGCGACCACGAACCGGATCCTCACGGCTTTCGGTGTGGGCGAGAAACGTCGGACGTGTCCACACCGATGCGTCAGACCGATGCGTCAGATCGATGGGTGGTCCGAGCGGACGTCGATCAGAGCGATCGCGTGTCGAAGCGGAACGAGGCGGAGGACCGACGCATCTCGATCTGATCCGCCACCTCCTCGACGGACTCCGAACCAGCACGGATCACGTGTCGTTCGTCGATGGTTGCGTCGGCGAACTGGGCGTGCATGTGCCGGGCCGCCTCGGCATCGTCGAAACCGTGTCCGGTCCGCTCGGCGATGCGTCGGAGGCAGACGTCGACGGGTGGCAGCAGGACCAGGTAGTCGAGCGAGTCGATCGCACCTGCCGCCATGAACGCATCCAGCTGCC
>JBBSOH010000276.1:0-4704 GCA_038259945.1 Acidimicrobiales bacterium
CGCTGCACGCCCGCTACCGCCCCGTCGCTGCGAGCGAGCGGATCGGTGGGGACTTCTACGACTCGTTCCGGCGCCGCGACGGCTCGGTGGACATCGTGCTCGGCGACGTGGTCGGCCACGGCGTCGAGAGCACGCAGGCCGCCGCCCAACTACGCGCCGCA
This sequence comes from Acidimicrobiales bacterium, assembly GCA_038259945.1. Classification (GTDB taxonomy): domain Bacteria; phylum Actinomycetota; class Acidimicrobiia; order Acidimicrobiales; family Ilumatobacteraceae; genus Ilumatobacter_A. The sequence goes on from JBBSOH010000276.1 coordinate 162, forward strand.
GCGCGCGCGGTGTTCACCGGCCTCGAACGTTCTCCGGCACAGATCATCAACCGCATCTCCGATGCATGTGCCGACCTGCCCGGTTGCAGATATGCCGCGATCATCGTGGCGAGCATCTCCGCCGACGGTCATCAGGTCACCTGGGCCCGTGCCGGCGCGATGCCGCCGATTCTGACCGGCCCGAAGGCCCGCGTGCTGGACGGGTGTGGATCACCGCCACTGGGCGTCGCGCGCTGCGCCGACGACGAGACATGCGAGGTCGACGTCGACGGCGGCGAAGGTGTGCTGTTCTTCACCGACGGGTTGGTGGAGCGTCGAGACGAGATCGTGGACGACGGGCTCGCGCGCATCGTGGCCCAGGTGACCGGACGAGTCGACCTCGACACCCTCGTCGAGGTCGCGAATCCGGAGAGCATCCAGAACGACGACATCGCCGTGGTCTGGTGGCGCAGCGACGACTGATCCGACGTCAGTCGGGTGCTGCGGTGTCGCGAGCGACTGCAGCCAGGAGCATGGCCTTCGCTTCGGTGCTGTCGCCCCAGTGATCGATACGAGCCCACTTGTCGGGTTCCAGGTCCTTGTAGTGCTCGAAGAAGTGCTCGATCTGATCCCGGGTGATCTCGGGGAGCTGCTCGTACTCGTGGACGCTGTCGTAGCGACGGCTGACGTGCGGGCTCGGGACGGCGATGATCTTCTCGTCGTTGCCCGCTTCGTCCTCCATCACGAGGACACCGATCGGGCGACAGTTGATCACCGCTCCTGGGACGATGACACGGGTGTTGCACACCAGAACGTCGATGGCGTCGCCGTCCTCTGACAGCGTGTGGGGGACGAACCCGTAGTTCCCGGGGTAGCGCATCGGTGTGTACAGGAACCGGTCGACGAAGAGGGTGCCCGACTTCTTGTCGAGCTCGTACTTGATGGGTTCGCCGCCGACCGGGACCTCGATGACGACGTTGATGTCCTCGGGCGGGTTGGTGCCGATGGGGATGTGTTCGATTCGCACCCCGCCACCGTAGACGAGCCTCGGTCGCCGCCGCGATCACGACGAACCCGATGGATCAGGCGTTGCGGCGGGTGAACGTCGGTGCGTCTCGCGTGGACCGGTCGGCGTCGAACCGGTAGCCGTTGGCATCGAATTCGGTGAGGGCCTTGATCGTGAGGATCCGCTCGCGCACCATCCAACCCGCCATGGCGCCACGCGCCTGCTTGGCGAAGAAGCTGATGATCTTGAAGTCGTCGTCGCCGTTCGCATCGAGGAAGCGCGGCGAGATGATCCGACCCTCGAACCGATCCCGTTGCACGACCGAGAAGTACTCCTTGGATGCGAGGTTGACCAGAGCACTGGCGCCGGGAGAAGCGGCAAGCGCTTCGTTGAGCCGGTCGGTCACGCGATCACCCCAGTAGGAGTAGAGGTCGCCACCGCCGTCGTGTTCGACCTTGGATCCCATCTCCAATCGGTACGGCTGGATCAGGTCGAGCGGTCGCAGCACGCCGTGCAGGCCCGAGAGGATGCGCAGGACCTTCTGTGCATGGGTGAAGTCACGCTCGCCGAAGGAGTTCGGGGCGTCGAGGCCGGTGTAGGTGTCGCCGTCGAAGGCGAGGACGGCGGGGCGGGCGTTGGCCGGCGTGAACGGCGTGGTCCAGTCCTGGAACCGCTCGTGGTTCAGAGCGGCGAGGTCGTTCGAGATGGACATCATCGCCGAGAGGTCCTCGGGCGACTTGCGAGCCATGATCGCCGCCAGTTCCTCCGATCGGTCGAGCATCTCGGGCTGGCTGCGCTTCTTGGTCGGCAGGGGCGATTCGAAGTCCAGTGCTTTGGCAGGCGACACCACGATCAACATGCCTACCGGTCTATCTGGCGGTCGGCCGATCAGTCCAGAGGAGACGTTGTCGACCCACGTCGAATCCCCGGAACCCGGCCAAGTCTCGACATTCGAGTGAGAGTCGAGAGATTCTCGTAACAAGAACGCAATGGCGAGCTAGCCTCTCGGGGTCATGTCATGTCGGGAGACGTACGCGCCCGGGTCGGGCCGCAGCATTCGCCGTGCCGCCGCTCGGTGCGTCGGTGTCGCTGTCGTGGTGAGTGGTTCGGTGTTGATGCCGGCGTCGATCGCTGTGGCGTCGGCGCCGCTGACACCCGCCGAGAAGGCGGCCCAGGAGATCTTGGCGGCACGCGACCGGGCGGACGCTGCCGCGCAGGCCCTGTTCGACACCGAAGCCGAGATCGATCGGCTCGCCATCGCGATCGGCGACACCGAGGGCGAACTCGTCGAGATCGAGGCCGAGTTGGCGTCTGCTCGGTCGGGCCTCGAACAGCAGGCGGTGCGCCAGTTCGTCGGTGCGGGCGGTCCGACCATGCCGCTCCTGATCGACATCGATGCGTCGAACGACGTGCTCGCGGCCGAGGTCTACAGCTCTGTCGCCACGCAGACCGTGTTCATCGATCTCGACGACTACGACGCGCTGATCGTCGAGGTGGGCGAGAAGCGCGACGATCTCGAAGAGCAGCAGGACGACGCCGACGCAGCGACCCTCACGTTCGCAGCACAGCAGGAACAGGCCGAGGCCGAGGTGATCCTGCTCGGTGAGATCGAGGAGCAGCGACTCGCCGACGAGGCGGTGCAGCGTGCGCTCGAAGCGGAACGACAGGCCCGTGCCGAGCAGGAACGACGCGACCAGGAGGCAGCCGCGGTCCAGGCGGCAGCCGATGCTCGAGCTGCGGCACCGACGCCGGCCCAACCCCCGTCACCGTCTGAGCAGACGCCCGGCGCCCCCGCTTCGGAAGGGTCGCAAGCGAGCGCGGACCCGGCCCCCGAGACCACGGGCGAGCCTGCCGCGCCGGCACCGGTCACCCCGGCGGTGGCACCCCAGCCGTCCGGCTCGAACCTCACCTGTCCGGTGGCGGGACCGCGGGCGTTCGCCGACACGTGGGCAGCAGCGCGCTCGGGCGGCAGGTCACACCAGGGCGTCGACATCATCTCGCCGGGCGGAACGCCGCTGGTGGCGATGGAGGCCGGCCGAGTGGAGTACAAGTCGAATGGTCTGGGTGGTCAGACGCTGCGGTTGTACGGGGCGAGCGGGACCCGGTACTACTACGCGCACCTGAGTCGGTACGAGGGTGGCAACCGCACCGTGAACCAGGGTGACGTGGTCGGCTACGTCGGACGAACGGGCAACACCACGACCAACCACCTGCACCTGCAGGTGCATCCCGGTGGCGGTCAACCGATCAACCCGTATCCGATCGCCCGAGCCGCGTGCGGCTGAACAATCAACCCGCCGTTCGACCGACCTTCCAGTAGCCGCGAGCGGTCACGTCGGAGCGGTTGCGGCCTCGCTCGTCGAACAGGTGCGTGCGGAGCCGCTGAACCGCTGCTGCCTCACCGGCGATCCACACGGCATCCGCCAGAGCGTCGAGGCTCGCGACGACGTCGAACAGTGCATCGCCCGGGGCGGCACCCCCGCCAGCCTGATGCCACGCGACCGTCGCGTTCCGATGCGCTGGGAGTTCGATCCGGGCGTCGGCGTGACGAGTCTCCAGATGGACGTCGACGGTGCGGTCGGCGGGGATCCATTCGAGGAGCTGAGCGATGGCCGGAAGCGCCGACTCGTCGCCCACCAGCAGGTGCGAACCGGCGTCGCGGTCGAGTTCCTCGCTGCGTCCGGGCCCTGACACGGCGACCTCGTCGCCCGGTCGCGCCGACCGCGCCCACTCCGTGGCCAATCCGTCGTCGTGCAGGACGATGTCGATCGTGAGTTCGTTGCGGTCGGTCTCGAAGTGACGCGGTGTGAACGTGCGGATCGGTGGGCGTGAGCCGTCCGGGAGTTCGAACTGGTTCCCGGTCCACGTGACCATCACCAGTTCGTCGGCTCCGGGCGACGGAAGCAGCACTCTCACGCTCGAGGCGGGGGCCGTGATCTCGAACCCGTCGAGTTCGTCGCCCGCCACCACGACGCGGATCATGAACGGACTCAGCGGCTCGACCGAGCGGACGACCACTCGCCGGTACGGAGGTGGCTCCTTGCGAAGTCCGGCGAGCTTGGCGGAGATGTCGTCGTTGCTCATCGTCTCAGCGTGCCAGCAGCCGTCAGGGTTCGATGACGATCCAGCCGCGACGCTGGAGTTCGGCGGCGAGTTCCTCCGTCGCGACATCGCTCAGCCCAGCCAGTCCTGACGTCGAGACCGTCGGAGGTGGCGACGCAACGCGGTTGCGAGCCGGAGTGGCGGGCCGAGGGGAGGCCTTCGTCGCCGGTTCGGGCGTCACTGCGGACGGCGGCGGATGGGATTCGGCGGGTGGGCCGTCGCCGTGGATCTCGATCTGCAGCCTCTCGATGAACTCGTCGGCCTCGGAACCGGTGAACTTGCCGCCGGCTTGGCGTTGGGTGAAACCCATCGGCCCGCGAGCGTCGCGGTAGCCGGAGTGGCCGGCCGCCTCCAGCAGTTCGAGGAGCTCACGGAGTTGACGACCGTTCGCAGGAGGACCGGAGGAATCGCCGAACGCCATGTCGTCAGCCGTGGACGAGTTCCTCGGCGATGACC
>JBBSOH010000277.1:0-4704 GCA_038259945.1 Acidimicrobiales bacterium
CCTCGCAGCAGCCGCCAACCTCGCACGCCTCGCCATCCTCGGCGTCCACTCCACACCCAACGGATGGGCCCACTGAACAACCAGCAGCACCACCCCGAAGCAGTCCAGAGCCGCCACCAGACCACCCGGTCACCGACACACCGCCCGAACACGGACGGCTCCATCACCAACAATGCGCCAGGCACCTCACCTCACAGCCCCACGATCACCGCCTGCAACCCCCCGTTCGACACCAGCCACCTAGTGTGACGCGCGTGACACCTGACCCAGCGACGTCCGACTCCGTGGCATCCGAGGCGCCGGCGCCACAGGACGCGCTGACCGCACTGATCGCACGCGTGGAGTCGGGGGTACTGACCCGCACCGAGGCGCTGATGCAGGCCGAAGCGCGCGATCTCGACGCCGTCCTGCATGCTCAGTTCGACGCCGGTGGAGAAGTCCTCACGACCGGGATCCCCGCATCCCCCGGTGCTGCGGTCGGGCGCGTGTACTTCACGTCGGACGACGCTCTCGATGCCGACGACCGGGGCGAGGACGTGATCCTCGTGCGCAACGAGACGACCCCTGCCGACGTGATGGGGATGCAGGTGTCCCAGGGCCTCGTCACGACGCGCGGCGGGTTGGCGAGCCATGCCGCGCTCGTGGCGCGAGGGTGGGGGACACCGGCCATCGTCGGTGCCGAGGCGATCGTGATCGGCGACCGATCGTTCAGCGTCGGCGACGTGACGGTGTCGGAGGGTGACGTGATCTCGATGGACGGAGCGACCGGCACCGTGGTGCTCGGGGAGTTGGCGACGTCGTCGTCGGATCGTCCCGAGGCATTCGACACGCTGCTCGCATGGGCCGACGAGGTCCGCGCCGGGGTGCTCGGCGTACGAGCCAACGCCGACACCGCCGAGGATGCCTCGGTGGCACGGCAGTTGGGCGCCGAGGGCATCGGCCTGTGTCGGACCGAGCACATGTTCCTGGCGCCCGACCGGCTGCCGATCGTGCGTGAGATGATCCTCGCCGACTCAGCCGAGGACGAACGCATCGCCCTCGAGAAGCTGCGCGTGGCTCAGCAGTCCGACTTCGAGGAGGTCCTCGCCGCGATGGACGGTCTGCCCGTCACGGTCCGGTTGCTCGACCCGCCGCTGCACGAGTTCCTCCCGTCGGTGACCGAACTGCGGATCGAGGCCGCCACGACCGGACTGAGCGACGAGCGGGCCCGTGAACTCGCGGCGGCCGAGACGTGGGCGGAACACAATCCGATGATCGGCACCCGGGGCGTGCGGCTCGGTGTGATCAAACCCGGTCTGTATGCGATGCAGGTACGGGCACTCCTCGACGCGGCGACTGCTCGGCGCGCTGAAGGTGGGAATCCGATCGTGGAGATCATGGTGCCGCTCACCGTCACCCGCGAGGAACTCTCGCTCGCCCGGTCGTGGGTCCAGGCCGAACTCGACGAGTCGGCGGTGCCTGCCGGGAGCATCACGATCGGCACGATGATCGAGACGCCGCGGGCTGCGCTGTGTGCCGGTCAACTCGCGGAGGAGGCCGACTTCTTCAGCTTCGGCACGAACGACCTCACGCAGCTCACGTTCGGCTTCAGCCGTGACGACGTCGAGGCGAAGATGATGCCCGCGTACCTCGCGCAAGGGCTGTTGGCGCGCAACCCGTTCGAGACGATCGACCAGGAGGGAGTCGGTCGACTCGTCGAGCAGGGCGCATGGCTCGGACGCGAAGCCCGACCGGGGTTGAAGCTGGGCGTGTGCGGCGAACACGGTGGCGACCCCGAATCGATCGACTTCTTCCACCGCGCCGGGCTCGACTACGTCTCCTGCAGCCCGTACCGGGTGCCCATCGCGCGCCTCGCGGCCGCCCAGGCGATCATCCGCAACCGCTGATCGGTGATCGGTGTCAGACGTCGTTCACCGCATCGGTGCGTTCGAGGACAGGGCCGGGTGAACGACGTCTGACACCGATCACCCCCCGATCACCCCGCTGGTGTCTGACACGGGGAGGGACGCAACCGGCAGGGCGTAGTGTGAGCGGGCCATGGGGATCGCGGACGACGACATCGACAAGATCCGCTCGACGGTGTCGATCGTGGACGTCGTCCAGGGGTACGTGGCGCTGAAGAAGCGGGGTCGGAACTGGGTGGGTCTCTGCCCGTTCCACGCCGAGAAGTCGGGCTCGTTCAACGTGAGCGAGGAGATGGCGTTCTTCAAGTGCTTCGGGTGCGACAAGGGCGGTGACATCTTCACCTTCATCCAGGAGATCGAGCACACGGACTTCCCCGGTGCCGTCGAACTGCTGGCCGGCAAGGCCGGGATCTCGCTCAACTACACGTCGACGGGTCAGTCCAAGGAGCGGGCGCAACGCAAGCGCCTCACCGCGGCGATGGGCGATGCCGTCGAGTGGTATCACCAGCGACTCCTCACCGACCCCGGCGCACGCGCCGCTCGTGACTACCTGCGCGAGCGAGGACTCGGCGGCGACATCGCCCGCCAGTTCAAACTCGGGTGGGCTCCGGACGACTGGGACTGCCTCTCGCGAGAACTCGGGCAGCCAGCCGACGTACTGCACACCGTCGGGCTCGCGTTCCGCAACAAGCGCAACCGGATGCAGGACGCGTTCCGCGCCCGTGTGATGTTCCCGATCCTGTCCGAGGCGGGTGAGGCCCTCGCGTTCGGCGGCCGGATCCTGCCCGGGTCGGACGATCCGGCGAAGTACAAGAACAGCTCCGAGACGCCGATCTACACCAAGTCCCGCACGCTCTACGGGCTGAACTGGGCGAAGGCCGATGCGTCGAAGGTCGACCAGATCGTGGTGTGCGAGGGCTACACCGACGTGATCGGATTCCACCAGGCCGGGGTTCCCCGAGCCGTCGCGACGTGTGGAACGGCACTCACCGAGGAGCACGTGCGGTTGCTCAAGCGCTATGCGAGTCGGGTCGTGTTGTCGTTCGATGCCGACGCCGCCGGTCAGGGCGCCGCCGAGCGGTTCTACGAGTGGGAGGAGAAGCACCAGGTCGAGGTGTCGGTTGCACGACTCCCGCCGGGCAAGGACCCGGGCGACCTGGCGCGAACCGACCCTGCCGCATTGGCTGCAGCGGTCGACGACCCCGTGCCGTTCCTGCGGTTCCGGCTGAACCGGGAGACCAGTCGCCTGCCGCGAGATTCGGCCGAGCACAAGGTGCGGTACGCGAACCGTGCGCTGGAGGTGGTGAACGAGCATCCGAACCCCGACGTCCGCGCCATCTACGCAGGCGAGATCGCAGCGCACGTGGGGCTGTCTGTCGAGGAGTTCACCCGGCGGGCACGGGAACGCAAGCAGCGCCCGATCGAGATCCCCACGCAGGCGCGTCGCCGGGCGCCGATGGAGAACGCAGAGTTCTGCGCTCTGGTGCTGCTCGTCCAAGCGTGGGACTCGATCGCGGAGTGGTTGATCGAGGCCTTGTTCGAGGACGACGCCAACCGGATGGCGTTCCTGGCGCTCGCGGAAGGCGGCGGACTCACCGGAGCGCTCGAGGTCGCTGCGCCCGACGCTCGCGACGTGCTCGAACGCGCTGCGGTCGCCGATCTCGAACTGGATGCAGCGGTCGAGGCCAGATCGTTGATCGCAGCGGCGACGAATCGGGAGATCCGCCAACGAGATGCGCAGCGACGCGCAGGTGGCCTCGTCGACTCCGCATCGCTCGAAGAGGATCGTGCGGCCCGGCTGGATCTGATGGCACTGTCGGAGTCCGACCAGACGCGTGCTCTCGGCGCTGCGGCGTCGTTGCTAGGTTGGCTTCATCGACGCACCGAAGAACGCTCCCGAGAACCGCAGCCCCACGACCAGCCTCGGGTCGGCTGACGGCACATGAGCACCGACCAACCCATCGCGTCTCCGGTACCGGGTGTCGACGAAGCCGAGTGGGACAAGCTCGTCGAGCGCGGTCGGACCACGGGTGAGGTCCACGCCGATCAGGTGAGCCACGTGTTGCGTCACGTGGAACTGAGCGAGACCGTGCTCACCGACGTCCAGGAGGCGATGGCCGGAGCGGGCATCGCGATCGACGACAAGCTCGACGACGACTCTCACGACAGCGACGACGACGACACACCGGTCGGCACCCGTCGCCAAGTGCTGTTGGAGAACATCGAGGCGGGGTCGTCGGGAGAAGACGATGCCGACGAGGCCCTGCTGAGCCGTCGGCGTCAGCGCCGGACCAAGAAGCGTGGGCCGAAGGCCGAAGGCGGCTCGGCGGACGCAGTGCGGATGTACCTGCGCGAGATCGGCCAGGTGGACCTGCTCACGATCGATGACGAACGGCGACTCGCCCAGTTGATCGAGGAAGGCAAGATCGCAGCGGCGAAGATCGACACGGCCGACGAATCCGGGTCGCCGCTCGAGAGCATCGAGGAACGCATGCTGCTACGCGCGGTCAAGCGCGGCGAACGGGCGAAGTCCGAACTCACGCAGGCCAACCTGCGCCTCGTGGTGAGCATCGCGAAGCGCTACTCGGGTCGCGGGATGCAGTTGCTCGACCTCGTACAGGAGGGCAACCTCGGGTTGATGCGCGCGGTCGACAAGTTCGACTACACCAAGGGATTCAAGTTCTCGACGTACGCGACGTGGTGGATCCGCCAGGCGATCACCCGATCGATCGCCGACCAGGCTCGCACCATCCGCATCCCGGTGCACATGGTCGAGCACATGAACCGGGTCACCCGTGCG
>JBBSOH010000278.1:0-4702 GCA_038259945.1 Acidimicrobiales bacterium
ACGGGCTGTGCTGCCGTCGTGTGGATGATCGCCGACGCCGATGCGATGCTCGTACGACTCCATGCGGAGATGATCCGCAAGGGGTACGTCCGCCTCCTTCGCAGCACGCTCGTGCGCGACCGAGCCGAACGGGTGTTGCTCGAGGCGGCCACCATCGACCCGGTGACGGGCCTCGGCAACCGTCGAGTCTTCGAGCAGCAGATCGCGGCTGCGGACCCGTCGCGTGAGATGTCGGTCCTCTACGTCGATCTCGACCGATTCAAGGCGGTCAACGACGACTTCGGTCACGACGTCGGTGATCGAGTGCTCGCCATCGTCGGAGCCCGGCTCGCAGGCGCCTGCCGAGGAGACAGCGTCGTGACCCGGATCGGCGGAGACGAGTTCGCCGTGTTCCTCCCCGGAATCTCCGAAGAAGCGGCTGCCGGCATCGCAGATCGCATCGAGCGTTCGATCGCCGAGCCGTTGCGCATCGAGAACGGCCCAGCGAGCATCACGGCCACCGTGGGGGTGTCGGCGTCGTCCGGAGGGATCGAACTCCGCGATCTCATCACCGATGCCGACATGGCGATGCTCTCCAGCAAACGCCATCGAGCGTCCGACGGGGGCCCCCTGGTCTCCGGTGTCGCTGAGCACGGTCGGGCACACTCGGTGCTCGTCGCGCCCGCCTGATGCGGGCAAGTCCCATCGTCCGGGTCGCCGAGATCGCTGGTTCCGGCCCGAGGGCACCCAGATTGCGGGAGGGGGCAGTTCCGAGTAGCCGACGACACAGAACGCAGGCTGGCCGACCGATGCACTCGACGGAAGGATCGGATCCCACTCCGTGTCGGCGTGTGGGGGTGAGGCCGCCCTCGACAGCGATGACCGGCGCAGTCAGTCGCCGGTGCGTCGACTGCTCGGCGTCGGCTCCGCTGTCTCGGTGTCGAAGCGGATGTCGTAGGCGCAGGTGTGCGCACCACTGGTCTTGAGAGTGACCCGTTGCACACGTGCTTCGGGGATCAGGTCCTGGAGGTACTCGAGTTCGGCAGCGCAGGCCTGCGGGTAGCGGTTCGCCACCGCCCAGATGGCACAGTTGTGGAGGTTGATGCGGAAGTGGCCGGGGGCGATGGCATCGAAGTCCGCGAGGTACCCCTGTTCGTCCAGGAGTCCGGTGAGGATCGCGACCTGATCCTCCACGGTCCTGCCTGCCAGTCTGTTCTCGTGTTCGTCGACCATCTGGCGGCGTCGGCGATCGAAGACGCGTCCGATCAGCGCAGGTTCCTCGGCCTCCATGTGTTCGAGGAGTTCGATCGGCAGAGCATCCGAGGTGGTGGCGAAGAGCGGTTCGGCGAGCATCGTGGCCCGAAATCGATCCGCAGGACGGCCGGCGCGGCCATGGTCCCTGCGTGACACGACGAGCCGGGCCGTACGGAGTGCAGCGAGATGCTGGCGCACGGCGCTCGGCGAGATCTCGAGCGCAGTCGCGAGTTCGTCAGGGGTGACTTCGCCATGGCGCTTCAGCACTTCGAGTACGTGCCGACGAGTCGGCGACAGCACCACGACGTTGCTCATGTCGATCGACAGTAGCAGCCCGACGGACTTGTCGTAGTTGTGCAAGGCGAAAGTTGCGAAATTGGTGGATGTGCGATAGGAATTGGGGCGTCGGCGACGTGTTCGCAGACAGAACGTGAACCGGCTCGCACGTGAGTTCGACCGGTCGGAAGGAGCACCCATGAAGGTTTGGATCGATCAGGATCTCTGCACCGGTGACGGTCTCTGTGAGGAGATTGCGCCCGACGTCTTCTTCGGAATGGACGACGGCCTCTTCTACGTGAAGGAGACGTCCGGGAACTTCGGTGCCGAGAAGTTGTTCGACGGCACCGCCAACCCGGCAGGTTCCGACGGCATGGCCCGCATCCCCGACGGGGGTCTCGAAGGCGTCATCGAAGCCGCCGAGGAATGCCCCGGCGAGTGCATCTTCATCGACGTGGGCGAGTGACGGTTCCTTCATGACCGACAGCAAGCAAACCATCGAGGAACTGACATCGTCGGACTACGAGTTCGGATTCAGCAGCGACCTCGACACCGACATCGCACCCCCCGGCCTCGACGAGAGCGTCGTCCGCCTGATCTCGTCCAAGAAGGACGAACCCGAATGGCTGCTCGAATGGCGGCTCGCGGCCTATGAGGCGTGGACGAAGATGGAGGAGCCCGACTGGGCCAAGCTGCAGATCGCGCCCATCGACTACGCGGCCATCAGCTACTGGGCGGCACCGAAGCAGAAGCCGGTCCTGGACAGCATGGACGACGTCGATCCCGAGATCCGCGAGATGTTCGACAAGCTCGGCATCCCGCTGCACGAGCAGAAGATGCTCAGCAACGTCGCGGTCGACGCAATCGTCGACTCGGTCTCGGTGACCACCACGTTCAAGGCCACGCTGCTCGAAGCGGGCGTGATCTTCTGCTCGTTCTCCGAAGCCGTGCGTGACTACCCCGAACTCGTCCGCGAGCATCTCGGCTCGGTCGTACCGGTGCGCGACAACTTCTTCGCTGCGCTGAACTCGGCGGTCTTCTCCGACGGGTCGTTCTGCTACATCCCCAAGGGCGTGCGCTGCCCGATGGAGCTGTCGACGTACTTCCGGATCAACTCGATGAACACCGGCCAATTCGAGCGGACGCTGATCGTCGCCGAAGACGATTCCCACGTGTCGTACCTCGAAGGTTGCACCGCACCGCAGCGTGACGAGAACCAGTTGCACGCTGCCGTCGTCGAACTGGTCGCCAAGGATCGCGCCGAGATCAAGTACTCGACCGTCCAGAACTGGTACCCGGGCGACGAGAACGGCGTCGGGGGCATCTACAACTTCGTCACGAAGCGAGGTCGCGCCCACACCGACGCGAAGATCTCGTGGACCCAGGTCGAAACCGGTTCGGCGATCACCTGGAAGTACCCGAGTGTGATCCTGCAGGGAGACCGCTCCGTCGGCGAGTTCTACTCGGTGGCGCTGTCGAGCAAGCACCAGCAGGCCGACACCGGCACGAAGATGATCCACATCGGCAAGGACACGACGAGTTCGATCATCTCCAAGGGCATCTCCGCCGCCCACGGCCAGAACACGTACCGCGGTCTCGTCAAGGTGATGCGCTCGGCCGAGAACGCCCGCAACTACACCCAGTGCGATTCGCTGCTGCTCGGCAAGGACTGCGGAGCCCACACGATCCCGTACATCGAGGTCAAGAATCCGACCGCCCAGGTCGAGCACGAGGCGTCGACGTCCACGGTCGGCGAGGACCAGTTGTACTACTGCCGCCAACGCGGCATGACCGAAGAAGACGCGATGTCGATGATCGTCAACGGCTTCTGCCGTGAGGTGTTCAACGAACTCCCGATGGAATTCGCCGTCGAAGCTCAGCGATTGCTGAGCATGAGCCTGGAAGGAAGTGTCGGCTGATGCTGCACGTCGAAAACCTCACCGCCTCGATCGGCGACAAGGAGATCCTGAAGGGTCTCGACCTCGACGTCGGTGCCGGAGAGGTCCACGCCATCATGGGGCCGAACGGATCGGGCAAGAGCACGTTCGCCCACGCCCTCGCCGGTCGCTCCGGCTACGAGATCACCGGCACCGTCACACTCGACGACGTCGACCTGCTCGAGATGGAACCCGAAGCGCGCGCCGCCGCCGGTGTGTTCATGGGCTTCCAGTATCCGGTCGAGATCCCGGGCGTCAACAACATGTACTTCCTCCGGACGGCGCTCAACTCCGTGCGCCGCGCTCGGGGTGAAGAGGAGATCGGCGCTCGGGACTTCCTCGATGTGGCCAAGGGGGCGATGGGTCTCGTGGAGATGAAGGAAGACTTCCTCTACCGATCGGTCAATGCCGGCTTCAGTGGTGGTGAGAAGAAGCGCAACGAGATCCTCCAGATGGCCATCATGCAACCGCGTCTCGCAGTACTGGACGAGACCGACTCGGGTCTCGACATCGATGCCCTCCGGGTCATCGCCGGTGGTGTCAACGCGCTGCGGGGTCCGGAACGGTCGATGATCGTCATCACCCACTACCAACGGCTGCTCGACTACATCAAGCCGGACTTCGTGCACGTGCTCGTCGACGGACGCATCGTCCAGTCGGGTGACCACACGCTCGCCATGGAGCTCGAAGATCACGGGTACGCCGGCTACGTCAACCACGACCTCGACGACGCCTCCGAGCGCCCCTTCTCCGGAGCCCGAACGTGACAACAGCCCCCACTGAAGCCGACCCCGCCGTGCGCGACCCGGCAGTCGACGGCCGAGCCGCCGCCCTCGAGTGGATCGAGTCGAACGGATACCCGACGCGACGCGCCGATGCGTGGCGCTATGCGCCGCACAGGGAACTCGGCGCGCTGTCGTTCGGTAGCTCGGTCGGGCCGACCGGCACCGTGTCCGGCATCGACGCGCATTTTCCCGCGCTCGACGGCCCCGTCGTCGTCGTGGTCAACGGCGTCGTCGATGTCGAGCGGTCCACGATTCTCGGCATGGCGGGCGTCCACATCTCGAGCCTGGTCGACGTCCGAAGCGAGCAGCCCGACCGGCTGTCATCCCACTTCGGTCATGGCGACGAGGGCATCACCGACGCCTACATGGCACTCAATCTCGCGTACGGCGGCGACGGTGCCGTGGTGCGCATCGACGACGACGTCACCGTTGATGTCCCGATCCACATCGTGGACTACGAGGCCCCTGACG
>JBBSOH010000279.1:0-4694 GCA_038259945.1 Acidimicrobiales bacterium
CCCGCCTCCGGGGGCGTACGCGCCCGCAGGACCGGGATTCGGCGGTCAACCCCCGTCCGGCGGGCCGCCGTACGGCGATGCACCCGGCACCGGCGGTACACCCAAGAAGAAGAAGAGCGGTCTGCTCGTCGGCGGGCTGATCGCGCTCGTCGTCGCGCTGGTCGGAGCTCTCGGGTTCGTGGCACTGCAGTCCGGTGGCGATGACGAGGGCGCAGATCCGGTGACGACCGACCGCGATCGTGACGAGGACACGGTTCCCGAGGAGGACACCGTCCCCGACCCGACCGTCGAGAGCACTGTTCCGGTCACGACCATGCCGCCCGAGTCGACCACGACCGCACCGGTGGTCGCCGACGGCACGGTCGACGGGTTGTACGTCTACATCGAAGCGTTCCCCGACGTTGTCGCGGAAGGCGACCTCGATGCGACGCTTCAACGGATCGGCCTCAGCGAGGGCAACAGCAACCCGGTCGCGTCAGCGGATCCCGTGCTCAACATCTGTGCTGCGATCCCGGTGACGTCGCCGGTCGCTGCCACCGTCACCTGGACGCTCGACAATGAGCCCCTCTCCCAGGGTGCCGAGCGTGTCTTCGCTGTCCCGGCCGACGGCAACTGCATCAACAACAGCGGCGAGCCGCTCGCATCGGGCTCCTACGAGGTCTCGTTCGCGGATGCCGGCGGTTCGGAGTCCGGGATCGCACTGTTCACCGTCGGGGCCGCAGCGGTGGAGCAGGAGTTCGTGAACGACACCGCCACGGAGCTGTGTGCCGTCGAACTCGGCCCCAATGCCGCAGCTGTCTTCCAGTCGTACGCGCTCCCCGACGGCGCTCCCATCGCTGTCGGTGGCGGGATCGTGGTCGACATGGCGGACACCGAACACGAGATCCGCGGTGTGGACTGCGCCGACGTGGCGTCGGAGAGCTTCTTCGCCTCTCCGGGTCCCGATCCGATTAGCCTGGCGTCGGGAGTCGGTGTGCCGCCGACCACCATCCCCCCGCCCCCGCCCCCGCAGATCACCGATGGCGAACTCGGCGACGTGAACGGGGAGATCGGCTCGCTCGACATCGCCGTGCCGAACGGCTCGCCCGACGAGCAGGTCGTGATCGATCTGCTGCTCGATCCAGAGACATCCCTGCGGATCGCCACCCAGGATCCGTCCTTGGCGCTGTGCGCCGCATGGGACATCGCCGGACCGCTCGAGGCTGAGATGGTGTGGGAGTTCAACCGTGCGGTGATCGCACGCTTCCCGGTCTCGACTCCGGGCGGACGTGTGGGGCGCTGCATCCCACCGGGTGGTCCGGTGTTCGACGAAGGTGCCTACCAGGTGTATCTGGAGCGTGGCGAGTTCCTGTCCGAGGTCGAGACCTTCACCGTCAACCGGGCGCAGACGCAGTTGGGCTTCCGTAACGACACGGGCGTCGCGATCTGTCGCGTCGGGTTCAGCCCGAACCTCACCAACTGGTACACGTTCTACGACTTCGCCGATTCGACGGACTTCGAGAACTCGGTCGAGCCAGGCGACTCGTTCACGATCGTCGCACCGTTCATCGAGAACGACATCCGGGCGTTCGACTGTGACGGCAACCAGGTGTCCGAGGCGACCGAGATCCCGCCGACCGACCAGACGTTGAACCTCAGCACCGGAAGGCCCTGAGTGCGATGACCGACCCGTTCTTCCACGATGACGACCGCCGCCGCCCGGCACCGCCGAGCACGAGCGACATCGCGAACGGGCCGGTCTACGATCCCGACGGAACACTGGATCGGAGCGCGACCCGTCCTCCCGGTGAGTCATCGATCGCCGGTCCGGGCTCGTCCGGTTCGGTGCCGGCGGAGCCGCGACCGAGTCCGCCTGGCCAGTACGTCGCAGGCGCCGTACCTCCCACCCCGTCGGTGCCGGACCCGACGCAGATCGCTCCCGGAGTACCGCCCGGTTCGCTCCCTCCCGGGCCGGTGCCGCCCGGTTCGCTCCCGCCCGGGTCCATCCCGCCGTACGGCGGTGGCGGTTCGGGTGACGGCCCGAATGGAGGTCGGTCAGGCGGGCTTCTGGTGGCAGCGCTCGTCGCCGTCGTGCTCGTCCTGGGCGGTGCGATCGCCTTCGTCCTCTCGCAGGGTGACGGCGACGCCGACGGTCCGCAGGTCACCACCGGCTCGACCGACGCCCCCGGACCGACCGATGGACCCGAACCGACCACACCGGTCACCGTCGACGTGACCACCGTGCCCGACGTCGTCGTCGAGCCGACCACCACAGCGGCTCCCGCGCCCGGATCGGTCGGCTCCCAGGACGTGGCGATCGTCGCACTCGCCGAGGTGCTCGACGAGACACAACGGGTCGCCACCATCGAGGAGTTGCTCGCGTCCACCGACACGCAACCGATCTCCTCCTCCGACGAGATCAACACGCTCTGCGCCGGGGTGTTCGTGCTCGAGCCGGTCGAGGCATCGGCCGTCTGGTATCGCGACGGCATCGAAATCCAGAACTCCGACTCGCAGCGACTCGAGATCGCAGCCGCCGGCCACTGCATCGACGGCGGTGGCGCTCCGCTGGCGCCGGGTACGTACGAGGTCGAGTTCGTCGACGTCCGCGACAACATCTCCTCCAAGGAAGCCTTCACGGTGGGAGCCGCCACCGTCGACCAGGTCATCGTCAACGATTCGGGTGCGCCGATCTGTGAGTTCGACGTCGCCCCCGCGGTCGCCCTGTCGTTCTCGGTGTTCCGGTTCAACCCTGCGCTCGACGACGGGCAAGAGACGGTCATCGCCGTGCCGAACGTGGAACTCGAAGCAGAGTCGTACGACTGCGACGGCAACATCCTCCAGACCTTCACCTTCACGCCGACGACCGACAACGTCGGGATGGCCACCGGTGCGGTGACTTCTTCGATTCCGCCGACCACGCCCGAGGAGCTCGCGGAGACGTTCGGTCGCCTCGAGACCTACGATCGACCGCTGTCACCCGGCGCCGAACAGACCGCAGCGATCAGCGACATCGCCGTCAACAGCGACGTGGGTCGCATCGCCACGCTCGACAGAGCGTTGACGATGTGCGGCGGCTTCATCGTCCCGGGCACCTTCGACGGTGAGATGGTGTGGGAGTTCAACGAGGCGATCATCGCCCGCCTGCCTGTCGTCGACGACGATCAGGGTGTGGTCGGGTCCTGCATCACGCCGGGTGGTGAGGCATTCGACACCGGGTCATATCAGACGTACCTCGACACGCCCGAAGCGATCTCGCGAGTGCAGAGCTTCACCGTCGGCCGGGCCGAGACCTTGCTGACCTTCGTCAACGACACCGGTGCGGAACTCTGCGAGATCGGTTTCAGCCCGCTGCTCACGCGCTTCTATTCGCCGTACTTCTTCTTCGACGAGAACGGCGACGAGGAGCCGCTTCTTCCGAACGAGACCTTCACCATCCCGGCTCCGCTCGCCGAGGTCGACATCGAGGTGCGTGACTGCGACGACAACCAGGTCACCGAATCACGTGCCGTTGCGCCGACCGACCAGGTGGTGTCGGTGCTCACCGGCCTCCCGGCCTGACTCCATCGGCGTCCCGAACAGGTTCGGCGGTGCCGCGACGCGGTCCGGCACTCACGCCTGAGGATCGCCGTGCGAGCGTGATCTACCATCCGACACATGGCCGAGAACGAGAACACATCGGGAATCGAAGCACTCGCGAACGAGCAGCGACGGTTCGTCCCGTCCGACGCCTTCAAGAAATCGACGCTCGTTGCAGGCACCGACCTGTACGACGAAGCCGCGCAGGACGACGAATCGTTCTGGGCGCGCCAGGCGGGCGAACTGGTCCACTGGGACACCGAGTGGCACACCACGCTCGACTGGCAGTTGCCGAACGCGAAGTGGTTCGAGGGCGGCACGCTCAACGTGTCGTACAACTGCCTCGACCGCCACGTGCTGGCCGGCAAGGGCGACAAGGTGGCCTTCCACTGGGAGGGTGAGCCGGGCGACAAGCGCACCATCACGTACCAGGATCTGCTCGACGAGGTGTCGCAGTTCGCGAACGTGTTGAAGGGTCTCGGCGTCGCGAAGGGCGACCGGGTCATGATCTACATGCCGATGATCCCCGAGGCGGCCGTCGCCATGCTCGCATGTGCCCGGATCGGCGCACCGCACAGCGTCGTGTTCGGCGGCTTCTCCAGCCAGTCGCTCGCCGACCGCATCGACGACGCCGAAGCCAAGGTGGTCGTCACCGCCGATGGGGGCTATCGCCGCGGCGAGGTCTTCGCCCTGAAGCCCGCCGTGGACGAAGCGTGCGACAAGACTTCGTCGATCGAACACGTCGTGGTCGTCAAGCGCGGTGGCAACGACGTCACCATGTCCGACGGACGCGACCACTGGTACCACGACCTGATGGACGGCACCTCCACCGACTGCCCCGCGGAGCCGATGGAGGCCGAGCACCTGCTCTTCCTGCTCTACACCTCGGGCACCACCGGCAAGCCCAAGGGCATCATGCACACCACGGGCGGCTACCTCACCCACGTCACCTACACGCACAAGTACGTGTTCGACCTGCAGCCCGAGACCGACGTGTTCTGGTGTACTGCCGATGTCGGGTGGATCACCGGGCACAGCTACATCGTCTACGGGCCGCTGTCCAACGGCTGCACGCAGGTGATGTACGACGGGGTGCCGAACCATCCGGACAACGACCGGTTGTGGGAGATCGTCGA
>JBBSOH010000280.1:0-4647 GCA_038259945.1 Acidimicrobiales bacterium
ACGTTGGAGGCGAGCGGGCGGGTGGTGCCGCACGGCCACACCGTGGCGAATCCCGACGCCGTTGCTCGGGCGACCGTGACGTTGACGGCCACTGCGGCGGCATCGGCCGGCACGGTGACGGCGGTGCCGTCGGGAAGCTGAGCAGCGAGCCCGGTCACGGGCACGACCAGCGGCGATGTCGGGGTGACAGCCGTGGCCCGTCCGAGGCCGGACCGGGTGTCGACCCGGCGCTGGGGCAGCAGGCCGACGAACGGTGCGCTCGCACCGGGGCTGGCTGTACCTGCAAACCATCCGGCGATGTCGACGAGGAAGTTCGTACCGACCGAGGAGTAGAAGCACACCGTGCCGGCTGCGCTGATCGGAGCGATCACGTTGTTCGCCACGATCTCGCCGCTGCGGGCGTTCAGACTCGACACCTCGGGGCGGTCCTGCTGGCACGGCCAGACCGTGGCGTAACCACCGGATGCGGGGCGGACCATCGTGACGTTCAGCGAGACACCGGCGGCATCGGCGGGGATGGTGACGGTGCGACCGTCGGGGGCCGTCATCGTCGACCCGACCACCGGGAGTTCGATCCGACGTGGCGGCGAGAGGTAGCTGCTGGGCGCGAGACCGACGAGTCGGTCACGGAGGAAGAGGGAGAACTCGGCCGATCCGGTGGTGGTGAGGTGGACGCCGTCGCTGTTGAACCAGCGCGATCGTTCCGGTGTGTTGCTCGCTGCGTTCCAGTCGAGCACTGCGAGGTTTCCCCACCGCGAGGTTGCGGCGGCGAGAGCGGCGTTGGCCGGCGTGTAGACGAGGTTGCCGTTGGACGTGCGGATGTCGGCCATGTTCACCCAGGCGACCCGCTTCACGCCCTTGGCGGTGAGGGCGGTCATCATCGCATCGACGTCTGAACCGAACGTGGCCGGGTTGTCGTTGTAGCCGAGTTCGACGACGACGAGGTCCAGCCCGCTCGGCAGGGCGTTCGCCGCTTCGACACCGCTGGTGCCGGGGCACGAGTCCTTGGTGGTGCAGCGACTGTCGACGGCGTCGATGGTCTGGGAGGTGAACGTGCCGTCGGTGAGCTGGCGGAAGCCGCCGTTGTTGGCCGTGATGCCGTTGCCGACCGAGTCGCCGATCAGGGCCATCGACGACGACGTCGTACTCTCCCGGATGACCCTCACGGTCATCCCGGGCGAGCTGTATCCCATGGCGTTGCGGAAGTCCCAGGCCTGCTTGCGGTAGGTGCCGGCGGTTCCGGTGACGACGATGTCGTTGAACCAGACGCCGTCGAAACCCTGATAGTTCGATGCAGTCGTCGGCTCCATGGAGGCACCGGTGATCGATCCGAGGCCGTTCTGGGCTGCGAAGGTGTCGGCGTCGATGATCCGGGTCCAGCGGTGGAGCGGGTTCGGAGCGGTGTCGTCGCCGATGTCGTCGACGGGTGGGAATGCTCCACCTGCGGTGCGCGGGCCGTTCGACGCGGAGAACTCGGTGGACACGATCTGGCCGGCGCTCGGGTGACCTGCAGGCCACTTGCGCACGATGTTCGCAGTGGCGAGCACACCGGCGTCGGTGGCCACGTGTTCCACGCTCGTGACCGTGCCGGTGGCCGAACCTCGCGTGGCCGAGCCGCCGTAAACCTGACACGAGGTGGTGTCGCACGTCGATGCGTAACGCGTCGACGAGCCGGGATAGGTGTAGGTGCGATTCTGCGACATGCCGTACGAACGTGCGGCGACTGCCTGGGCCCGCACGGCGTTCGCGCCGGCGCCGCTGCCCGCGGCTGCCCAACTCGCCGAGATCTCCTTCGGGATCACGCCGCGCACGTAGCCCTCGACGTCGACGTCGCTCACGACCCGGTTGCCGTCGGAGGCACTCACGACGTCGATCGCACCCCGGTAGTGGTTGACCGCACCGTTCGACGAGCACACGCCGAGCACGTTGCCGCGATCGGTGGCACTGTTCTCGCCGTCGGCCGACGTGAAGTGCACGGGGTTGCCGGCCGATTGCACGTGAGTGCCGACCATGTTCCACGACACCGATCCGGTGGCCGAGCCGATGATCTGGCGCGCCCTGTTCGCATCGTCCTGGTCCCACAGCGAACCGTTCACGGGAAGCCCCTGCGCCTGCTGCCACGCCGAGAGGAACCCGCTGGTCTGGTTGCCGAAGTATCCATCGACGACGATCGCCAAGTCGTGGAATCGGTCGAGGAACTGCTGGACCTGCTGTGCTGCCGGGCTGTACGTGCTCGACGGGCCGACGGGGCCGTCGGGCACGGTGATCGAGGTGCCTCCCGGACAGGCGATCTGCGCCGACGAATAGATGTCGAACACTCCGGCCGAGGTCTCGACCGCACGCATCGATTGGCCCGACGCCGTGCCCCAGCGGACCGGCGACCCGTGCGAGATCACGCCGACCTCACCCATGCCGTCGTAGTCGGTGAGGCGCACGCTGATCCGCTGGCCCGCCGTCGTGGTGGCGGAGTCGGTGCCGCCGTAGTAGTGAGCGAGGATCTGGTTCCAGTCCCACCCGTGGTCGACCGCATAGCCGTACGCACCCCACTGGCTCATGCCTCGTCCGTGGCCGTTGCCGACACCGTCGATCACGATGGCGACGATGTCATCGGGCGCGGCGTCGGCGACGGGACTCAGCCCGGCATTCGGTGCCACGACGAAGGCCGTGCACGCCGTCGCGCCCGCGAGGAGGATGCGCGCACTGCGCCGACGGAGTCCCATGTCACTGAACCGTAACCTCGGGGCGCGCAGTCTCGACGTCGGCATGAGGCTTTCATCGGCACATCTTGCGGCAGTCTTGAGATTCGATGCCGAATCCGTTCCTCTCTCGTGGTGGCGGACGCCGGAGCGGTGCACCGGTAGGTTCGCCCCGATGGAACGAGTGGTCGTGTACACCGACGGAGCGTGCAGCGGGAACCCGGGTCCCGGTGGATGGGGATGGGCGGTGTCCCCGAACGGTGAACCGTGCGGCTCCGGCGGCGAGGCCGCCACCACCAACCAGCGGATGGAGGTGTACGCCGTGCTCGATGCGATCCGCACGCTCGGCGCCGACGGCACCCCGATCGAGATCGTCTCGGACTCCACCTACGTCGTCAACTGCTTCAACGACCGCTGGTGGGTGAAGTGGGAGAAGAACGGTTGGAAGAACTCCAAGAAGCAGCCGGTCGCGAACACCGACCTGTGGAAGCCGCTGATCGACGTGGTGCGCAGCGGTGACGTGAAGTTCACGTGGGTGAAGGGTCACAGCGGCCACCCGATGAACGATCTCGCCGACCGACTCGCCGTCGCCGCGACCCCCCGCTGACTCCCCCAGGACGAGTCCCGTGGTTCCGATGGGGTCGATCGCCGGCAGCCTCGGGTGAGTTCCGTGGACCCGTTTCGGTGAAACGCAAGCCAGCCTGCCGATGCACGCAGTTCGCGGTTCCCATCGGCAGGCCACCTTGCGTTCTCGGCAATCGTGTACCCGGAACTGACTCCGACCTCTGGCCTCCGGCTGCCGCTCCACCTCCGCCCGCGGCTGACTCGTCAGAACAGGTCGAGAGCGGCGCGGACCATCTGTTCACCGAGGTAGTCGTCGGCGATCGACCGTGCGGCCTCGGGAGTGACGTGGACTCCGTCGGGGCGGATGTCGACGTCGGTCGTGATCCCCACGTCGTCGAAGTAGCCGAGGAGGTCGGTGGTGTACACGTCGCCGGGATGCTCGGCTGCGAGTTCCTCCATCACCTCGTGGAGCACGTCGTGGCGTGCCGGCTGCTCCTGCGGTGTTCCCCGCGAGAACCAGAGGGGATCGGGGATCGGTGCCTCCACCCAGACCACGCTGCCGGCGCCGGCGTCGAGGAGTCGGTCGGTGATCGAGCCGAAGTCGGTGCGCAGGCGCGTTCTCACCTCGTCGGAGTCCGTGGCGAGTCCTTCGCCGTCGTCCCAGCGACGATCGAGCACGTCCCACGACGTGGTGACCATCAGCACGACGTCGGGAGTGGCCTCGGCGACTCGGTCGACGAGGTCGGTGTCGAGCCATTCGTCGCAGTCGTCGCGGATGTCGAGCCACTCGACCTCGAGGCGGTACTGCCCGCCCCGCAGGAACCCGCAGCCGCGGCGCACGTTCAGTTCCGCCTGCGCCACGTCGGGCGACGCAGCCGCCCAGGCGACGACGCCGTTGCCGTAGGCCTCTGCAGTCGAGTCGCCGGCCACGATCATCCGTACGGGACGTGCGAGATCCGGGATCGGGGGAATCGTGCTGGTCGTCGTGGTCGTGCTGGTCGACGTGGTCGTGCTGGTCGACGAGGTCGCAGTCGTCTGAGCGGGATCTGTCGCGGCGTCCCGCGAATCGCCGGGTGAGGTGGTCGTCGGCGCTGTGGCGGCTGTCGTCGTCGCTGCCGATCCGGAGGATGCGGCCGGATCCGAACTCGGACTCGATGCCGGAGGCGCGTCGGGGAGAAGCGGCGTGTCGTCGATCTCCAGTGCGGCGGCCTCGGCGACCTCGTCGCTGGTGGACCAGTAGTCGCTGTCGGCGCCGGGCACCACGACGACTGCGGCGACGATCACGGCGACGGTCGCAGCGGCTGCGTAGCTCATCGTCGGGCGGATCCCGATCCCCGACGCACGCCGGATCGGCTGCTCGAAGAACGCGAACGACAACTGCGCGACG
>JBBSOH010000281.1:0-4636 GCA_038259945.1 Acidimicrobiales bacterium
AGTTCAGTCGGCGGGTCGCCGACGAGGTGGCCGACGGTGACATGCTGGCGAGGCTCGCCGGGGACGAATTCGCCATCGTCACGTCCCGGACCGACGACGAGTCGGCGCTCGATCTCGCTGCTCGTTGTCGCCAGGCTGCGAGTCGACCGATCATCCTCGACGGTCTCTCGGTCGTGGTCACGGCGAGCGTCGGCGTCGCCGAGTTCATCGACGCCGATCGCGACGCCGTCGGGCCGATGCGACGCGCCGACGTGGCGATGTACAACGCGAAGTCGAATCATCTCGGGATCGAGCTGTACCGACCAGAACTCGACCGGCGCACACCGGCTCGGCTGTCGATGCTGGGTGACTTGCGCGAGGCCATCGAGGAAGGTCATCTCGGAGTCGAGTTCCAACCCAAGCTCGACCTGTCGAGTGGAATCATCACCGGCGTCGAAGCACTCGTCAGATGGACTCACGCGATTCGTGGTGTGGTGGAACCGGTCGAGTTCATCCGAGTCGCCGAGGAGACCGGACTGATCAAGCAGTTGACCGATCTGATGCTCGGACGGGGAATCGCCGCTCTGAGCGAGTTCCACGAACGTGGTCACCTGCTGGGCCTGGCGGTCAACCTCTCGACCCACGACCTGGTCGACGGGCAGTTGGCGGCTCGGGTCCGAGCGCACCTCGAAGCGAACGGCGTGGAACCCGGGTCCCTCACCCTGGAGATCACCGAATCCTCACTCCTGATCGACGGGCCCCGTGCCAGGGCGACGATCGACGACCTCCACGCTCTCGGTGTGCGACTGGCCATCGACGACTTCGGAACCGGCTACTCCTCGCTCAGCTACCTCCGTCAGTTGCCGGTGCGCGAGCTGAAGATCGACCGGAGCTTCGTGACCAACCTGCTGACCGACGAGCAAGACGAGGTGATCGTCCGTTCCACGATCGACCTCGGTCACAACCTGGGGCTCGAGGTCGTGGCGGAAGGGGTGGAGAGCGACGCAGTCCTCGATCGTCTCCGGTCCTTCGGTTGCGACGTCGCCCAGGGCTACTGCATCTCGCGACCGCTCACTTCTGAGCGGCTCCTGAGGTGGTTGGCCACGACCGAGCATCCGAGTCGCCGCCGCGATCCGCTCCACCCGGAGGATTGGATCGACCAGATCGACACCGATCGCCGGCTCTGAACGCACGATCGGGCAACCGCGAGAGGCGTCTCGTGCCCGGATAGGTTGGCCACATGGCACTGCCGAAGGTGTGTGGCATCGAAACCGAGTACGGGATCGTCGTCCGCGGCGCGGACAACAACCCGGTCACCGCCTCGTCGTTGCTGATCAACGCCTACCTCGCCGAGACCGCTCGTGCACGGACGCGGATCGGCTGGGACTTCGAGGACGAGCAACCGGCGAACGACGCTCGCGGGTTCTCTCTCGACACGTCGTTGGCGCCCGAGGTGGAAACGACGCTGGTCAATGCGGTGCTGACCAACGGCGCCCGGTTCTACGTCGACCACGCTCACCCCGAGATCTCCACCCCTGAGGTGCGCACAGCGCGAGAAGCGGTCGTGTGGGACCGCGGCGCCGACGAGATCATCCGCCGATCCATGATCGCGGCGAAGTCGATGCTTCCCGAAGGCGCCGAGATCGTCATCCACAAGAACAACTCCGACGGCAAGGGCAACAGCTACGGCTGCCACGAGAACTACCTCCTTGCACGAGAACTGCCGTTCGGGCGACTCACGCGCCAGATCACCCCCCACTTCGTCACCAGACAGATCTTCACCGGTGCCGGCAAGGTGGGTTGCGAACTCGCCGGGCGCACGTCCCGCGACGTTCCGTACCAACTGAGTCAACGTGCCGACTTCTTCGAGGAGGAGATCGGGCTGGAGACGACGCTGAAGCGTCCGATCGTCAACACGCGCGACGAACCGCACGCGGATCCCCAGAAATATCGACGACTCCACGTGATCGTCGGCGATGCGAACATGAGCGAGGTCGCCACCTATCTCAAGGTCGGCACCACGGCGATCGTGCTTGCCATGATCGAGGACGACGAACTGGGCGACGACTGGGCCCTGGGGCACCCGGTGCCGGCCATTCGCCAGGTCAGCCACGACCCGACGTTGGCGCAGACGATCCAACTCGCCAGCGGGGGCAGGGCGACCGCCCTCGAGATCCAGTGGGGGTTGTTGGAACGGGCACGCAAGTACGAGCAGTCGCACGGCCTCGAGTCCGTCGGTGAGGCCGTGGGCGCCGACGTACTCGCCCGGTGGGAGCAGATCCTCATCGGCCTCGAGAGCGACCCGAAGTCGCTTGCTCACCAGGTCGACTGGATCGCGAAGCGCCGCCTCGTCGAGGGGTATGCGGCACGCCACGGAATCGAGCCGGGGTCCGACAAGCTCAAGGCGCTCGACCTGCAGTACCACGACATGCGCGTCGACCGGTGCCTTGCGCTGAGGGTCGGACTCGACACGTTGGTGACCGACGAGGAGGCAGCGGCAGCGATGACCGAGCCGCCTGCGACCACACGTGCGTACTTCCGGGGTCGATGCCTGGAGAAGTTCGCCGGGGAGATCGTTGCAGCCAACTGGGATTCGATGGTGTTCGACGTCGGACGCGATCCGTTGCGTCGCGTTCCGATGATGGAACCGTTGCGCGGGACCGCCGACCACGTTGGTACGTTGATCGACGACAGCAACACGGCCCGGGAACTCCTGGATCGCCTCGGCGACCCGACGGCGTGATCCGGCCGACAGACCGACCACTCGACCCATCATTCGACCCATCATTCGACCCATCATTCGACCCATCATTCGACGAGGAGCATCACCATGGCGGAACGGCAACAGAAGTCGAAGCAGACCGGGGAACGCACCGACGAAGCCGTCGTCGATGCGGCTCCGCCGGTGACCGAACGTGGCGAGGAACTGAAGGCCGAACTCGACGATCTCCTGGACGAGATCGACGAAGTGCTCGAGACCAACGCGGAGGACTTCGTGAAGTCGTACGTCCAGAAGGGCGGGGAGTGAGCGGTGCCGATGCCGTTCTTCCCACCATCTGACGATCCGGGTTCGAACTTCCCCGACCTGTTGCGTCGGATCGGGCAGGACCCGGTCGTGCCGATGGGGTCGATCGGGGTCGAAGCTCTCGGAGTCCCGCATGCCACCACCTGCGTGGCGCTGCGCTACGACGGTGGCGTGGTGATGGCCGGTGACCGGCGCGCCACGTCGGGAAACCTGATCTCCCACCGGACGATGGAGAAGGTGGTCCAAGCCGATCGCCACAGCGGCGTGGCCATCGCCGGCTCCGCCGGGCCGGCCATGGAGATGGTCAAGCTGTTCCAGCTGCAACTGGAGCACTACGAGAAGGTCGAAGGGTCGTCGCTCAGCCTCGAAGGAAAGGCCAATCAACTGTCGGCCATGGTCCGCGCGAACCTGCCGGCCGCGATGATGGGCATGGTCGTCGTGCCGATCTTCGCCGGCTACGACCTGCTGCGCTCGACCGGTCGGCTCTGGGACTTCGATGCCACCGGCGGTCGATACGAGGAACGCAACCACGTCGCCACCGGGTCCGGCAGTCTGCACGCCAGCACCGTCATCAAGCTCGGCTATCGGACCGACCTGACCCGTGATGAGGCGATCGACCTCGCGGCGTTGTCGTTGTGGGAGGCGGCAGACGCCGACAGTGCGACCGGTGGGCCCGATGCACTCCGGGGGATCTACCCGGTGGTCGCCTCGATCGACGAGGGCGGGTGGGAACGAGTCGACGACGACGACCTCGCCGTCCGGTACACGCGCATCGTCGAAGCGGCGGGAGGAAGGGTGGAAACACGATGAGCATGCCGTTCTACGTTGCTCCCGAGCAGATGATGAAGGACCGCGCCGACTATGCGCGTAAGGGCATCGCTCGCGGCCGAGCGCTCGTCGCGATGCGCTATGCGGAGGGAATCGTGATCGTGGCCGAGAACGCGTCGGAGACGCTTCGCAAGGTCAGCGAGATCTACGACCGGATCGCCTTTGCCGGTGTCGGAAAGTACAACGAGTTCGATCAACTCCGAGTGGCCGGCATCCGCGCAGCGGACCTCAAGGGCTTCCAGTACTCGCGTGACGACGTCGATGCTCGCAGCCTCGCGAACAGCTACGCGCAGATGCTCGGCAACATCTTCACCCACGAGATGAAGCCGATGGAGGTGGAGATCCTCGTGGCCGAGGTCGGACACGAGTCGGCCTCGGATCAGATGTTCCACCTGCTCTACGACGGCACGGTCGTCGACGAACGTGATCATGCCGCCCTCGGAGGCGATGCCGAAACGATCCGCACGCGCCTCGGTGAGACGTGGACCGACGGTCTCGACCTCGCGTCCGTGGTCGCCGTGGGAGTTGCGGCTCTCTCGGGTGGCGAGCGGGAGATCCCGGCGGGCGACCTGGAGGTGGCGGAACTGTGCCGCGGCAACGGTCGACGCTGCTTCCACCGTCTCGACGAACCCGAGGTCGCAGCACTGCTCGCCACCGCAGTCGTCGATCAGCCTTCCGTCACCTGATCCGACCACGGTCGACCACGAACGATCCGAGACGGATCGCAACACCTCGTCGCTCCGGTTCAGAGCCAGGGCGACGAGGGTCGGGTGTCCCACCGGCGGCGGCGGCGTTTCTCGTGCG
>JBBSOH010000282.1:0-4608 GCA_038259945.1 Acidimicrobiales bacterium
ACCGCGGGCCACCTCATCGCGACGAAGCTGCTCGCTCGCGACGACCCAAATCGCCCAGCTGACGCCGATGACCTCCGAGCGCTCCGTCTCGTTGCGACCGCCGACGACTAGCGCACTGCGACCGATGCTGTTCGCTTGATCGAGGAGCGCGGATTCGAGAGAGGCCGCGACCTCACGTCTGCGTTGATCGTTCTGCGCGATCACGACGCGTACTGACGGGTTCGAACGAGACGCACCACCGACCGCCGATCGAGGTCCCGCTCGGGACCTCCGGAAACTCTGGAGTACCCCCTGAGTACTGTGAAATCCATGAAGATCTCCGAGGCGATCACGATGGTGGGCAGCGCCGCCGACTCGTGCGCCCGGGTCGACCTCGATGCCGTCGGGGTCACCGATCTGCGTGCAGGTCTGGCGGAGTTCCGGACCAGTCTGTCCCGTCTCGAAGCGCAGTTCGCCCGCATGGCGAACGCCGCTGAAGTCGCCGGTGTCCACCTCGGATCCGGTGCGCGCGACACCGCCGAATGGCTCGGGAAGAAAACGGGAACCTCCACCGGAAAGAACCGCTCCGCCACCGCTCTGGGGAGCGCCATGGCAAAGTCGACGGCCTTGGCCGATGCCGTCACCACCGGAGCGATCTCCTCGGACAAGGCGAACCTCGCAGTCGCCGCAGGGGGTGGTCTGCCGATCGACGCAGCTCTGGTCGACGAGATCGCGGCTCTCCCGCTGAACTCCGTGCGACCGGCCGTCGAGAAGTGGCGGGCCTCGAACGACGCCGGGCAGGAAGCCGATCGAGCGGCGCAACTCCGGGCACGGCGCTTCCTGCGACTCACCGGACAGTCCGACGGAATGACGCGCGTCGACGGGCTGCTCGATCCCGAGTCGGCCGCCATCGTGCGCACGACTCTCGACTCGATCATGAACGAGTCGGCCTTCGACGACTCCGGTCGCCGACGCGACCAGCGCTGCGCCGACGCGCTCGTGCAACTCGCGACGGCCGCG
This sequence comes from Acidimicrobiales bacterium, assembly GCA_038259945.1. Lineage (GTDB taxonomy): Bacteria > Actinomycetota > Acidimicrobiia > Acidimicrobiales > Ilumatobacteraceae > Ilumatobacter_A. The sequence goes on from JBBSOH010000282.1 coordinate 1,000, forward strand.
TCGAAAGGCAAGATCACCGGCGGCCGCTCGAACGCCAAGTTGCTCGTCACGGTGCCGTTCGAGACCGTCACGGACCGCGGCTCGGCTCCCGGTGCCACGCACGCGGGCCCGACGATCGACGCCGACGCGGTCCGCCAGATGGCGTGCGACGCCGGCATCCATCGCGTCATCACCGGGCCCGGCTCGTCGATCCTCGACTTCGGTCGCGAGAACCGACTGGTGTCCGAGAACCTGTTCCTCGCCCTCGTGGTGCGAGATCAGCACTGCCGCTGGCCCGGCTGCACCATCCGCGCCACCTGGTGCGACGCACACCACGTCACCGAGTGGGGCCACGACGGGCGCACGAACGAGTCGACGTGCGCGCTCCTGTGTCACTACCACCACTCACTCACCCACCAGCCGGGGTGGTCCGTGACGGGAAACGGCCACGAGTTCTCCGTCCATCACCCTGATGGCACCGTCGAGACCAGTCGGCCACCGGCAGCCCGGTCCACGATGCAGACACATCGGCCGAAGGCCCAGCAATCGGGCACCGAGCAATCGGGGCCGGAACCACCCGATGTCGCCGAGACCCGAGCCGCCGAATGCGGCCGAGAGCCGGCGTCGGACGGCGTCGTCGAGTCGCCGCAATTGGTGTTCTCATGACACCCGATCCTCCTGACACGACGCCGCGGGACGCGAGGCTGCGCATCGCGGCACGTCACCAGACCCGTGCCACCAGACCCGTGCCACCAGACCGGTGACGCCAGACCGGTGAAGCCAGACCGGTGACGCCAAGCCGGTGGCTCGAGGCTGCGTGACACCGGGTCAGGTCGCAGGGCGGGTGGCGACCTCGAGCGGAACGGTGGAGTACGGGAGCGCGCGGAAGAACTTGTCGGCTTGGCGGGCGAGGCGGCGGGTGGCCCAGTAGTTGGCGGTGCCGCCGATGAGGGCGCCGATGCCGAAGGGCACGGCCTGACCGGCGGCGATCGCGGCGCGGCGTGCGGCATAACGCGTGGCGGCCTTGCGACCGAGCGAGCCGTTGATCCGGGTGAGGGTGGAGAGCGGGAGCGACGTCAGCGTGACCGTGCCGTCGGTCTTGCCCGCGTCGGCGACCATGCGCTCGAACTCGCGGCCCGCCTTGTTGCCGTAGAGCACCACGGCCAGCACCCACGCCCGACGCTCCAGCACAGACGATCCACGATGGCCGTGCAGCGCCGCCACCGTGAGGATCAGTTCTGCGGCGCGCTTCGTGAACCAGCCGAACTCGGCAGCCGACGCAGCGAGCGAACCGGCCGTACCCACCGTGGGCACCGCAGCCACACCGCCAGTCGCAGCACCCACGGCGGCGAGTTCCTTGCCGAACGAAGTCCACAGGCGCTTCAACCGGCTCCGGGCGTCACGGCCCTCGAGCGCCGCAGCGCGAGCGACGGCGTCCCCCCAGGCGTTGTCGATCGCCCAGTCGAGTGCTTTCGTGAACGCCGAGTCCGCCTTCGCCGTCGAGTCCGGTGCGAATCGTGGCAGCAAGCGAGCAAGGCGGGAAGGGATGCCGAATGCCGCCATGTCGCTGAATCTACGGCGGGGCGGATCGGCCCGGCCTCACCGATTCGGGCGATTCGACGGGCGGAAACCTGCGCCGAAGCGACAGCCACACCAAACACACGCGACTCTCGCGCCGCGACTCACCACACTGCGGCGAGCCGCGCCGCACGGACGATGCGCCACGACCGCGCTGAGCGTGTCCCCGCAGCATGCGCCACGACTGCGGACGGGTTCGCCTCAGCGAGAAGGATGGCCGGGTGCGCTACGCCTTCTCGACCTCTCCGCAGTACACGACCTGGGACTGGATGCTCGAGGTCTGGGAGCGGGCCGACGGGCTCGACGTGTTCGAGTCCGGCTGGACCTTCGACCACCTCTACCCGCTGTTCGGCGACTCCACCCAGGACTGTCTGGAAGGCTGGATCACCCTGACCGCTCTGCTGCAGGCGACGAAGAGGCTGCGCGGCGGCGTGCTCGTGACGGGCATGGTGTACCGCCACCCGAGCGTGCTGGCGAACATGGCGACCACGCTCGACATCACGTCGGGCGGTCGCCTCGAACTCGGGTTGGGCGCGGGCTGGAACGAGGAGGAGTGCGGCGACCACGGCATCGACCTCGGCACGATGCGCGAGCGCTTCGACCGGTTCGAGGAAGGGCTGGCGGTGATCGAATCGCTGCTGACCAACGACCGCACCACCTTCGACGGCGAGCACTACGTCCTGAAGAACGCGATGAACAACCCCAAGCCGGTGCAGTCCCCGATGCCGATCTGCATCGGGGGCACGGGCCGCAAGCGCACCCTGCCGCTCACGGCGCGCTACGCCAGCCATTGGAACTACGGCGGCCAGGACCCCGACGAGTTCGCCGAACTGCGGGGCGTGCTGCACGCTGCCTGCGACGACATCGGGCGCGACCCGGGCGAGATCACCTGCTCGGTCCTCGCCCGTTACACCGGCGACGACGACGATCTGCGGTCTCACGTCGCTGCGATGGACGCTGCGGGTGCCGACCTCGCGATCGTGTCGCTCCCCAAGACCGAGGCGCCGTCGATCGTCGAAGGCGCCGCTCGGGCGGTCGCCTCCTAGCCTCGGCGACATGACACACCCGGACGGACTCGCCGTCACCCACACGAGCACGGTCACCCCCGACCAGATCGACCACCTCGGCCACATGAACGTGCGCTACTACGCGGTGAACGCGCGCGCCGCCACACGGTCGATCGCCGGCAACGGTCGGATCCTCGACATGTACACCCGCCACCATCGCGAGCAGTTGCTCGGCACGGAACTCGAGGTGCGCAGCGGTGTTCTCGGTGTCGACACCGGCTCCACTCAGCTTTACCACGAGTTGGTCGACTCCTCGACCGGCGACATCGCCGCCACATTCGTGTACCGGGTCGAGACCGACACGCCGATCGACCACATCGACACGGTCGACCTCCCCGAGCACGGCCGACCGCGCAGCATCGACCTCACCTCCGTCATGGCGAGCCCGTCACTGGACGAACTCCGACGACTCGGCCTGGCGATGCGCGAGCCGCGCGAGATCGACCGCGACGACACGGGCGGCGGTGACACCGTCGCGTCGAGCATGGCCCCCATGCTGTTCTGGGGCGGCACACCCGCCGACGGCACGGAGCACCAACTCCTGCACACCGGGCCGAACGGCGAGAACATGGGATGGGCGACGATGGAGACGCGCATCGCGATCAATCGACTCCCCGACCTCGGCAACCGCATCCAGTCCTTCGCCGCCACCACGGCGATGGCGGACAAGACGACGCAGATGTCGATGTGGGTCTACGCCCTGGACTCCGGTGACGTCGATGGAGACGGTGACGGAGGCCGCAGTGACGGCGGCGGCGAGTTGCTCGCCACCTTCGAGATCGTCTCGGTGCTGTTCGACATCGGTGCGCGCCGGGCGATGTCGATCCCCGACGACATGCGAGCCGAGACCAGCGCCCGCCTCCATCCCGAACTCGCAGCTCGACGCACCGAGGTCTGACGGTCGTCCGTCGCCGAGTCTGTTGTCCAGCGCCTTGCGTTCCGGGTCATGGTGTCCGGGTCATGGTGTCCGGGTCATGGTGTCCGG
>JBBSOH010000283.1:0-4569 GCA_038259945.1 Acidimicrobiales bacterium
ACGAGTTCGATCGCGTCCAGATCCCAGACGTCCATCTCGACAATTCGCCAGGATCCGATCAGGTCGCGTTCCACGACAAGACCGTACTTCTGACGCTCAATGCGTTCAGCGGCAAGCAATGGGTACGACCGACGGGATCGCACGAGTCGTGAGTCGCCGGGTCGGGTCGACGAACAGGCGATGTGACTCAAAGATCTGTGTCGACGTCGATGAGCTGCGGGTCGGGCTCAGCGCATCTCATCAGGTGGGTCGAGCACGGCGTCGAGGTGTGCAGCTGCTGCTTCGTCCTGGGCAGGGACCCATGCCCAGTAGACGTCGAGAGTCGTGGAGGTCCGGGCGTGTCCGAGCCGGTTCGACACGGTCCGTAGGTCGATACCGCCGGTGAGGAGCTCGGTGGCGACGAAGTGGCGGAGTCCGTGGAGCTTGACGTGGCCGAGCCCGGCGCGTCTGCGCAGACGTTCCCAGCGGCGCGACACCAGCTCGGGCCGCCACGGGACTTTCGCTTCGGTGTCGTTGGTGAACACCAGATCGTCGACCGACACATCGCGACCAGCATCGACAGCGTCAGCGAGCGCGATGTCTCGAACAATGTTCAGTGAGCGGACCGCTCGGCTCGGGAGCGACACGAGACGAAACCGGTCGGTCTTGGTCGTCGTGATGTACACGCCAGCTTCCTTCGTCGCAGCAACGGATCGTTCGATCCGGACGGTGGAGCGTTCGAGGTCGATGTCGCTCCAACGGAGCGCGCAGATTTCGCCCCGGCGTGCGCCGGTTCCCGTGGCGATGTCGAGCCAACACGAGAGCTTGGGGTCGGTCTTCTGGGCGAGCGAAAGGAGCAGCCGAACTCGTCGAGGTTCGGTGGCGTGACCGTCGAGCGCGGCACCTCAGGGCGCGTCGCGTCGGACACCGGGTTGCGGGTGACCCATCCCCACCGAAGCGCCTGCGCCATGGCCCGGTGCAACACGACGTGAGCGTTGCGAACCCGCGATGCTCCTAGCCCGGCGAGTCGAAGTCGCTGGTACATCTGATCGCAGTCCCGCGGCGTGAGTTTCCAAAGCGCAACGTCGCCGAGTTCCGGGATCAGGTAGCGGTCGATGACACTCGACCAGTCCTGACGAGTCGTCGGCGCCAGCGTCGCCGTCGACATGAACGACTCGAGGAGAACCGCGACAGTAACGGAGCTGCCACCCTGCAAGCCGGCGCCGCTCTGGGTCACAAAGCGCTGGAGTTCGGCCGTCGCCTCGGGTCTCGTCCCCCGGAACGTTCTGGAGAGCCGACGAGTCTCACCCGTTACAGCGTCGGGATCAGACGTTGTCTGCAAACGCCAGACCCCCGGCGATCGCTCGGTCATCGAACCCGTCCTCGGCTTCACAGCCGGCCATCCGGAATCGCACCCGAAACGCACCACGAGATCAGGCCGGGGAAAGCAGTCAGCGCAACGGCTTGCGGGTCGGACTCCGAGGACATCCCGGCGAGTATCGCACCACAACGCACCAAGATCGTGACAAACTCACGAAGGCGATGCCGTGAGAAACACCCTCTGAGCTGATACTTCTTAGAGAGCGGATGACGGGAATCGAACCCGCGTTCTCAGCTTGGGAAAAGCGCTTCGAGGTCGATTGCATCGCACCTGCGTGCGGGGTGTATCTCCTGGTCAGGGCCGGGTTCCTGTCGTCCAGTTCTTGTGCGTTGTTGCGCCGTATCGCACCGTGTTGAGCGCTGTTCTAGGCACGAATGAGGCACGGAGTCTTCTGGCGCTGGTGGTGTCAGCGAAGCCGCGCGACCGCTTGTGGGATGTATCGCTCGAGGATCTCGAGCAAGTCGTCTGGTGTCATCGGCGGTCGGTTTCGTCGGCCTGCCATTTCGATGATCGCGTCGCTGACGACCGTGGGCTGCTCGTCGAGCAGTTCGCTGATGAAGTCGTCGAGCGACATGGCGATGATGCCGTGTAGTGCGCAGGCTGATGGAGGGAAGTACCGCAGGTTCTCGGTGACGATCACGTCGGCGCCGACCGACGGGGTGTACGTCTGGTGGGTCGGATGCCGTCTCATGTCACCTTGTCGGCGAATTCTGTGACCGTCGGTCGATCAAGGGCGGATCGACACCGAGGGACTGAGCAGCAGGCCGGGCGGCTCCGCCCGTTCGGCTCGGGGAACAGGTCAGGAGACGTAGCGTGTCAACGTCGACGAACTCTCGAGATCACGGTCGCGAAGGAACCAGATCTCCAGTCACGGTCTGGCCGAGGGGCTGGTCGGGGCGTGGCCAACGAGCGAGGTCGCGGCGGATCAACCCGAGCTCGATGATGCTGCGGACGGACGCTGCCAGCGACCGACGCGACGCAGCGACATCGCGCCAAGACCGGAGAGGCTCCTCCCACATCGAGGCGTCGCTGAGCCCGCACCGGCGAAGTCGCCCGAGCAACTCGACGTCGAAGGCCCAGCGGCTGCGGAACGGCACGGAGATCGCCCGGTCGAGTTCGTTGCTCGCTCGGAGGAGCTTCGCCCCACACTGCGTGTCGTAGACCGCCAGGTCGAGCACGCTTCTGGCGAACATGGCGAACACGCGGCCGGTGTAGTGGCGGAACGACGAGCGCACGACGGTCCGGCCCAACAAGCCGACCCGCGCCGCCATCACCACGTCCAGCTCCGGGTCACCGGCGGCGATCAGTGACAGGCGGACCAATTCGTCGGGCGACGTCGCGAGGTCGGCGTCGAGGTACCCGACCCATGCGGTGCCGAGCGTGCGGGCGGCGATCAGCCCGCGTCGCACGGCTTCGCCCTTGCCGACGTTCCGGTTGAGTTCCACCACGGTCGTGGTCGGCGACGAGGCTGCGATGGATCGGAGCAGCGCGAGCGTGTCGTCCGTCGACCCGTCGTCGACGAGCACCAGCGAGATGCCGTCCGAGACGGCGAGCTCGGTGAGCCGTTCCACCGGAAGACGTCGCTCCTCGTCGAAACACGGTACGACCACGGCGAGCGTCGTCGATGGTGCCGCGCCGTCCACGTCGCGGACCATAACGGTCCGCCGAGCGCGGCGCACGACCGGTGGCTCGGTGTACCGTTGCCGCCGCCATGGACTGCAGGATCAGGCGGCCGTTCGGGTCAGAGATTCCCGTGATCGGAACGATCGATGCAGCGGTCCTGGCCCCGGTGCTCGCCGTTGCGATCGCCGTTCGGGTCGCGCTGCTCGACTCGATGCCCGGCGAGTGGTACGGCGACATCTCGACCGTGTACGAGTTCACGACAGCGCTGCGTCGCGGCGACCTGCCACCCGGCTGGTTCGTCCTCGGGATCGGTCCGCTGTATCCCGCGCTGGTCCGTCCCGTGCTCTGGTTGCTCGGCGACACCTACTTTGCGTTCAAGGCTGCGTCGGTGATGGTCAGCCTGGCCGGGATCGTGCTGCTGTACTCGCTCGGTCGCCAGCTCTTCGGCCGGCCGGTCGCCGCGATGAGCGCCGGTGTCGCTGCCGTGTCGTCGTGGTGGCTCGTCTTCAGCCGGTTGGGTGATCAGCAGGCACTGAACCCGACGCTGACCCTCGCCGCCACGGTCGCCGCAGTGGCCGCAGTCCGCGCGCCGCGCTCGATCGCGCTGCCGGCCACCGCCGGTGTTGCAGCGTCGCTCGGCCTGTATCTCTACGGCAACACGTTCGTGCTGCCCGTGGTGATCGGTGCGGTCTTCGGTTCCGAGCTCTTTCGTCGGCGCGGTGTGGTCGGGCGTTCGTGCGCCGTGGCGGCGACGGCGGCAGTGCTGACCGCCGCGCCGATCGTGGTCGCATCGATCGACAACGGCGAGATGATCGGTGGCCGTCACTACGGGTCGCGGTTCGCATCGGTGTGGGATGTCGTCCCCGGACTGTGGGAGGCAGCCGGGGCGTACGTGTGGGCGGGCGATCCGACGTTCCGGGTGAATGTCCCGGGCGACCCCCATGTCGACACGCTGAGCCTCGTGCTGATGATCGTCGGCATCGGTGTGCTCGTGGCGGACCGGCGTCGCCGCGGTCTGCTGGTCGTCGGCGCCTTCGCACTGCTGCACGTGCCGGCGATCCTGGCGGGACCGGACGATCTGCCCAGCGCCGGCCGGACCTTGGCCGCAGCACCGTTCGCCTACCTGATGATCGGTGTCGGGCTGTGCTGGCTGGGTGATCGGGTCGCCGAACGGTGGACCCGAGCGTGGGCTGCGCGGCTGTTGCTGGTGACCATGGTGATGATCTCGTTCGTCAACGTGCGCTGGTACTTCGGCCGGTACGTCCCCGGGCTGCCGTATGCGAACACTCCCATCGCCGGGTCGATCGTCGACTTCGCCGACAGCCTGGCGCCGGACGTGACGATCTACCTCGTCGGCGCCGACTGGGAGCCGAGCGGCATGCCCGCCGAGAAGAGCATCCGTCACCAGATGGAACGTCCGGAACTGCTGGTCAGGCTCGACCCGGCGACGCTCGACTGCACGACGCTCACCGAACTGGAAGGCCTGGCCGTGCTCGTGTGGTCACCGTTCGTCGTTCCACCTTCGCTCGGGGGCGACGGCTGTGAGATCTTCGACGACCTTCGGGTCTACGTGGCCAACGGTGACC
>JBBSOH010000284.1:0-4504 GCA_038259945.1 Acidimicrobiales bacterium
ACTTCCAGGCGGGGGGCGTCGCGGGAGCCGGAGACGAAGGAGACGTAGCCCTCACGACCTTCGATCGCGATGTCGAGTTGCTGGATCGAGCGACCGGTCATCGTCTGTGCTCGGAGCTTGCGTTGCTTCGCGTCCTCGTTGCTCGTCTCGATCGCGAGGAGTTCCTCGTTGGCCGACGCGAGCGTCATCCGCGCATGTGCGAGCGGTTCCTGGATCGAGTCGGGGAGTGGGCTGCTCAACCGTTCACCGACGTGTTCGGACAGTGCATCGCGCAGCGTCTCGGCGAGGCTCGCGACGTCGCCGGTGGTGGCAGGGTCGTCGAGGATCTTGCGGATCGTCGCCGACAGGGCGATGAACCGACCGGGTGAGATCTCGGCTCCGACCGTGTCGCTCATGATGTCCTCCAGCACGTGTGCCTCGTCGAAGATCACCACCTCGTGGTCGGGGAGGATCGCATTCTCCGAGGCCACGTGCAGGCCGTAGAGGTGGGTGTTGACCACCACCACGTCGGCCTCCTTCGCAGCACGACGTGCCCCTTCGGCGAAGCACCCTGCACCCTGCGGGCACTGCTCGGCACCGGGGCACTCGTCGGAGCCGACGCTGACAGCGCGCCATGCGTTGTCGGTCGGCGTCCAGTCGAGTTCGGCCATGTCGCCGGTCGGTGTGGTGGCGGACCAGTCGGCGAGCTTCTTGATCTCGGCCTTCGTGATGACCGCCATGGTGTCGAGTTCGAGTGCGCCCTGGTCGGGGTTCGCCATTTCGCTCAGGCGTTGGAGACACACGTAGTTGCTGCGCCCTTTGAGCACCGCCCAGTCGAAGTCGATGCCGAGGTGCTCACCGAGGAACGGGAGGTCCTTGCTGGCGAGTTGGTCCTGGAGTGCTTTCGTGGCGGTCGCTACGACGACCGTCGAACCCGAGGCCAGGGCGGGAACGAGGTAGGCAAGTGTCTTGCCCGTGCCGGTGCCGGCCTGCACGACGAGGTGCCTCTTGTTCGCGATGGCCTGCTCCACGAGCGACGCCATCTCGTGCTGCCCCGTGCGCACCTCGCTCTTGGAAAGTGCAGCGGTGACGGTGTCGAGGGCGGCGAGTGTGTCGATGTCGGGCCGGGCGGACGAATCGCCGCTCATGTGAAATCGTTCATCGTGCTGCGACCAGTTCGAGCGCTGCGTCGAGTTCCGCAGCGTCGAAGTCCGGCCACGGCGCGTCGGTGAAGTAGATCGCCGCACCCGCTGCCTGCCAGAGCAGGAAGTTCGAGACACGCCGCTCGCCGCTGGTCCGCACGAGGACGTCGACCGGTGGCAGGTCGGGGAGGTACAGGTGCTCCGAGATCGTTTCCGTGGTGATGCCCATCGGAGACGCACGGGCCTTTTCGACGGCACTCACGAGTTCGGACCTGCCGCCGTAGTCGAACGCAACGGTGAGGGTCATCCCGGTGTTGCCTGCCGTGTCGGCGATGGCCTTGCGGATCGCCCGCTGCACGTAGCGCGGGGTGCGGGCCTCCCGTGAATCGAACGGGCGCCCGATCCATTGGATCCGGACGTTCAACTCGTTCAACTCGGCCACACGACCGAACAGCTTCTCGTGCAGACCGAGGATGTGGCGCACCTCGGGCCGCGGTCGCCGCCAGTTCTCGGTGGAGAAGCCGAACACGGTCAGGTGGCCGATGTCGCGTTGCACGGCAACGCGAACCAGGCGGGCGAGATTCTCCTCGCCTTCGGTGTGACCGTCGGTGCGCGGCAGCCCGCGGGTGCCGGCCCAACGACCGTTGCCGTCCATGATGCAGGCCACGTGCAGGCCACCCTGGCGGCGCGGGTCACCACGGTTCGGGTCGTTCACTTCGCTCGGCACCTTTTCGACGCTACTGGTTCCCGAATCACCCCGACGGGCACCGATTCATCGCTTGGGCGTGGAAGGATGGGGGAGTGCCGATGACCCCCGCCACGGACGCGCTCGCCGGGACCGACCCGGATGCGGCGCCCGGGATCGATCCGACGCAGCAGTTCCTGCGCCACGTGATGATCGTCGGCGGAACCCTGGGGGACTGGGACGACCTCGGCGTGCAGCACTGGGATCAGCGAGTCGCCGAACTGGGTGCGGTCGCGGCGAATGCCGGCGCCTCGTTCCTCACGCTTCGTGCCTTCGAGGAAGGTTCCCGACCGAGTGGCAGCACCCGCTGGGAGCGCAGCGTCGACACGTGCCACGTCATCATCGACCCGTGTGGCGACGGTCGTGCGCGGTTCGCTCAGGCGATGGCCGACCTTCCGGCCGACGAGCCGATCAACGAAGCGACGGTGTCGGAGATGCTGTACGCGCCCGCTGACTACGAACCCGACCTCATCGTCGTGCTCGGTGAACCGACCCGCCTGCCACCGTCGCTGGTGTGGGAACTCGCCTACGGCGAACTGGTCTTCCGCCCGATGGCGTGGCACGAACTGTCGACCGAACACCTGGTCGAGGCGATCGCAGACTTCGCTCGACGCGAACGTCGCTTCGGTGGGCTCGACGACTCCGACGAGTCCGTCGGCTGACGCGGATGGCGTCGCGCCGATGAGCGGTCTCTATCACGATGTCGGAGTCGTGCTGCGCACCTACAAGCTCGGTGAATCCGACAAGATCGTCGTGATCCACACCCTCGAGAACGGCAAGGTGCGGGCGGTCGCCAAGGGTGTTCGCAAGACACGTTCCAAGTTCGGCGCCCGGCTGGAACCGATGAGCCACGTCAAGTTGCTTCTGTACCGGGGCCGCGAACTCGACATCGTCAGCCAAGCCGAGGCGGTCGAGTCGCTGGCGCCGATGCTGTCGTCGCTCGACCGGGCATCTCAAGGCCTCGCCGTGGTCGAAGCCGTCGATCAGTTGTCGCTCGAACGTGAACCGAATGTGGCGCTGTACCGGAGTGCGGTCGGCGTGCTGCGCACGATCGCAGCCAAGCCGTCGCCGCTGAACGTCCCCGCCTTCTACTGGAAGCTGCTGGCGCGAGAGGGATTCCGGCCCGAGCTGAACTCGTGCGTGAGGTGCCTGGAGGCCGAACCGGCGGTGCAGTTGGTCGCCTTCGATCTGACCGAAGGCGGTGTTCTCTGTCGATCGTGTCGATCGGGTCAGGCCATCAGTACGCCGGCGCTCGGACTGTTGCGCGACATCCTCGGTGGCCGGCTGCAACATGCGCTCGATCAGGAGGAGTCGTCGGTGACCCACGAAGTGTCTGCCTTGGCCACGAAGGCGCTCGAGTTCCAGATCGAGCGTCGGTTGAAGGCAGTGGCGATGTTCGAGGTCCACTGACCTGCTCACGTGGGTCCCGACAGGCCACCAGACCCGAGGTCGGTAGGTTGCCGGGGTGACGACGAGCAGTGATCCCGACGATCCGGTGCGTCGTCGTCTCCTCGACGCAATGGCGGTCCTGCACGACGTGATCGAGGCGCCCGAGATGCTCGACGCACTCGACGCAGAGGACCGGGCGACGTTCTTCAACGCCGCAGGCGACGTGTTCCACCCCGATCCCGAGATCCGGCGCCGGCGGACGAAACTGCTCCAACAGCGCCGGCGTCATGAGCGCATCAAGCGTGACGACGAGACGCTGGCACAGACCGGCATCCGCTCGCTGCGGAGCAAACCGGTGTTCACGACACCGGACGTGTTCGCTCCGATCGACTTCGACCAGACGACCGTCGACGACGACCAGGCAGACGCTCCGTTCCGCGAAAGCATCGAGGCGCAGCACTGCTACATCTGCAAGTCGCTGTTTCGCCAGATCCACCACTTCTACGACCAGCTCTGCCCGTCGTGCGCAACGAAGAACCACGCCAAGCGCGGCGAACTCGCCGACATGACCGGCATGGTCGTGCTGCTGACCGGTGGACGCGTGAAGATCGGCTATCAGGCGGGCATCAAGCTCCTGCGCTGCGGTGCCGACCTGATCGTGGTGACGCGTTTCCCACGCGATGCGGCCCGTCGATATGCGGCGGAGGCCGACTTCGCGGACTGGGGCGACCGCCTCGAGGTCTTCGGCCTCGACCTGCGCCACACTCCGAGCGTCGAGGCGTTCTGTTCACACATCGGCCGCACCCGCACCCGCTTGGACGCGATCGTCAACAACGCGTGTCAGACGGTGCGTCGCCCGCCGGGCTTCTACGAGCACATGATGGACGGCGAGACCGCGGCGTTGTCGACGCTTCCCGAGGACGTCTTGCGGCTGGTCGGATCGTACGAGACGTTGCGGAGTGGTCCGGGAGAACTGGACGCAGCGGACAGCGTCGGTTCGGTTCCTGTGAGGCTCGAACCCGGAACAGGCGGGCCCGCTGATGCCGCCGGCATCACGCACGCTGCCGAGTTGTCCCAGGCGGTGCTGCTGTCAGAGGACACGCATGCGGATGCCACCCTGTTCCCCGAGGGCCGACTCGATCAGGATCTGCAACAGATCGACCTCCGTGGGCGCAACTCGTGGCGCCTGCAGTTGCACGAGGTGTCCTCGGTGGAACTGATCGAGACACAGTTGGTGAACGCCGTGGCG
>JBBSOH010000285.1:0-4485 GCA_038259945.1 Acidimicrobiales bacterium
ACGAGGAGATGGTCCCGTCATGACCGGATCCGGCCGGACGTCGGAGTGGGTGGCGGTCCCTCACGAGGAGATGAACCTGCGCGCCTACCGGGCAGCCATCGCCGCGTTCGTCGTGGCGGTCGCAGGCGGGCTGCTGGCAGCCGTTGCGTACTGGACGAGTGAGACCCAGACGCTGCTCGGTATCGGATTGGCCCTGGCACTCGGCGGCATCGGATTCGGGCTCGTGTCGTGGGCCAAGTACCTCGACCTCGACGAGCACGCGGTGCAGCAGCGCGAACCGTTGCGCACCACGGTGGTGGAGCAGGAGGAATTGCACGAGCAGGTCGAGATGACCCAGCAGACCGTCGGTCGTCGCAAGCTCCTCGTCGGGCTCCTCGGCGGGTCGTTCGCCAGCCTCGCCGTCGGGTTCGTCGGCCCGATCGGTTCGCTCGGCCCCCGACCTCGCGGTGAACGCGATCGCACCGGTTGGGTCGCTGGCCGTCGCCTGGTGACCCTCGACGGTGAACCGGTCGAGTTGAGTTCGGGCGTGTTCGACCAACTCGCCACCGTGTTCCCCTAAGGCATGATCGGGCGCGACGACTCCCAGGTCGTGCTGCTGCGGCTGCGCCAGGAACTGCTCAGCGCTTCGACGATCGAGCAGGGTGCCCTCGAAGGATGGGTGGCCTACTCGAAGATCTGCACGCACGCCGGGTGCTCGGTCGGACTGTTCGGGGTGGACGACCGCGAGCCCGACGTGGTCCGTCAGCTCGTGTGCCCCTGCCACCAGTCGGTGTTCGACCCGACCGACGGCGCCAAGCCGGTGGGCGGTCCGGCACCACGCTCGCTACCGCAACTGTCGCTCGGCGTCGACGACGAAGGTTTCCTCGTCGCCAACGGCGACTTCGACCGCCCGGTCGGCCCGATCGCATGGGACGAAGGCTGATGGCGCTCACACGCTTCATCCCGAAGCAACGGCCGCGCCTGTTGCGTCGAGCCGAGCCGGTCGACCACCGACGCGGTCTCGTCGAGCGGTACGTCGAGTCGGTCACCGGCCGCACCGGCGGAAACAGCTTCGTGACGAAGAGCCTGCGCAAGGTCTTCCCGTCGCACTTCTCGTTCCTGTGGGGTGAACTGGCGCTCTACAGCTTCATCGTGCTGCTCGTCACCGGCACCTACCTCACCCTGTTCTACGAAGGCTCCCAGGAGATCCGCACCTACACCGGTTCGTACGAGGCGTTGCAGGGCCAGGACGTGTCGGCGGCGTTCGACTCGGTGATGCGGATCTCCCACGACGTGAAGGGCGGCCTGCTGATCCGCCAGATGCACCACTGGTCGGCGCTGCTGTTCATGGGCGCCATTGCGCTGCACATGGCGCGTGTGTTCTTCACTGGAGCGTTCCGTCGCCCGCGGGACATGAACTGGTCCATCGGCCTCACGCTGCTCGTGCTCTCGCTGGCCGCCGGCTTCACCGGGTATTCCCTTCCCGACGACCTGCTGTCGGGAACCGGGCTGCGGATCACCAACGGGATCATCCTCGCCATCCCCTTCGTCGGTGAACGGCTGGCGTACCTGATCTTCGGTGGCGAGTGGCCGGGCACGGACATCATCGGACGCCTCTATCCGGTCCACATCCTGCTGATCCCGGCCGCGATCGTCGGTCTGCTCACCGTGCATCTCGGACTCGTCTGGCACCAGAAGCACACCCAGTTCCGTGGCCCGGGCCGCACCGAGTCGAACGTGGTGGGGGAGCGGGTGTGGCCGTCGTTCGCGATGAAGTCGATCGGCCTGCTGTTCCTCACCGCAGGCGTGCTCACGGCGATGGGGGCGATCTTCGAGATCAACCCGGTCTGGTTGTACGGCCCGTATGACACGGCAGCGGCTACGTCGCTCGCGCAACCCGACTGGTACATCGGCTTCCTCGAAGGGTCGGTTCGCCTGGTTCCGCCATGGGAGATCCGCATCGGCGGCTACGTCGTCAACACGCTCGTGTTCTCCGGAATCCTGATCCCCTCGATCATCTTCGGCGGCCTCTATCTGACGCCGACGATCGAACGGCGGCTGACCGGTGATGTCGCCGACCACCACCTGCTCGACCGGCCGAGAGATGCGCCGAACCGCACGGCGATCGGCGCAGCATCGATCACGTTCGTCGCCGTCCTCTTCCTGGGAGGGGCGCAGGACGTGGTGGCACGCACCGTCAACCTGTCGGTCGGCCACGTCACGAGCGTCCTGCAGTTCGGGCTGATCCTGGCGCCGCCGATCGCGTTCGTGATCGCCCGGTGGGTGTGCATCTCGCTGCGCGACCGGCCCGGCCCCGAGCGGACCGAGCGACGCGTGCCGATCGAGCGCGCCGCTGACGGCGGCTATCACATCCCCCACGATCACATCGAGGACTGGATGGTGGCGGGCGGTGCTGCGCCCGGACACTTCGACGACATCTCGCCCCGGGAGTCCGTCCGCTCGGGAGCGGCGACCACCGACGACAACGGACACGATGCCGATGCCGATGCCGCGACGCCTGTTGACGACGACGTCGATTCCGGGAAGCCGGTCGGACGATGAGTCTGTTCGAGACGGCGGGAACGCTCGATCCACCGATCACCGACCAGGCGGTCGAGACCGAGTGGGTCTGGAACCTCTTCCTGTACCTCGCCTACGGGGTCTTCGCGTTCGTGCTGATCCTCGTGGTCTACGTGGTGATCCGCTACCGGCGACGAAACGATCGGCTCCCGCGCCAGAAGCACTACAACATCCCGCTCGAGGTCGCCTACACGGTGATTCCGTTCGTGGTGATCATGGGTCTGTTCGCCGTCACGTTCGTCACCGAGCGGTCGATCAGCGAGACCGACGAGACCCCTGATCTGACCGTGCACGTCACTGCCTTCCAGTGGCAGTGGGAGTTCGAGTACCCCGAGTCGGGCGTGACGGTGGTGGGCGGTGCCGACACCGACATCGCAGAACTGGTGCTTCCGGCGAACACCTCGGTGCGCTTCGACATGGAGTCGCTCGACGTCATCCACTCGTTCTGGGTGACCGCCTTCCGGTTCAAGCGAGACATCATCCCGGGTCGCACCACGTCGTTCAGCGTCGACATCGGCGACGAAGCCGGCTCGTACCCGAATGCCGGAGTGTGCGCCGAGTACTGCGGGCTCGACCACGCCAAGATGCAGTTCTCGGTGCTCGTGCTCGAACCCGCCGAGTTCGACGCCTGGCTGGACGAGCGGGCCGCCGAGCAATCCGTTGATCGAGTCGACGACCAGGCCGATTCGCAATCCGATGAGCAGGACGGTTCGACATGACCACGCTCGACCCGGCCCCGTCCGGAGACCCGATCGTCGACCCCGAGGTGATGGGTCAACACGACGACCGCAAGCTCGTCGAGATCGACGACTTCCTGGGCGACCCCGACGCGCACGGCCCACGAGGTCTGCCGCGCACGATCATGGGGTGGCTCACCACCACCGACCACAAGGCGCTCGGCATCGCCTACATCGTCACGTCGATGATCTTCCTCGCGATCGGCGGTGCGCTCGCCGGCATCATCCGGGCGGAACTCGCCGAACCGGGGCTGCAGATCGTCAGCCCCGAGACGTACAACAGCGTGTTCACGATCCACGGCAGCGTCATGGTGTACCTGTTCGCGGTGCCATTCGGGTTCGGCCTCGCGAACTATCTGATTCCACTGCAGATCGGTGCCCCCGACCTCGCGTTCCCGCGCCTCAACTCGTTCTCGTACTGGCTGTACGTGATCGGCGGTGCGGTGATGCTGCTCGGGTTCGTGAGCGACGGCGGAGCGGCCTCGTTCGGCTGGTTCGCCTATCCGCCGTTGTCGGGCGCAGGCGGCAGCCCGGGGCTCGGTGCGGACATGTGGATCGTGTCGATCATCCTCACCGGCACCAGCGGCACGGTCACTGCAGTCAACGTCATCGCGACCGTGACGATGATGCGCACGCCCGGCATGACGTTGTTCCGCATGCCGATCCTCACCTGGAATCTGTTCATCACCTCGTTCATGGTGCTGCTCGCCTTCCCGGTTCTGTCAGGCGCGCTGATGATGCTGCTCGCCGACCGCCAGTTCGGCACCCACTTCTTCGATCCGGTCGCCGGGGGGTCGCCCATCCTGTGGCAACACCTCTTCTGGTTCTTCGGTCACCCGGAGGTGTACATCGTCGCCTTGCCCTTCTTCGGGGTGGTCACCGAGATCTTCCCCGTGTTCTCACGTCGTCCGGTGTTCGGATACAAGGGCCTCGTGTTGGCCACGCTCGGGATCGGCGCGTTGTCCACGTCGGTGTGGGCGCACCACATGTTCGTCACCGGCGACATCGTGCTTCCGTTCTTCGCGCTGACCTCGGCGCTGATCGCCGTTCCCACCGGCGTCAAGGTGTTCAACTGGATCGGCACGATGTGGGGCGGATCCCTGAGCTTCGAAGCACCCATGAAGTTTTCGATCGGGTTCCTCGTCACCTTCGTGGGCGGAGGGGTGACCGGCGTGATGCTGGCGTCGCC
>JBBSOH010000286.1:0-4467 GCA_038259945.1 Acidimicrobiales bacterium
CGTGTGAATCTGGCGGAGAGGGTGGGATTCGAACCCACGGACCCGTGAAGGTCACACGCTTTCCAAGCGTGCCGATTCGGCCGCTCTCGCACCCCTCCAGATTGTTCGGCAGATTGTGTCGTACCTCGCACCCGCCACGCTATCGGCGAGTGAAAGTGGTGGTGACCAGGCGATCTGCGGCACACAACCGATGCCGATGAAGGCTGCTACCTTCCGGTCCTGACCTGGTTCACGGGCGGTCGTTGCACAGGACCCGGTCACCACCGCCCGGCAGCGTAGCGCCGCCTGCGAGCAACCTGGGCACACGTGTCGGGCACCAGATGACGTTCTCGAGTGGTCGTCCTCAGGTGGGGGTGAGGCGGCTGGCGTATCGGACGAGGTCCGGTGAGCCGAGCTCGTCGGCCACGGAGGCGAACCTCTCCGTCGGGCCCGTCCAGCGCCAGTCGTCGACGGAACCGACGTCGATGTCGATGTCGACGGTCGCGATGCGTCGGAACAGCAGTGCGTCCTCGTAGTTCTCCTGCAGGGTCGATGCGAGCTTGGCGGCGCCCCGCAGTCCGTCGACGTCCCACTGGCCGGCAGCTGCGGGGATGTCCTCGATGTGCCCGTACCGGGCGAGGACCTTCGCTGCACTCTTGGCGCCCCATCCGGGAAGCCCGGGGAATCCGTCGGCCGAGTCGCCCACCAGGCCCAGGTAGTCGGGAATCGACGCCGGGCCGATCCCGAACTTGGCGATCACCGCTGCCTCGTCGAGGATCTCACGCTTGCGGCGGTCGAACTGCACGACCCGCTCGCCTCGCACGCATTGCCCCAGGTCCTTGTCGGGGGTGACGATCAGCACCTGTTCGACCCGCTCGTCGGCGTCTCCCACCGCGGCCGCGGCGGCCATGGCGTCGTCGGCCTCGTGGGTGACCATCGGCCAGACCGTGAAGCCGGCGGCCGCCAGAGCATCCTCCATCACGGGGATCTGGCGCAGGATGTCCTCGTCCATCCCCACGCCGTCCTTGTACCCGTCGTACAGGTCGTTGCGGAAGCTGGTGATGGTGTGGTCGGACGCGACGCCGACGTGAGTGGCGCCGTCCTCCACGAGCGCCAGGGTCGAGGCCACCACACCGGCTGCGGCCGCCGATGGGTGCGTGTTCGAGTGGCGGGCGACCTGCCCGAAGTGTTGACGGAAGAGTTCGTAGGTGCCGTCGACGAGGTGCACGCGCATGAGTCGAACCGTACCGCTCCGAACCAACTCGACCGAACGGCCCGATCATCTCCCCGGCCTCAGGTTGGTCTTCCTGGTTCTGAATGGATCGGACCAACTCGCCGGTCGGTCGGTCTCCCTGGTTTTGAACGGATCGGACCAACTCGACCACCGAGTCGTGACGAGCGGGACGCAACGTTGTGGAGATGTGGCGGTCGCTCCGGCAGAACCGCGTGAAGTATCAGCAATTCCTCAAGACGCGCAGCTCACGGGTCGATACATCAACGAGCCACCCGACCGATCCCCTCACTTCAGAGGGCGAGGTTCCGAGGGAGAGAACCGGACATGAGCGAAGAAATCCAGGAGATGCAACGACAGATCGTCGCTGCTGTGCAACAGGAACTGACCCGCTTCAGCGGCGAGGTCGCCGTGAACCTCAAAGCGTTGACCGACGAGGTCGCAGCAGGTGTCACCGCTCGTGCGGAACTCGAGCACCAGGTCCGCTCGCTCGCCGGAGCGCTGGAATCCAGCCAGGCCGCGAACACGCAGTACCAGACCGAACTGCAGAACGTCCTCGAATCTCAACTCAACGAGTTCGGCTCCGCCACCAAGAAGCGCCACGACGAGATGAACACCCGGCTCGGCCGTGTCATCGACGAGGCCAACGTGGGCATCGCATCGGCCGTCGAGTCCGCAGCTCGACCCGTCGTGAAGCAACTCGAACACCGCCAGGATGCGCTGGAGTCCGAGGTCCGCAATCTGGATGGCAGTATTCGCAAGTTCGACGACCAGGCCGGCCAGATGGTCAAGCACATCAACCAGGTCACCGCAGCGATCGATGCACGCCTCGAACGGGTCCAGTCCGATGTCCTCGGCAGCTTCGACGACCGGATGACCTCGATGGTGATGCGGATCGACGAGGTGTCCGCATTCGCAGCTCGCCAGCAATCCGAGGTGTCGAACCTGATCGGCGACCGCGTCGACTCGAGTGAGACCCGGATCAACGAGCGGATGCTCGGCCTCGAGACCCGGATGAACGAGGAGATCGGCCAGCGCGTCGCCGACATCGACGCCCACGTCGGTCGGATCGGCGTCGGACTCGACGAAGCCGTCGATGCGCTGAACGACCGGATCGCCAAGGCCGACGCGAAGTTCACCGACGTCGAGACGAACATCGCCTCACTGCGTGAGCAGATGGAGAACGTCGACGAAGAAGCGATCGACGAGATGAAGGACAAGATCTCCTCGGCACTGGGCCAGGCCGAACTGGTGCGCATCGAGATGGAGCGCTTCCAGGAGACGATCACCGGCAACCTCGAGAACACCGCCGTGCGCCTCACCGAGATCGAGACGACCGTCCAGGAACAGAGCATGGACGTCGCCACCGCCGTCCAACTCGAACGACTCGAAGAGGTCGAGCGAGCCGTGCTCATGCTCGACCCGGACATCATCCGCAGTCGTGACGACGGGGCCGACGACGCCACGGTCGCCATGTCACGCCCCGCTGCGAGCGAGGTGGACGCCGTCCACTCGACCACGCCGGTGGTGCCGATGAACGACCGCCTCGACGCCCCTCCGGCGTCGTCGCCGCTCTCGCCTCCCACCGCCGACCCGACGACCAATGGCGACTCGTCGCTCTCCTCGGTCGGACTCACGATGAGCCTGGAGCCGCCGGTCAACTACTGATCGACGCCTGAAGAACTCCACCCGCCCGACGACGACACGACCACAGA
Source organism: Acidimicrobiales bacterium (assembly GCA_038259945.1). Classification (GTDB taxonomy): domain Bacteria; phylum Actinomycetota; class Acidimicrobiia; order Acidimicrobiales; family Ilumatobacteraceae; genus Ilumatobacter_A. The sequence continues at coordinate 2,926 of JBBSOH010000286.1, forward strand.
ACGAAGAACGGAATCCACACTCATGGCACTCGGACGCAAGAAGGACGACGACGCACCCGAACAGAGCGGCGGTGGCGTGGCCCTGGCGGAGCGCAACGCTCCCGGACCGAATCTCGACGAATGCATGGCCGCCGGCCAGGCGCTCGTCCAGGCGAACTACCTCACCGCCGAGCAACTCGCCCAGCTGCTGACCGACGCCAACGGCGATCTGTTCAAGTTCAGCGAGTATGCGATCAGCCGCAACAGGGTGGGGCGCAACGAACTCGCCCACGCTGTCGCAGCTGCGTGTCAGGTGCCCGCCGCGGACTCCAACGTGGGTGAACTCGATCCGGAGATCGTCCAGAAGCTGTCCGAACAGGTGTGTCGGCAGCACAAGGTGGTCGCCGTCGCCGAGGGCCCCGAGGGTCTCGTCGTGTACGCGGTCGACCCGTCGGCAATCCGTCGCCAGCAGGTTGAAGCGGCCGCCGGCGGGCAACGTCTGTCGTGGCGTGCGTCGGACCACAACACGGTCACGTCGTTCATCGAGCAGATGTTCCGCACGTCGTCGAACCTCGATGCGATCCTGTCCACCTTCGCCGGTGAGGACGAGCAGCGGATGGCTGCGGAGAAGACGATCGCCGAGGTCAGCCTCGACGACCAGTCGCCCGTCGTGCAGCTCGTCGCGAAGATCGTCGGCCAGGCGCTGCGCGACCGCACGTCGGACATCCACATCGAACCGCTCGACGACCGCCTCCGCATCCGGTACCGCGTCGACGGTCAGCTGATCGAAGCGTTCAGCCTCCCGCTGACCGCGCACAACGCGCTCGTGTCACGCCTGAAGATCATGTCGGAGATGAACATCGTCGAGAAGCGTGCGCCGCAGGACGGCCAGTTCTCCACGAAGGTCGACGGCAAGGACCTCGACGTGCGTGTGTCGTCCGTGGCGACCGTGTTCGGCGAGAAGATCGTCATGCGTCTGCTCGACAAGTCCAAGTCGATGGTCGGCCTGAGCGAACTCGGCATGCCGAAGGAGACGTACAACACGTACGCCAAGCTCGTGCATGCACCGTTCGGCATGGTCATCTGCGCCGGCCCGACCGGTGCCGGCAAGACCACCACGCTCTACGCCACCCTGCTCGAGATCAACAACAACGGCAAGAACGTCACCACGGTCGAGGACCCGGTGGAATACGTGTTCCCCGGCATCAACCAGGTGCAGACCAACGAGAAGGCGGGCCTGACGTTCGCCACCGGCCTCAAGGCCCTCCTGCGTCAGGACCCCGACGTCATCCTCGTCGGCGAGATCCGTGACGAACCCACTGCCCGCATCGCCATCCAGTCCGCACTCACCGGCCACTTCGTGCTCTCCTCACTGCACGGCACCGACGCCGTCGCCGCACTGCACCGGCTGCTGGACATGGGCATCGAGGCGTTCCTCGTGGCGTCGGCCATCGTCGGCGTGGTCTCCCAGCGACTGATCCGCAAGATGTGCGACAACTGCAAGGAACAGTACGAACTCGGCCCCGAGGAACTCGCCGTGTTCCGCCAGCACTCGGGCGGCAG